>DATCGA010000586.1:0-7691 GCA_036509215.1 Trebonia sp.
GCGAAAACGGTAGTCACTGACAAGCGGAACCGCGCTAGGCGGAAGGTGCGACGTCCACGCTAGCAGGATCCGATGGATCCCGCCCGCCAGGCACGACGGCGACCTCACCCAGGACCGGCGCGACCGCCGTTGGCGTGATCATGGCTGCTACCCAGTCGGTGCGTAACGGCTGCCAGCGAGATCTGCTATGCCGGGCCGGCGGGTGCCTACCGGGTGAGCGCCGCGATGATGACAAGCCCGGCCGGGACGCCCGCGATCGCGGAGAGGAACAGCCACTCGGCCGGGTTCGCGAGGTTGAAGGTCCAGCCGATGCCGAAGCGCGCGCAGACCATCAGGGCCGGATCATCCCGGTTGACGTAGATCAGGCCGCCCTTCCAGAACCGGTCGTCGTCCCTGTCGGCCAGGGCCGCCCGCTTGCCCGGGTCCGTGGGCTCGCCGCTGTCGATGCCGTCGGCGGCCAGCCGGAATCCGCCCTGGCCCGAGCGCAGCAGGGCGGCCATGACGACGAGCAGGCCGGCCGCGTACGGCAGCAGCGGCAGCGCGGTGCTGGCGCCGGCGAGCCGGTAGACCTGCCAGTTCCGCAGCGCGGCGAGCAGCAGGCTGAGGTCGATAAGCGTGACGAGCGCGAGCATGCCGGTGGTGCACCGGACCAGGAACCGGCGGTAGCGGCGGACGGAGTCGGCCGGGTCGGCCGCGTCGATATCGGGCCGGGAACGGTAGATGATCAGCATCATCCCGGTCCACAGGGCGGTGACCCAGAGCTGGGCGAACACGATGGCGAAGGCGGTCACCGGGGTTTTGGGCACGCGGTGTCCGGGAGCGGCCCACGCGCGGAACCCGTCCGTGAGCCGCCCGGGCAGCTCCGGGTAGCGGACCACGCCGATGACGATCGTCGCCGCCACGACGGCCAGCGCGGGGGTCAGCCAGCGCACCGGGAACCGGGGCGGATCGGCGCGCCACCTCGTGTCGGCGATCACCGTCTGCCGCAGGCCGGCGAACCAGCGCTCGGCGCGCTTGACCTCGGTGATCCTCCGCCGCGCGGCCAGCAGGCAGCCGGTGTCAGCTGCCACCTCGATCGGCACGACGAGCACGGGCAGCCACCGCGACCCGTGCACGGCGAGCAGTACCGCCACGACGGTGCAGCAGACGCCGATGACGGCGGTCCGCCAGTAGTAGGCGCGCCGCTGGTCGCCGATGACAGCCGCCCCGGTCCGTTCGGGCGGGACTCTCACGCCGAACTGGACAGTCGGCTTCGTGACCGCCGGAAAGACGCAGAACAGGGCGCCGTAGAACGGGGCGGCGAACGCCGCGACGAGGCTGCCCGCGCTCATGGCCGACCCTCGATCGCGGTGCGGTGCCCCGGTGCGTGCTCCTCGGCATCGGCGGGGAAGGCGAAAGCCGCGATGGCGGCCCGGCAGTGCGTGATGATCTCATCGGCGGGCATCCCCTGGGCGGCGGCCTCGGCCAGCAGGGTCTCGAGGCGGCCCGCCCAGTCCTGCGCCCAGTCCGGGCTCGGCGGCCCGCTGCCGGCGTCGCGCTGCACGACCGCGCCCGACTTGCGGTTGAGCCGGAGCAGCCCCTCGCGGCGGAGCAGGTCGTAGCTCTTGTTCACCGTGTGGAAGTTGACGCCGAGATCGACCGCGAGCTGCCTGGTGGAGGGCAGGCCGGAGCCGACCGGCTGGCGGCCGCCGGCGATCGCCTCGACGATCCGGTCGCGTATCTGCTGGTAGATCGGGACCGGGCCGTCGGGCTCGATGCTGAGGAACATGTGCCCCTGTCTACTCCTGCCTGAGGCTGATCCACAGGTCGGGCTTGGCGAGCGCGGCCACCCACTGCGGCCACAGCATCGCCATCCGGCAGTGGAAGCGGGCGTCCGTCTCATCGGCGGCCTCGAAGGACCGCTCCGGGCTCAGGAACCGGCCGGATCTCTTGACGCGGAGCGTGTGGCGTCCCGGCTCGACCGGAACCTCGACGGTCTCCTGCGGCGCGATCGACCCGGCCACCGTGCCATCGACGACGACCTGCCATTCTCCGGCTCTGTTGTCGATCCAGGGGCCGATCCCGATGCCGAACCGTGTGCGGGTGAGCGTGAGCGTCGCGGTCATGAAGCTCCTCCTGCTTCTCCTACGGGCGTCTGCCCGACCGGCGGCAGCCGCCGCACGGCGCCGCCGGCGACGGCGCGCTGGGTCGGCCTGGTCCCGGTGACGAGGCGCTCGCGGTCGAACAGCCGGGCCACGGCGAAGCAGCCGCCGCAGTTGATCGCAAGCAGGGCGAGCGCGAGCGCGACGGCCAGCCAGAGGCTCGGGGTGATGATCTGGAACGACATCAGCGCGATGAGCGCCATCGGCGGCAGGCTCCCCAGGACCGAGAGCTGCTGTGCGACCCGGGTATCGGACACCAGGGATGAGACCGACAAGCCGACCCAGATCGCCCAGCCGGCGAGCAGCGGCATGAAGACCGCCTCGGCCGGGAGCTGCGGCGCGTTCCACATCTCGGTGGCGACCGCCGGCTTGGCGAAGAGCGCGACGATCGCCAGGAACACGCCGAGCACCAGGTACGAGAGGCCGACCGCGGGCATGAAGATCGCCGCCGCCTTGCCGAGGATGAACTCCACCCGGGTGACCGGCGTGGTCAGCACCGGCTCGAGGGTGCCCTGCTCGCGCTCGCCGACCACGGAGAACGCGCTCATCGTGGCGGGGATGAGGACCGGGACAAGCAGCGGCAAGAACAGCGACGTATCGACGCGGGCGGCCAGCGTCGCGCTCGTCGCCGACGCCTTGATCAGGAGAATCTCCACGGTGGGTTCGACGAGGAAGATGATTGGCAGGATGCACGCGGTGACGAGGATCAGCCTGTTGCGCCGGATCTCCGCGAGTTCCTTGCGGATGACCGCGCCGGTGCGGACGGTATTGATCATGGCTGGCCCTCCTTGTCCTCGACCAGTTCCAGGTAGACGTCCTCGAGTGAGTGCCGCGTCTCGGTGATCGACAGGACGTCGGCCCCATCCGCGACTAGGGCCCTGGTCACGCCGGGCGCGGCCGCGGCCGGATCGGTCACGCTGAGCACGTAGCCCGCCGGGCCGTCGCCGCCCGCCGCCGGGCCGCCGGCCTGCCAGCCCTTGACCGCGGGCAGGCCGCCGAAGACCTCGTCCGGTTTGTCGAGCGGCGCGGCCGTGGTGATGGCGAGCGAGCTGGTGAACAGCGTCCGCCGCAGCTCGTCGGGGGAGCCGATGGTCCGCAGCCTGGTGTTCATGATCGCGACCCGGTCGCAGAGCCGCTCGGCCTCATCGAGCCGGTGGGTGGTCAGGAAGACGGTCACCCCGCGCTCGCGCAGCCCGTTGACCAGCTCGAGCACGTCGTGCGCGGCGACCGGGTCGAGCCCGGACGTCGGCTCGTCGAGGAACATCACCTCGGGCTCGTTGAGCAGCGAGCGGGCCAGCGAGGCGCGCTGCCTGAGCCCCTTGGACAGCGACCCGCACAGGTCGTCCGCCCGATCGGCGAGCCCGACCGCGGACAGCGCCTCGAAGATCCGCGCCTGCCGCCCCGGCAGCCCGTACAGCCGGGCGAAGAAGTCCAGGTTCTCCGCGACGGTCAGCCGCTTGTACAGGCCCGGCGCCTCCGTCGTGATCGAGATGCGCTGCCGTATCTCCGCGTCGCCTGCCGGGCCGATCGGAATGCCGGCCACCGAGGCGGACCCGGACGTCGGCGCGATCAGCGTCCCGAGCATCCGCACGGTGGTGGTCTTGCCCGCCCCGTTCGGCCCGAGGAACCCGAACACCTCGCCCTGGCCGACGCTGAACGACACGTCATCGACGGCGCTCCTGCCACCGAAGACCTTGCTCAGGTGGCTGACCTCGATCGCGGCTGCACCGCTCATCGCCGGCCCCTTCCCTGGTCCATCTGTTCTATGTTTTATAGAACAGATGCTACAAGGTATCAGGTATCAGGTGCCGACCACAATGGAGCCATACGCAAGGCTTGCCGCGGCGAATGTCAGCATGTCATCGTCGATGACCTTCGGGCGGCCGCCGTGGTTGCTCTTAGCCGCAGCAGCTGTTTTCACGTGACGACGATGACTTTCGCGCCGTTGAAAAGGTTCGAGGGCTCGAGTAGTCATGAGAACTGAGCGACGTCACTTACATAATTACGTGGGACGTAGTATCGTCCCACGTATGAGTAGACGAGTGCCGAAGGACGGTGAGCTCGGGCGAGCCAACGAGCCCGGCCTGTTGATCCTGACGAGTCTCGCTTCCGGGCCGAAGCACGGGTACGGGCTGACCAAGGACATCGAGGAGTTCGCGGGCGTGAAGCTTGGAGCGGGGACGTTGTACGGAGCGATCGGTCGCCTTGAGGAGCGCGGGTTGATCGAGCCGACTGGCGAGGAGGAGCGTCGGCGGCCGTACCGGTTGACGGCGACGGGCCAGGCCGAGCTGACCAAGGCACTACACGCGATGGATGTGATCACGCGCGAGGGCGCGGTCCGGCTGGGCCTTGCGCTGTCAGCGCGGATGGCCCGCGTCCGGTTCGGGTGGTCGGTGTGAGCGCGGACGATCGCCAACTGCGGCGGGTGCTGCGTTGGTATCCGCCGCGCTGGCGGCGCCGATACGGCCAGGAGTTGATCGACCTACTCACGGACACCTACGGCGAGCGGACGCCACCGCTGCGCTGCCGGCTCGGCCTCGTTCGATCGGGTGCGACCGAGTGGTGCCGCGAGCTTGGGTTGAGCGGATCAACGAGTTCGCCATCGAAGCGGATACGCGCCGGTTCGCTCGTCGTACTGTGGGCGTGGGCCGTGACGCTGGTGGCAGGCGCCGAGTTCGCGAACGTCTCCGAGGGGTGGCGGCGGGCGATGCCAGCAGCCGGTCGCGGGCTGCCCACAGCGGCGTACGCCCTGGTGCTGGTAGCGGCGGCGGGTGGCGCTGTCGTGGTCCTGGCCGGTGTCGCGCTGTGGGCTCGACCGCTTGCCAGGTTCTTGGGCGACGGCGGCTGGACGACGCTCAGATGGCACGTCGTCCGCAGTGGCGTCCTTACTGCCCTCATGGCCTGCCTGTTCGTGGGGATGTGGGTGTGGTCTCGACATCTCTCGCAGCATCAGCGTGACGGCGGATACCTGCCGTACGGGTTGCTCGCGGTCGCGCTCGGGCTCGCCGGCGCCGCCACTGTGTTCTCTTGGACTGCGGCGGCGACGGCCATCGTGCGCCGGATCGATCCGGCGGGCGATGTAGTGCGCCGAGCCGGAAGGCTCGCGATCGTGCTTGCCGGGCTCATGGTGGTGCTCGCCGCGGGAACGGCCGTCTGGTGGGCGGCGGTCGCGTCTCGGGCACCGTGGTTCTTTGACGGCACGCCCCCCGGGACCAACGGCGGGGTCGCACCGCCGCTGCTCATCCTGGCCGACTTGGCGATCGCGCTCGCCGCAGCGGCGGCGGCTGCCGGAGCCCGCCGAGTCGCGGCCTGCCTCCCCCGCCAAAGCTGAAGCCCAAGCACCGACTCCCCGCGACTGCCCGCCAAGAGCAGGAGCAGCCGCGGATTCCATTCGAACGCCACCAAGGAGGCGTCTTCGTGCCTGAGGCACTAGTTCCACCCCGATCACACCCACGCGTCCGCTGACCCCGCGCCAGCGCAGGGACCGGGCGGGCGGGGCGCGCCGTGCGGGACGACGACCCCGGCGGCCTCGGCGGGGGTGAGCGCGGGGTAAAGGATCCTGATCACCGCCACCCCGGCGATCCCCGCCGCCGACCTGGGCGGCTGAACACCGGCACCACCCAGGTGTCATCGACCGCA
Organism: Trebonia sp.; assembly: GCA_036509215.1. Taxonomy (GTDB): domain Bacteria; phylum Actinomycetota; class Actinomycetes; order Streptosporangiales; family Streptosporangiaceae; genus Trebonia. The sequence continues at coordinate 5,781 of DATCGA010000586.1, forward strand.
AGCAACGTCGCCGGTCTCGGGTAAGCCGGTCGCGGCGGGATACCGCTGATACCAGGACCGCGGAAGTAGCATGGGGGCACTCGGCTCTCGGCAGATGGTGACGCACAGCACGGTGATAGACAAGGACAGCCCGATGCCCCTGTGGGCACAGGTTCTCGATGACCTGCGCCGAAGGATCGAGCGCGGGGAGTTCCGCTCGCGCTTCCCCACCGACGCGGAGCTGACCGCCCAGTACGGCGTCAGCCGGCACACCGTGCGGGAGGCTGCCCGGCGGCTCCAGAACGAGAGAGTCATCGACCGCGGCCGGGGCCAGGGAACCTTCATCAGGCCAAGGGTGATCGAGCAGCCGCTCGGTACGCTTTACAGCCTTTTCAAATCCGTCGAGGAGCACGGTTACACGCAGCGCAGCATCGTCCGGTACCTGGAGGAGCGGACCGACGCCAAGGCGGCTATGATTCTGGGCCGACCCGCTGACGAGCCTCTTGTCTACCTGGAACGGCTGCGACTGGCGGATGACGAGCCGATCTTCCTCGACTGCTCGTGGCTGCCCGCCGCTATCGCGCGTCCCCTGCTTGATGTTGACTTCACCCATACGGCGCTCTACCGGGAACTGCAGTCCCGGTGCGGGGTGGTGCCCGACGCCGGATGGGAGCGGCTGGCACCCGTACTCCCGGCACGCGAGCAGCGGGAACTGCTCGGCCTCGCGGCACGCGTTCCCGCGCTCGCCATCGAGCGCCTAGCCTCCCAGCAGGGCGCGGCGGTCGAGTGGCGCCACGGCCTGGTCCGCGGCGACCGGTTCAGCTACGTCGCCCGGTGGAACACCCGCGAATCTGGCGCGGGGTTCGAGCCCCAGACGGGGGCAGGTCTTACTGCCGGGTGACGGGGCCCTGCCTGCTGCCGGGCACGCATCCGTCCGGAGAGGTTACCGGTCATCGCGGGCCGCTTACGAGGCGGCGAGATTCAGCAGGCGGCGGCCGGCGGCGCCAGAGGCACGCCCGCGGCCCATACGGCCTGGAGCGCGGGAGAGGTTTGACGGACGGCCCACGTCCGAATTAAATGTACGTACATTCGGATATTCGCTCATTGACGGGCGCGCAGCTGCACCGCCGCAGGAAGGAGCGCGGCCATATGCCTGAGATCATCACCATCGAGACGACCGGGCTCGGCGACCGTAGCTACCTGGCCCATGACGGCGAGGTCGGCGTCGTGATCGACCCGCAGCGCGACATCGACCGAATGCTGTCGGCGGCGGACGGTGCGGGAGTCCGAATCACCCACGTGCTGGAAACGCACATCCACAATGATTACGTCACCGGGGGATACGCGCTCGCGCAGGCTGTCGGGGCGGCTTACGGCATCGCAGCGCAGGACGATGTCTCCTTCGCCAGGATCCCCGTCGCCGACGGCTGCACGCTCAGCACTGGCGGCCTGACCGTCACGCCGGTGCACACTCCGGGCCACACGCCCTCCCACATGTCATACGTGCTGGCCGATAAGGGCGCCCTACCGGCCGCTGTCTTCACCGGCGGATCCCTGCTGTACGGGGCCGTCGGCCGCACCGACCTGATCAGCCCGGCCCAGACCGAGCAGCTCACCCGCGCGCAGTACCGGTCCGCCCGCCGGCTGGCCAGCGAGCTCGCCGATGAGGTGGCGGTCTACCCGACGCACGGCTTCGGCAGCTTCTGCTCCGCGACGCCCACGTCCGGGAACGCCTCCACCATCGGCCAGCAACGGGTCGCCAACATCGCGCTAACCGCGGGCGACGAGGAAAGCTTCGTCAGCCAGCTCATCGCCGGGCTCGGCGCCTACCCCCGCTACTACGCGCACATGGCGCCGGCCAACCGTTCCGGTCCCGCTGCCCCTGACCTCGCGCCGCCCGCCCGTGCCGACGCGCGTGACATCCACCGCCGG
>DATCGA010000587.1:0-3460 GCA_036509215.1 Trebonia sp.
CGAACAGCACGGTCACGGTGATGGCCGGCTCGCCCTGGCGCAGGCGGAGCCGACGGGCGGTCGCGTGCGGCGGCGGCTGCACCTCCAGGTAGAGCGCGCCCGGGCGGGCGGGCGGCGTGCCCTGTGCCGGGTACGCGGACGGCGGGTTCAGGATCGCCCCGATTTCCGGCGGCAGGCCGCCCTCGGCGGGGACGAGCAGGCTCGCCAGGTAGGCGGGAAGGTAGGTGGTGGACACGGCGGCCGGGCAGCGGCCGGCGGTCCAGGCGCGCTGGACGGTGCACGCCTCGGCTCCTGGCGCGAGCCGCAGTGCCCGCCGGGCTTCTTCCGGGACTGGCTTGTGCATGATGCGCTGCTCGGTGCAGGTGATCGTGGCGCCCATCGGGTCGATGACGGAGCCGAGGCCGGGCAGGGGCTCGAACGTGGTCAGGTACTCGGCCGGGCTGGCCAGGTAGACCTGGCCGTCGCGCAGCTCGCGGACCAGGTGGCGGCTGGCGAGGTCCGCGATGGCGGCCTCGATCTCCGCGGTGCTGACGCCAAGGCGGCGGGCCAGCTCGCTGATCCTGGGCAGCCGCCAGCCGGGCGGGTGGGCGCCCAGCGATGCGGTCAGCCGGTCGGCGAGCACGCTGGGAGGGCCGGGCGGCCCGTCGTCCCCTGCGGTTGGCCCGGGCGGCCTGGCGGTCATCGGCTGGTTGGCGAGCAGGGGTTATCCGACCTTTCCGGAGATGTAGTCCTGGGTGGCCTGCTCGGCCGGGTTGCCGAACAGGTCCTTGGTCGGGCTTGCCTCGACCATCCGGCCGGGCTCCCCGGGACCGCGGACGGTGAAGAAGGCGGTGATGTCGGAGACGCGGGCCGCCTGCTGCATGTTGTGGGTGACGATGACGATGGTGTAGTCCTTCTTCAGCTCGGTGATGAGGTCCTCGATGATCAGCGTGGAGACCGGGTCGAGCGCCGAGCAGGGCTCGTCCATCAGCAGCACCCGCGGCTGGACGGCGAGGCTGCGGGCGATGCACAGGCGCTGCTGCTGGCCGCCGGACAGGCTGGCGCCCGGCTTGCCCAGCCGGTCCTTGACCTCGTTCCAGAGCCCGGCCTGCCGCAGTGACCGCTCGGCCACCTGCTGGAGGTCCGCGGCGCGGCGCTGCTGCCTTGGCCCGAACCGCAGCCCGGCGGTGACGTTGTCGGCGATCGACATGGTGGGGAACGGGTTCGGCCGCTGGAAGACCATGCCGACGTGGCGGCGGACCTCGACCAGGTCGACGCCGCGGTCGTAGATGCCGGTGCCGTCGAGCTGCACCTGTCCGGCGACCGTGGCCTTGGGGACCGTCATGTGCAGCCCGTTCATGCAGCGCAGCAGCGTGGTCTTGCCGCACCCGGACGGGCCGATGAACGCGGTGACCTTCTCCTGCTGCAGCGTGATGTCCACGTCGGCGACCGCGGGGCGGCCCGCGTAGAAGGCGGTGAGCCCCCGGACGTCGATCCGGCCGCCGCGGCGGGTGCCGGCGTCTGCCTGGCCCGCGGGCCCGGCCGGGCTCGGACCTGGCCGGCCGGGGGTCTCGGCTGTGGTCATTTTCGGCTCCCGTGGCTAGTTCATCGTGCCGGCGCGGCGGCTGATCAGCCGGGCGGCGATGGTCAGGATCAAGACGATGCCGATCAGGGTCAGCGCGCCGGCCCAGGCGCGGGCCTGGGCGGCGCGGAACCCGGTGATGGCGTCGGTGAAGATCTGCAGGGACAGGGTGGACATGGGCCTGGTGGGGTTGTTCTGGTAGAACAGGCTGTTGCCGAGGGTGGTGAGCAGCAGCGGGGCGGTCTCTCCCATGGCGCGGGCGACGGCGAGCATCACGCCGGTGATCAGCCCGGACCTGGCTGTGGGCAGGACCACCGATATGACGGTCCTGGCCTGGGTCGCGCCGAGCGCCGCCGAGGCCTCCCGCAGCGAGCCGGGCACCAGCCGCAGCATTTCCGCGCTGGCCCGGATGACCAGCGGTAGCATGACGATGGCCAGCGCGAAGGCGCCCGCTAGGCCGGAGAAGCCGAACCGGGTGACCCACAGCGCCCAGATGAACGCGCCGATCACGATGGTGGGGATGCCGACGAGCACGTCGGTGAGGAACCCGGCCAGGGCCGCCAGCCGCCCGCCGTACTCGGCGATCGCCACCGCCGCGGCGATGCCGAGCGGCACGGATATGCCGGTGGCGATCCCGACGATGATCAGGCTGCCGATGATGCTGTTGCCGTACCCGCCGCCGGCCTGCGACGGGTCACCGGGCGGGGTCTCGGTGAAGAAGCTGGGGCCGAGGTACTTCAGGCCCTGGCTCGCGACGTAGACCAGGACCCAGGCGAGCACGGCGATCGTGGCGGCCACCGTGGCGGCCAGCAGCACGGTCATGGCCCGGTCCCGCAGGTGACGGCGCGCCAGGCCGGGGGTCATCTGGCCGGCGCCGCGCGCGGGCCGCGGCGGGGCGGTGGCGGTCATACCAGCCCTCCTCGCGTCTGGCGGGTCACGATCCGGCCCGCGATATTCACGATCAGCGCGATCACCAGTAGCCAGGCTGCGACCACGAACAGCGATTGCAGGTGGTAGGGCTCGGTCGCCTCGGTGAACTCGTTGGCGATGACCGAGGACATCGTGGCGCCCTGCCCGAAGATGGACGCGGTGATCGACAGCACGCTGTTCCCGATCACCATCGTCACCGCGATCGTCTCGCCGATCGCGCGGCCCAGGCCGAGGATGGCGGCGCCGGCGATCCCTGACCTGGAACGGGGCAGCACCGCGAGCCGGATCATCTCCCAGCGGGTCAGCCCGAGCGCCAACGCGGCCTCCTTCTCGTCGGCCGGCGCGGTGGAGAAGACCTCGCGGCAGATCGCCGTGACGATCGGCAGCACCATGATCGCCAGCACCACCCCGGCGGCGAAGTAGGACACCCCGAAGAACGGCCCGGCGAAGACGCTGCCGATGATCGGCACGTTGCCGAGCGTGGAGATCAGGAAGTTCGCGATCGGGTGCAGCGCCGGGATGAGCGCGAAGACGCCCCAGAACCCGTACACCACCGACGGGACGGCGGCGAGCAGGTCAACCAGGGAGGACAACGGCCGCCGCAGCCACGCGGGGGCGAGCTGGGTGATGAACAGGCCGACGGCGACCGCCACCGGCAGCGCGATCACCATGCCGATCACCGAGGTCAGCACCGTGCCGTACATGAACTGGAGGATCCCGTACGGGTTGGGGCTGGCGCTCGCCGCAGTGGCGTCGGACGGCGCCCACCGGTCCGAGTCGAGGAAGCTCAGCACGCCGTAGTGGCTCAGCGCCGGCCACGCCTGGTCCACCAGGAACGCCGCGGTCGCCGCGAGCAGGACCACCACAAGCGCGGCGGCGGCCATCACCCCGGTCTTGAACACGCGGTCGGCTCCGCCGTGGTGGTCGCGCAGCCAGCCGGCGTCCTGCGGAGCTGATGGGGCGGGGGCG
>DATCGA010000588.1:0-9508 GCA_036509215.1 Trebonia sp.
TCAAGCCCGTCCAGGCCGAGCGTGCCGAACCACTGCCTGGCCGCCGTCATCGCCGGGCCGCGGCGGGTTCCCGACAGCAGCAGGGGCAGGGCGACGTTCTCCTCGGCGGTCAGCTCGGGGACGAGCTGACCGGACTGGAACACGAAGCCGAACCGGTCCCGGCGCAGCGCGCTGCGCCGGTCGTCGCTGAGCGTGTTAAGCCGCTGCCCGTCATAGGAGACCTCGCCCCGGTCGGGGACGAGGATGCCGGCCAGGCAGTGCAGCAGGGTCGACTTGCCCGACCCGCTCGGCCCCATGACCGCGACGATCTCGCCCCGCCGGACGCGCAGCGAGGCGGCGCGCAGGGCCGGCGTTTCCCCGAACGAGAGGGACAGGTCACGCGCCTCGATGATCGTCGCGGCACCCTGGTTCGCGGTCACCGGCGCACCGCTCGCGAGAGCAGGTCCAGCCGGGCGGCGGTGTGATCGATCCATCTCAGGTCAGCCTCCAGTCGGTAGAGCGCGTGGTCGGCTAGCAGGACGCCGAGCGGGTCGCCTTGTCTCTTGAGTTCGGTGAGCTCGCGCATCCGCTGCAGGTGCGCCGCCCGCTGGGCGTCGAGGTAGCCGTCAGCGGGCCGGTCCAGCATCAGCGCCAGCACGACCTTGGCGAACAGCTCGCTCTGCAGGTCGGGCTCGGCCGGGACCGGCTCGGCCAGCCACCGGTCCACGTCGGCGACGCCTTCCTCAGTGATCACGTACCGACGGCGTTCCGGCCCGGCCTCCTGCTCGACCGGCCCGGCGATCGCCTTCCCGTCCCTGGCCAGCCGGGACAGGGTCGCGTAGACCTGGCTGTAGCGCAGCGGCTTGCCGAGGCCGAAGTACGCGTCGTAGTCGCGCTTCAGGTCGTACCCGTGGCTCGGCCCGCGCTCAAGCAGGCCAAGCAGCGTCAGCGGAACACTCATAACCGAGAGAATACTCCAAGAGTATTCTCTCGGTAAGTAGTTAGGGGAAAATGCTTGGTTCTCTGTCAGTGACAGGGAGGATCCGCTCGGCCGACAATCACAACCATGAGCATCCCGAACGGACCCGTGGCTCCGCCCGCACGGCCCGCCGACTTCCAGGACCCGGCGTGACCGAGCCGGCGGTCGAGTTCATCTGGCACGACTCCCCCGTCCCGGCCGGCCTGCGGGTCACCCAGGTATACGGCTGGCTGCTCTGCCGGGACACCGGCCGGGTCCTCGTCCAGGAACAAGACGATGGCACCCACAGCCTGCCCGGCGGCAGCCCCGAACCCTACGACGCGGACCTGGCGGCCACTCTCGCCCGCGAGGCCTTCGAGGAGAACCAGGTCCGCATCGCCCCCGCCCCCGCCTACCTCGGCTACCAGGAGGTCATCGAGCCCGGCCGGCCTCCTTACGCCCAGGTCAGGATGGCCGGCGTCATCACCGAGTTCGCACCTCGCGGCCCCGACCCCGACAACGGCCGAATCAACCAGCGGCTGATGACGTCGCTGGCCGCCGCACCCGGCCTGCTCGGCTGGGGCGAACCGGCCGAGGCCCAGGCCCGCGGCGCCGCCCGCGCCGCCAGGGAATGGGGCCTGCCCGTCGACAGCCCCGCCGCCGACGGCTACGAGGACTAGACCAGCCGGGTCGGCTCAGGTCGCGGCCAGGGCTCGGTGGACCAGTCGAGCACCGGTGCCAGGCTCTCCGGCCCCGGCCAGCCGTTGATCACCGCCAGCAGCGTCAGGTACCGCTCTCTGCGCGGATCGTTCACGGCCTCCAGCCTGGCCAGCAGCTGACGCCGGAGCCCGGCGTCATCGGGGCGGCCGAGGATCTGCGCGTAGTGAGCCGTCAGCGCCGCGACGACCGGCGAGGCCTGCGGCGAGCCTGGCTCGAGGCCGGCCTCGAGGGCCGGGCTCGAGGGCCGGGCTCGCCTGGTCGCGGACGACCGCGACGAGGTCGCGGCGCAGGACCGGGGCGCTGCCCTGGCCGCGCTCGGCCGCCTCGTCCATCGCCATCCGCCGCATGCTGGCGCGCCGTAGACCACCTACTGGAGGGTCAAGTCCCTTGCGCTGTGACATGTCAGGAAATATCGTACCGATGTATCGCTTCGATACATCGAATGGATATGTCGGAGCGATACCGAGAGTATCCGGGCAGAGAGGCAGCGCATGTCCAGCGGGCAGTTGTACGACACCATCGGAGTCACCTACACCGCGACGCGGCGGACCGAGCCGCGGATCGCCGCGCAGGTCTGGGCCGCGCTCGGCGACGCGCGGACGGTCCTGAATGTCGGGGCGGGCACCGGCTCTTACGAGCCCCAGGACCGCGACGTCACCGCGGTGGAGCCGTCGGCGGTGATGCGCGCGCAGCGCCCGGCCGGCGCAGCGCCGTGCGTGGCTGCCTTCGCGGAGAGCCTTCCGTTCGACGACCAGTCCTTCGACGCCGCGATGGCTTTCGCCACCATCCATCACTGGCGGGACCCGATCGCGGGCCTGCGCGAGATGCGGCGCGTTGCCCGCCGCGTGGTGGTGTTCACCAGCGACTTCAGTGACCCCGATCTGTTCTGGCTGAATCGTGACTACCTGCCTGAGTTCGCCGGCCTTCTCGTCGGGCGGCCTTCGCTGGCCGAGCTGGCCGGCGCGGTCGACGCCCGCGTGGAGCCGGTGCCGATTCCGTGGGACTGCGCGGACGGCTTCTACGAGGCCTACTGGCGCCGCCCGGCGGCGTACCTGGACGAGTCTGTCCGCCGCGGGATATCGATCTGGGCGCGGGTCGGGCCGGACGCCGAGCGGCGGGCCGTGCGCAGCCTCGGCGATGACCTCGCATCCGGCCGGTGGGCCGAACGCAACCGCGAACTCGTTGATCTCGACTCCGTGGACCTCAGCCTTCGACTACTCGTAACCTGAGGCCCCGCGCTCTGGTGGTGACGAGGTGTTCCTGCCGCTCGTCGCTCGGGGCAGGATGGCCTCATGGCAGGTTCTGACGGTTCGGCGGCGCTGCCGATCATTGATGTCGGCCCGCTCCTGCGCCACGGCCCAGCCGCGGCGCAGGCCGAGGTGGCCGGGCGAATCCAGGCGGCCTGCCGCGAGCGCGGGTTCTTTTATGTCGCCGGCCATGGTGTGCCCGCCGGCCTGCTCGACCAGCTGGCCGGCGCCAGCGCCGAGTTCTTCGGCCTGCCGCTGGAGGACAAGCAGGAGATCGCCATGGCGCGGGGCGGGCGCGCCTGGCGGGGGTTCTTCCCGGTTGGAGCCGAGCTCACCTCCGGGCGGCCGGACCTGAAGGAGGGTCTGTACTTCGGGGCCGAGCTGCCGGATGACGACCCGCGGGTGCTGGCCGGGATCCCGCTGCACGGCCGCAACCTGTTCCCGCGGCAGGTCCCCCGGCTGCGGACGCTGGTGCTGGCCTACCTCGACGCGCTGACCACCCTCGGGCAGGCCGTGCTGACCGGGGTGGCGCTGAGCCTGGACCTGGACCCCGGCTACTTCGCCACCGGGTACGCCGCGGACCCGACGGTCTTGTTCCGGATCTTCCACTACCCGCCGGCGGCGCCGCAGGCCAAGGACTGGGGAGTGGGCGAGCACACCGACTACGGGCTGATCACCCTGCTCGCCCAGGACGACAGCGGCGGGCTGCAGGTTGCCACGCCCGAGGGCTGGATCGAAGCACCGCCCGTCCCCGGCACGCTGGTCTGCAACATCGGCGACATGCTCGACCGCCTCACCGGCGGCTGGTACCGGTCAACGCCGCACCGCGTCCGCAACCTCAGCGGCCACGGCCGGCTCTCCTTCCCGTTCTTCCTTGACCCCGGCTTCGCCGCCGAGGTGCCGCCGCTGCCCGACCGGGCGGCCGCCGGAGACGACGGCAGGCGGCGCTGGGACGGCCAGGATCTGCGCGCCTTCACCGGCACCTACGGCGACTACCTGCTTGGCAAGGTCGGCCGGGTCTTCCCCGAACTCCGCCGCGACGCCCTGGAGTAGGCCCGTTGTTGCCGACCGGGGGCAGGCCGGCAACCTGTGGCCGCGTGCAGGCTGTATTTACCCGGCGTCGCTGGGCCGCTTCCCGAAGGCGCCGATGCGGGCGTGGAATATGCCCATGGGCAGGACGCCGAGCGCTCCGGCGATCAGCGCGGCGAGGGGGTGCTGGGCAACGTGCGCCCACAGGAGGAGCAGCGCGGCCAGGACGTACATGGCCCAGCCGCCGATCAGGTTGGGCAGCGGAGCCGGGCTGAACGGCGTGGGGAACTGTTCTTTGGTGATCCCCTTGACGAAGTGGGGCGTGGCGTTCGCGGCCAGCACTCCCGCAACGAAGCACAAGGCGATGGTGGACATCATGGCGCGTCCTCTCACTGGGCTGGGTGGTCGAGGCTGCCGATCGTGAGGCTCACCAGCTGGCGCAGCCGGCGCTGAAGTTCCTCTGCGGGCTCGTCCTGCTGGGCTATGCCGGTGAGGGCGTCGAGCAGCACGACGGCGATGTCATGGGCGCTGATCGCGGAGGCGGCAACGTCGAGGTCGGCGGCCGAGTTCAGAATCCTCTCGATGACGGCGCCGTGCCGTGCCTTCATGGATGCCTGGAGGCCCGGCAGGCGCGCGGACGCCTCGGCGATGAGGTCGCGGCGAAAACGGGAGTCCACCAGGCCGGCGGTGGAGTCGAGCTTGACCGCCAGCGCGTGGTACAGCCGGTCGGCGCTGGGCCCGTCAGCCGCCGCAGCGGTTTCCGCAGCGGAGACCAGCTCGTCGGCGATGCGCTCGCCCGCTGCCCGGAAGATGTCTTCCTTGCCGCTGAAGTGCTGATAGAGGGCGGGCCGGGAGATCCCGGCGGCCTTGGCGATCAGCTCCATCGAGGTTCGCTGGTAGCCGTAGCGCCCGAAGACGTCAAGCGCGGCCGAGACAACCTGGTCGATCTTCGAATCGGCTGCTGACATCCTGACAGTTTAGATACAAACTGTCAGGATGTACAGCCTCCGCCTGGGCCGGTGGAGCCGGCGCAGTCAGGGCTGCCTAGGCTCCTGCGAGCTCCTGCTGGCTGGTCAGCGACGGCTGCCCCAGTTCAGCGCGGATGGCGTCGGCTTCCGGGGCGCCGAGGGCGGAGTAGAGCTCCAGGGCGCAGCTCCGGTGATGGCTGGCCAGGCTGACGTCGCCGACCGCGCGCAGGGCGCCGGCCAGGCCATGGTGGGCACGGGCCTGTTCGTAGGCGTCGCCGAGCTGGCCCGCCAGCGCCAGCGCGGCGGTGTAGGCGACCCGGGCCTCGTCCGGCCGGCCGGTGGCGAGCAGGATCTCGGCGACGCCGTTGCGCGCCTCGACCTCGCCCGCCCGGTCGCCGGTCTCCCTGAACAGCGCCAGCGCGCGCTGGTAGCAGCCGACGGCCTCCTCGAACAGGCCCTGCCGCTGATAGGCAAGGCCGAGGTCGGGCAGCGCGCTGGCCTCGCCGGTCGGGTCGCCGGCCTCCCTGAAGACCGTCAGCGCCTGCTGGTACCAGTCGACGGCCCGCTCGTACTGGCCCTGCCGGGCGGCGACCGAGCCCAGATTGCCCAGCACGCGCGCTTCGCCGGTCCGCTCGCCGACGCTCCGATAGGCCACCAGGGCCTGCTCGTGGCAGTGCACGGCCTGCTGGTAACGGCCCCGTCGTTCGTGGACGGTGCCGAGGTTGGCCAGCGCGGTGGCCTCGCCCCGGCGGTCGCCGATCGCGACCGAGGCGGCCAGCGACCGCTGGTGGTAGTCGGCCGCCTGCTGGTAGCGGCCCTGCCGCCAGCTGATGATGCCGAGGTTGGTAAGCGCCATCGCCTCGGCCGCGCGGTCGCCGAGCAGCAGGGCGGCGTGCTGCGCGCGGCCGTGCACGGTCACCGCGTCGGCGTAGTACCCGCCGGTCTCCAGGTACCGGTACAGGACGGCGGCCAGCCGGGTCGCGTGACCCGGCCAGCCCTGGGCGGCCGTCTGCAGGGCGACCGCGACCAGGACGGCGCGCTCGGCGTCGAGCCAGCCGCGGGCCCGGGCGGCGGTCGCCAGGTCGGGGGCCGGCGTGCTGATCGACTCGAGGCGGGGCCGGTAGTGCCGTTCGGCCGGGACGAGGGCGTCCATCGCGCTGGCGGCGACGCCCAGGTAGTAGTCGAACAGGCCGGTCATCGCGGCCCGCTGGCCGTCGGCGCCGTCGGTGCCCGCGGCGAGCTCACGGGCGTAGGCGCGCAGCAGGTCGTGCAGGCCGTACCGGCCGGCCCCGACCGGGTGCACCAGGTGCGCGCGGGCCAGCAGGGCGAGCGCGTCCTTGGCCTCGGTGACGGAGACGGGGGCACGCTCGCCGGGCCCGGCGCCGCCGCCGGTCAGGGCGGCGACCGCGTAGGCATCGAGGTCGGGGCCCGGGTGCAGGCCGATCAGCCGGAACGCCCGCGCCGGGCCGGCCGGCAGGTGACGGTAGGACCAGGAGAACACGCCGCGGACCGCGGTCCGCTCATCGCCGCCCGCGTCAAGCAGGTCAAGCCGCCGCTGCTCCCCCGCCAGCTCCCCCGCCAGTTCGGCCAGCGGGCTGCCGGGGCTCGCGGCGGCCAGCTCGGCCGCCACCCGCAGCGCCAGCGGCAGCCGCGCGCACTGGCCCGCCAGCTCTGCCGCCGCGTCCGGCTCGGCGTCGACCCGGTCGCCGATCAGCGTCCGCAGCAGCCCGATCGCGTCGGCGGCGGGCAGCCGGTCGAGGGCGAGCCGTCGCGCCCCGTGCCGCGCGACGAGCCCGGCCAGGGAGTCCCGGCTGGTCACCACCACCAGGCAGGACGGGCTGCCGGGCAGCAGCGGACGGGCCTGTTCGACGCTGGCGGCGTTGTCGAGCACGACCAGCATCCGGCGGCCGTCGAGCAGGCTGCGGTAGGCGGCCGCGCGCTCGTCCTCCCCGGCCGGGATGTCCTCTCCGGCCAGCCCAAGCGCCCGCAGGAAGCCGGCCAGGGCGTCCCCCGGCGCCACCGGCGCGCCCGGGTCGTAGCCGCGCAGGTTGACGTAGAGCTGCCCGTCGGGGAACGCGGCCGCCGCCCGGCGCGCCCAGCGCACCGCGAGCGCGGTCTTGCCCACCCCGGCGGTGCCCGCCAGCACCGCGATCGGCACCGCCTCCGCGTCGCCGAGACCCGGCTGGCCGGCCACGCCGGTCCCGCCGGCCACGCTGGCTGCGCCGACCACGCCGGGCGTCCCCTCCGTACCGGCCAGCAGCTGGTCGAGCGCCGCCATTTCCGCGTCCCGTCCGGTGAACGCGGCCACGTCGGCCGGGAGCTGGGCCGGAACGGGCCGGTCCTTGACGCCGGCGCCCCGACCGACCGCGACCGTGACCGGGGCGTCCAGGTCCAGGCCGGGGTCGGCCGCGAGGATGCGCGCGTGCAGCCCTCGCAGCTCCTGACCGGGCTCGATGCCCAGCTCCTGGACGAGGACGCGACGCGCGTCGGCGAACGCGGTCAGCGCCTCGCCCTGACGCCCGCACCGGTACAGCGCCAGCATCAGCTGCCCGCTGAACCGCTCCCTGAGCGGGTGCGACCGGACCAGCTCGGTCAGCTGTCCGGCCGCCTCGGCCGCCCGGCCGAGCTCGAGCAGAACCTCGATGTGCTCCTCGGTGGCGGTCAGCCGCTGCTCGCCGAGCCCGGTCCTGACGATTTCCGCCCAGGGGCCGGGAATGCCGTCCAGCGCGACGCCGTTCCACAGGGCTAGCGCCGACTCGAGCGCCGCCGCCGCGGCGGCCGGGCCCCCGGCCCGACGGGACTCGCGGGCCGCGGCCAGCCGTCCGGCGAACAGCTCGGCGTCGAGCTGGCCCGGTGCCAGCCGCAGCAGGTACCCGCGGCCGCTCGCCTGCAGCACCTGGCCCGACGCCCGGTGCGCCCGCCCGGGGTCGAGCGCCGCGCGGAGCCGGGAGACGTGGACGTGCAGCGCGTTCACCGATCGGGCGGGCAGCGCGTCGCCCCAGATCCCGTCGATCAGCTCATCGCGCGAGACCGCCTGGTTCGCCCGCGCCGCCAGCAGCCCGAGGACCGCCCGGCGCTGCGGCGCGCCCAGCTCGAGTTCCGTTTCGCCGCGCCAGGCCCGCACCGGCCCGAGCACGGCCACCCGTACCGGCGGCCCGTCGTCAGCCGGGTCGTCGCCGGCCAGGCCGTCAGCGGCCAGCCCGTCGTCGGAAGTCACGGTCGCCACCTTCCGGCCGGGTGCACGGGCATATGCCGTCTGATCGTATTGCAGCGTCCCCGCACGGGCCGCTCAACTGGCATTTTCAGTCCGCGTTAAGAGAACAGCAAGAGGCGCTGGGCGATTCTTACCGGGGACTGGGCGCGATCGGCGCCGAAGGAAATGAGGGGAAGCCACGTATGGGGATCTTCAAGCAAATGAAGGACATGAAGGACATGGTCAATGCGGCGCCCGCGCTGGTGGAGCAGGCGCAGCAGATGGGCGCGCAGGCGCAGCAGATGGCGGCCGCCCAGCAGGCCGCCGCGCAGGCCCGGATGGCCCAGTTCGGCGGCGCCCAGCCGGGTGCCTTCGGCCAGCAGGCAGCGCCAGCCGGCCCCGATTTCGAGCTCATTGACGGCGTTTCGCTTGAGCAGTTCGCCGCCGTCGGCAAGGCCGTCGCGGCCTACAACTACGACGGGACCAAGCTGCCCGAGATCGCGGCGTCGAAGGGGATTCCCGCTGCCGCCTGGGAGACCGCGTCCCGCGGCTGGAATGACCGCATGCTCGCCAATCCGGCTGTTGCGCAGCGCTACAACCAGCTCTACCGGGCGAGCTGACCCATGGGCGTCTTCAGGAGCATGCACGAGCTGAAGAAGCAGGCCAAGGAGATGGACAGGAACCGGCCGCCGGTGGGGGCGAGGCTGGCCGCCATGCAGGACCGGATGGCGGACCTCAACCAGATGATGGCCAATCAGACGCAGGCGGCAAGCAACGCCGCGGCAGCCGCTGCTGCAGGGGCCAGCGGGTTCGCGGAGCGCTGCCCGGTCATGATCGCCGGGATGCGGCAGGTCGGCACCGTCAACTTCGATCTGCTGGTCGAGTTTGACCTTACGGTGACCCCGGAGGGGAGGCCACCGTATCCGGCTACCATCCAGCAGCTGGTCAGTCAGTTCCAGGTCGGCCAGCTGTCGTCCGGCCGCACCCTGGAGGCGACCGTCGACCCATCGAACCCGATGGCGATCTGGCTGGACCTCGGGAGCCTGTAGTGACGGTCGGCAAGATCTCCGGACTGTGCTGGACGTTCTTCGTGGTGATGTGCCTGGGCTTTCTCCCGCTGGCGATCGGCATCATGGACATCCACGCGATCCCGGCCGGGCCGCGGCTTGCCCTCATGCTCGTCGTGGTCGTCCTCGTCTGGTGGGGGCCGTTCGCCTACGCGATGTACCTGGCCATGGCGGTCATGCGCAACGGTGACCGGCGAACGCTGAGGCGGGGCATCCACGGCACGGCCGAGGTGCTCGCCGCCAAGGCGACCAACACGGTGATCCAGGCGGGCGAGTACGCCTGGCAGGCGCCCCAGGTCTACAAGTACCGGCTGCGGGTCACCGTCGGCGGCCGGGCTCCCTACGAG
>DATCGA010000589.1:0-4324 GCA_036509215.1 Trebonia sp.
CGCCCCCGCAGGCGGCTGCCGCCAGCGCGAGCAAGCCCGCGGCGGCGCAGTCTCCGCTGACCGCGCCCGCCGGGTCGGCCGGCATCAGTCCCACCCGGCTGCAGGCCGGACTCGCGGCCGCGAAGCGGGCCGGGGGCAACACCGGGGCGGGCGTCGCGGCTTTCGCCGCATCCACCGGGGTGTCGCGCGCGGCCGCACAGCGCGTTCTAGACGCGGTGTTCGGCGCCGAAGCCGCCCATCGGCCAGGCCTGACGACGCTTACCTGGGCGCGGGCGCTCGCCGCGCGGCTGGGCGTCAGTACCGGCGCCGCCCAGCGCGCGTTGGCGCAGATCGGGGCGTTGAGCGGCAGGAACGGTGTTGACCCGGCCAGCTCGGCGTTCGCCGGTATCGCCCGTGATCTCGGCGTTAGCCCGGCCCGGCTGGCCGCCGCCCTGGATGCAGTCAAGCAGAGCCAGGCCGGCCGCTAGCCGGTGCCGCCCTCCGCGAATCCCCGCATACTGGATCACGTGCGGGTCCTGGTGGTCGATGACGACTCGGCCGTGCGCCGGTCGCTGTCCACCGCGCTTGGGCGTGACGGCTACGAGGTGCTGGGCGCGGAGGGCGGCAGCGCGGCGCTGGCCCGGCTCGCAGCCGCCAGCGTCGACGCGATCGTGCTCGACGTGGCCATGCCCGAGCCGAACGGGCTGGAGGTGTGCCGGCGCCTCCGCGCTCGCGGCGACCGGACGCCGATACTGATGCTCACCGCCCGCGACCTCGTCGATGACCGCGTCGCCGGGCTGGACGCCGGCGCCGACGACTACCTCGTTAAGCCGTTCGCGCTGGCCGAGCTGCGCGCCCGCCTGCGCGCCCTGCTGCGCCGCAACGCGACCAGCCCGGAACGACTCAGCTACGCCGACCTGGCGCTCGACCTCGGCGCGGCCCGGGTAACCAGGGGGGACCGCGAGGTCTCCCTCACCCGCACCGAGTACCTGCTGCTCGAACTGTTCCTGCGCAACCCCGGACGCGTGCTCAGCCACGCGCAGATCTTCCAGGCGGTGTGGGGTTACGACTTCGGCCTGCGCTCGGACAACCTGTGGGTGCACATGAGCTACCTGCGCGCCAAGCTTGAAGCCGGCCGAGAGCCGCGGATCCTGCACACCGTCCGGGGACTCGGCTACGTCCTGCGAGATGCGCCGTGACACTGCGGAACCGGGTCTCGGTCGCCGCGGCAGTCGGGGTGCTGATCGTGGTGGCCGCGGTCAGCGGCGTGCTGTACTTCTTCTACGCCGCGAGCCTGCATTCTCGCGCCGATCTAGCCCTCGTCGACGACGCCCAGCAAGCCACCGGGATCGCCCGGGGCGTGAAGCAGGCGGCGGCCGAGGGCCAATCGCCTTCAGGCTTCGCCGTCACCGTCGGCAGCGTGCAGGTCCGGCTGTTCCCCGGCCCGATAGCGGCCGGCCAGCCCGCTCCGTTCGGTCCGCTCGACGGCCGCGATGCGGCGGTTGCCGAGGGTGCGCAGCCCGCGTACTTCGCCGACGTGCGCGACGGCGGCCGGCAGTTTCGGGTCTACATCGCCCCCTGGCCCGCCAACCCGGGCGGGCTCCTACGCACCAGCCGGGCCGCGGACGCCGATGACGGCGCGTTGCGCGACGCGGCTCTGCTCCTGGCCGCGCTCACGGTCGCAGCCGCCGCCCTCACCTACGGCGCGGCCCGGCTGGCGGCCGGCCGCATTCTCCGGCCCATCGCCGAGCTCACCGCGGCCGCCGAGCACGTCACCCAGACCCGCGACCTCACCGCTCGCCTCCGCTCCGCCGGGACCCGCGATGAGGTGGGCCGGCTCGGCTCGTCCTTCGAGGCCATGCTGGCCGCGCTGCACGAGTCGGTGACCGCGCAACGCCAGCTCGTCGCCGACGCCTCGCACGAGCTGCGCACCCCGCTGACCAGCCTCACCACCAACCTCGACCTGCTCGAGGACGGCGCCGGAGTGGCAGACCCGCAGGCGCCCGCCCTCGTGCGAGCAGCCAGGGAACAGGCGGGCGAGCTCGACCAGCTGATCACCGATCTGCTCGACCTCGCCCGCTACCGCGAGTCCGCGCCGCATCGCGAGACGGTGCGCCTGGACCTGCTTACCGATGAGGCGGTGCGCCGCCTGCGGCAGCGCACCCCGCTCGCGGTCATAGAGACCGAGCTACATCCGTGCCTGGTGCAGGTGGATCCGGCCGCAGTCGATCACGCCGTCGGCAACCTGGTCGACAACGCCGTCAAATGGACCCCGGCTGGCGCCGGGGTCCGCGTGCTCGTCGAGGACGGCCAGGTGTCGGTCGCTGATCACGGCCCGGGCATCGCCGATGAAGATCTCCCGCACATCTTCGAGCGCTTCTACCGAGCGGCCGCCGCCCGAGGCATGCCCGGGGCCGGGTTGGGGCTGGCGATCGTCGGAGGCGTCGCGCACGCCAACAACGGGACCGTCGAGGTGCAGACCGGGCCGGACGGGTCGACCTTCACGCTTTCCTTCGTCCCGCTCCAGTGAGTCGCGCCATTGCATCGAAGGCGGCGACGTCAGCGCGCGGGGCGGCCGGGCGGGGGTGTTCAACGGGCTTAGACGTACTCCCACACTGTGATGTCGACGGTGAGGCTGGACCCGTCATCATGGGTGACCTGGATGGAAGCGAGGTCACCCCCGCTCCCGGACGCGCACAGGCTGCTGCGGGAGGTCGGCGCGATCTCACTGAGTGGCTCGGACTGGCTGGCTGCCTGTTGCACGGCGCTTACGCAGTGCTGGTACGTGAGGGCCTCGCCGTGCGGTAGCAGTGCAATGTGCCCGGCCGATGCGAGGTACCCGTCGGCGAACTCGATGTCGGTGCTCGTGCCGGGAAAGATCTGGATGCGCTTCCCGTTGCCAGCGAGGTTGATGCCCCAGCCGTCGCTGAGGCCAAAGCCTGCCGCCTTCCAGACGACGGTCCCATTGGACGGCATGCCATCGCCCTGGTGGCTCGCGGAGGGGTCCGTATGCCCCCCCATCCACCACACGATGGTCGCTATCAAGGCAATGGCCGCGAGGGCTTTCACGGTACTCCAGCGGCCGTCACCGGGATGCTGCCCCACCGGCTCGGGCGCAGCCGGCGGGGGTGTCCTGGCCGTCCGTGAGGTGCTGGGCGGTGGCGACGGCTTCGGTGCGGCGTCCGGCGGCCTGGCGGGGGCGCTCGGCGCACGGGTCTCGTCGTAGGAGGCGCGCCGCCTGGTATCAAGGAGGGTTTCCGCCGCGTTCCCCACCTCGACGAAGCTGCGCGCCGCCTCAGGACTGCCGGGGTTGACATCAGGATGGTACCGCTTGGCCAGTGCCCAGAACGCGTGTCTGATCTCTGCCTCGGACGCTGTGTGCGGCACGCCGAGAACGTCATACAGGTCGCGCGGCACCTGCCCACCTTCCCGCGGCCACCACAGAAAACGCTCTCTCACTGTAGTCGGGCGAAATGCGACTGGGCTAGTGCCAGACCTCCACGAACGCCGCTTGGGGCGCGCCCCGTCGGAGCTTCGGGGTGGACGGTGAGGCCGCTAGTCGAAGCCGATCGTCTCCGACGCCAGCGAGATCGTCTCGGTGCAGGCGAAGCCGGGGGAGTCGGGGGACTGGCCCGCGAACTCGGCCGCCAGGGCGTCGTGCACGGCGGGCAGCGTCCACATGCCGTCCGGGGTGCCGGCCTGGAAGACCGCGCGGATCGTGGGCGGGTTCATGACCGCGGCGACGCCGCCGTGCACGACGAATACCTCGCCGTTGATCCGCTCGGCGGCGGGGCTCGCCAGGTAGGTGACGAGCGGGGTCACGTGCTCGGGGTCGATCGGGTCGGGGCCCTCGGCGGGCGGCGGGCTCATGATGCCGGCCACCATCGCGGTCCGGGCGCGCGGGCAGATGGCGTTGGCGCGGACGCCGTAGCGGGCGCAGCCGCGCGCGGTCGAAACGGTGAGGGCGGCGATGCCGGCCTTGGCGGCGGCGTAGTTGGGCTGGCCGGGCGAGCCGAGCAGGAACGCCTCCGACGAGGTGTTCACGATCCGCCCGTAGACCGGGCCGCCCGCCTGCTTGCTGGCCGCCCGCCAGTGCTCGGTGGCGAAGCGGGTGGTCACGAAGTGCCCGCGCAGGTGCACCCGGAGGACCAGGTCCCACTCGTCGGCCGACATCGAGAAGATCATCCGGTCCCTGAGCACCCCGGCGTTGTTGACCAGGATGTCCAGCCGCCCGTAGCCGTCGAGCGCGGTCGCGACGAGGCGCTGGCCGGTCTCCCAGTCGCCGATGTCGCCGTCGCAGACCACCGCCTGGCCGCCCGCGTCCCTGATCTGCTCGGCGGTGTCG
>DATCGA010000590.1:0-5748 GCA_036509215.1 Trebonia sp.
CGCCGTCGCCGTCGCCGTCGCCGTCGCCGTCGCCTTCGGCGTGCTACTCGACACCCCGGTGGTCCGCTCGGTGCTCGTCACCGCGCTGAACCTGGACCTGGGCCGGTGGGTCTGGTGGCCGAGCAGGCTAGCGCACGAGCCTATCCAGGAAGCGGAACCGCTCGACGACCAGCCCGCCGCGGTCGCGTAACCGGCCCAGTCCTCGATGCCAGGAGTGCCTGCGGCGGGCTCGGCTCTTAGGTTTTCTTAAGGTGCCCGAAGGGCCGTTTTTTGGTCCGCCCGGTGGACTTGGGGGAGTCAATCGCAGGAGAGGAGCCCCCCATGGTGGTTCTGCGTTATCGTCTCGCCGTCGCCGGAGTCATCACCGCCACCGCAGTCGCCCTCCCGGCCGTCGCCTTGGCATCCGGTTCCGGTTCGCCGCCGGGCAAGCCGGCGCCCCCGCAGGCGGCTGCCGCCAGCGCGAGCAAGCCCGCGGCGGCGCAGTCTCCGCTGACCGCGCCCGCCGAGGTGATCACCCCGCCGGTGACGGCGAGGCCGGTCAGCGCACCCGTCTTGGGGCCGTGCTTGTGCGCTTCTTCTCGTACCCGGGTCATCAAGAAGATGTTGTAGTCGATGCCAAGTGCGACCAGGAACACGAACACGAACAGCGGGAACGAGGTGTCCGCGGCGCCGAAGTTGAACACGTTGTTGAAGAAGAGCACGCTTACGCCGAGGGCGGCCGCGAACGACAGCACCACGGTCAGGATCAGCATGATCGGCGCGACTAGCGCCCGCAGCAGCAGCGCGAGGATACCGAGCACGACCGCCAGGATGATCGGGATGAACAGGTCCCTATTGCGTGCAGGGAGGTGCGCACCCGGTCGATGGTGACGTAGGCGGCCTGGCTGTCCGGGGCTGCCGTCAGCGTCCCCTCCAAAGACACTTGTTGTCAGCAATACTTAGCTAGTGCAAGTAATATGGCGGGCGTGCAGAGCCCCGTTGAACACCCCCGCCCGGCCGCCCCCCGCGCTGACGTCGCCGCCTTCGAGCTGCTGACCCAGGCCCTGGTCGGCATCACCACGCAGAGCCTGAACGCGCTCGACGGCGCGGTCACCGTCTCCCAGTTCCGACTGCTGCGCACGCTGGACGGGCTGGGCCGGGTGCCGTCGTCGACGCTGGCGACGGCGTTGTCGACGGCCGCGTCCTCGGTCACCCGGCTGGTCGACAAGCTGGCGGCGGCCGGGTTCGTCGCCCGCGGATCGGACGACAGCAGCCGCAGCATCGTCACCGTCGAGGTGACCGAGGCCGGCCACGCGGTCGTGACCCACGTGCTCACCCGCCGGCACGCGCTGCTGCAGGCGGTGCTCGACGCCATGGACCCGGCCGAGCGGGACCACGCCGCGGTCGCCGCCGCCCGCTTCACCCAGCTTGCCGGGGATGCGGTCGCCGTCGGGGCGAACGAGCCCGGCGCGCTGTGAGCCCGCAGACCGGCCCCGCCTCGGCCGCCCTGCCCGCCCGCGACCACGGCCACCGCTCCACCCGGCTGGGCGACTTCACCCTCGACGCCAGCGTGCTCCCGATCACCGGGCTGGCCCTGGCGGTGGGCGCGGCCGGGGCCGCAGCCGCCTACTGCCTGCTCCGGCTGATCGGCCTGATCACCAACCTGGTGTTCTACCAGCGGGTCTCGACCGCGCTGGTCGCGCCGGGGGCGGTGCACCACAATCCGGCCCTGATCCTGCTCGCCCCGGTGGCCGGCGGCCTGATCGTCGGGCTGATGGCCCGCTACGGGTCGGAGAAGATCCGCGGCCACGGGATGCCAGAGGCGATCGAGGCCATCCTGACCGGGGGCAGCCGCGTGCAGCCCCGGGTGGCGGTGCTCAAGCCGATCTCGGCCGCGATCAGCATCGGCACCGGCGGCCCGTTCGGGGCCGAGGGCCCGATCATCATGACCGGGGGCGCGGTCGGCTCGATCCTCGCCCAGGCGCTCAAGCTGACCGCCGACGAGCGCAAGACCCTGCTCGTCGCGGGGGCCGCGGCCGGCATGGCCGCCACCTTCAACGCGCCGCTGGCCTCGGTTCTGCTCGCGGTGGAACTGCTGCTGTTCGAATGGCGCCCCCGCAGCCTGGTCCCGGTGGCTGCGGCAGTGACCGTCGCGGTGACCTGCCGCGGCTGGATGCTGGGCACCGCCCCGATCTTCCCGGTCACCGACCTGGTGCACCCGGGCCCCGGCGTGACCGCCCTTGCGCTGATCCCCGGCCTGACCGGCGGGCTGCTCGCGATCGGCGCGACCGGCCTGGTCTACCTGGCCGAGGACGCGTTCAAGAAGCTGCCGCTGCACTGGATGTGGTGGCCCGCGATCGGCGGCGCCATCATCGGCGTCGGCGGCCTGATCGAGCCGCGCGCGCTCGGCGTCGGCTACGACGTCATCGACCAGCTGCTGACCGGCCGGGCCGGGCTCTCGCTGATCCTCGGCATCCTCGTAGTCAAGACCCTGATCTGGTCGCTCTCGCTCGGCTCGGGCACCTCCGGCGGCGTGCTGGCGCCGGTGTTCATGATCGGCGGCGCGCTCGGCGCCCTCGAGGGGAACCTGCTGCCGCACGTGTTCCCCGGCTTCTGGGCCATGGCCGGGCTGGCGGCGGTGGTCGGCGGGGTGATGCGCTCCCCGCTGACCGGCATCGTCTTCACCCTCGAGCTCACCCATGCCTGGAACGACCTGACCCCGCTGCTGGTCGCCTCGGTCAGCGCCTACCTGCTGTCGGCCCTGCTGCTCAAGCGCTCGGTGCTGACCGAGAAGATCGCCCGCCGCGGCCTGCACCTGACCCGCGAGTACTCCACCGACCCGCTCGAGACCTTCTTCGCCCGCGAGGTCATGACGACCGACCCGGTCGTCCTGAGGGCCGACGCGACGCTCGGCGACGCGCTGCCCGTCCCGGCCCGCCCCACCACCACTACCGGGCTCTACCCAGTCCTCGACGCGAGCGGCGCCATAACCGGGGTGCTGACCCACCGCGAGCTGCTCGCCGCGGCCGTCCGGGAGCCGGCCAGCCGCACCATCGGCGAGCTGGCCCGGCCGCCGGTGACCGTGATCCACGCCGACCAGACGCTGCGCGAGGTGGCCAACGCGTTCGCCGTGAACGGCGTCACCCGGGCGCCCGTCATCGACCCGGCCGACCCCGGGCACCTGCTCGGCATGGTGTCACTCGGCCAACTCCTGCACGCCCGGCGCACCGACCACCACGAGGAGCACCATCGCGAGCGGCACCTGTCGCTGCGGACCGCGCCGGAGACGGCGCCGGAGGCCGTGGCGTCGGGCCGGCCGGCCGGGTGACCTACCCGGCCGGGCCGGTGATGGTGGCCATCGCCCGGTCGGGTTCCCAGTGGCCCCGGATCGAGGTGATCAGTCCGTCGTCGCTGATCGTGTAGATCATCACGCCGTCGACCGTCATCGTGGTGCCGGCCTCGCCGAGCCACATGGTGATGGTGACGAGGTTGGCGCAGCACGGCCCGTTGGCGAAGGAGTCCTTGACCTGGAAGTGGAACCGGCTCACGGCGCCGAAGTTCCGGTCCCAGAACCGCCTGATCCCGTCGTGCCCGTGGTGGCCCTTGCCCTCGGGGTCGAGCAGCGAGGGGCCGACGGGGTCCTCCACGACCGCGTCGACGGCGAGCAGGGCGAGCCACTCGTCCTTGCGTCCGGCGGCCACCGCAGCCATGGATCGCTGCGAAGCGCGGCGGGCGGGGTGATCGCCGTCGCCGGCTTCCCAGGTAATCGCGCTAGTCACATCAAAACTGTAACGTGTTCTCGTTTTGCGTCAAGGCGGGATCGCCGCGGAACATCGTCCGGTACGCGTGCGGCGTCGTCTGGCGCCAGAGGCGGAAATGGTGGCGCAGGGCCATCGCGTTGCCGAAACCGCACCGCTCGGCGACGTAGTCGACGGTCTCGTCGGTCTCCTCCAGCAGATGCTGGGCGAGCAGGATCCGCTGCCCGGTCAGCCAGCGCAGCGGGGTCGTGCCGGTGTCCTGGACGAACCGGCGGGCGAGGGTCCGCTCGGACATGTTCGCCCGGGCCGCCAGCTGGCGCACGGTGAGCGGCTCGTTCAGGTTCGCCTGCAGCCATTCCAGCAGGTCACGGAGGGGAGCGCCACCGTCGCAGGCGGGGGCGACCGGTCGCTCCACGTACTGGGCCTGGCCGCCGTCGCGGTGCGGCGGCACCACCATCCGCCGGGCGATGCCGTTGGCGACCCGCGACCCCTGCTCCTTCCTGACCAGGTAGAGGCAGGCGTCGATGCCGGCCGCGGTGCCCGCGCTGGTGATGATCGGGTCATCGTCGACGTAGAGCACGTCCGGGTCGACCTTGGCGGCCGGGAACCGGCGGGCCAGGTCGGCCGCGTGCCGCCAGTGGGTGGTGCAGCGGCGGCCGTCGAGCAGCCCGGCCTCGCCGAGGATGAACGCCCCGCTGCAGACGCTCAGCAGCCGGGCGCCCCGGTCCACCGCGGCGCGCAGCTCGGCCAGCAGCGGCTCGGGGTACTGACGCCGGACGAGCCGTGATTCGCCGATGGCGGGCACCGCGATCAGGTCGGCCTCGGCCAGCCGCTCAAGCCCGAACCGGGGCTGGATGGTGAAGTCATTGCGCGAGCGCACCGGACCGGGCTCGCCCGCCACCACCGCGAAGTCGTAGACCGGCAGCCCCTCCTCGGACCGGTCGATCCCGAACACCTCGCAGATCACCCCGAACTCGAACGGGGCAAAGTCGTGCAGTACGACGACGGCAACGTTACGGAGCATGATCTGAGTATGACACCGACATTGGCAGGATGTCATATGAGAATGGCATTACTGCCACTGGAGGCGCCCGGCCGATCCCGCGAAAATGGGGTCATGACAACAAACAACCTGCTCAGGCGGATGGCGAACACGATTCGGGAGATGAACGACGCGGTCAGGCTGACGACCGGGCTTCGGCTCTCGCGCGGGCTCGGCTTCGGCGACGAGGCTCCCGCCACCTACGCCGAGTTCCTGCTCCGCACCTCCGCGACGTCGACCCGTGAGCCCTCGGCGGCCCGCCGCCAGGCGGGCGGGCGCGAGCGCGGCCCCCAGGACCGATCCTGCCGCTGCTAGCTAACGCGGGGTCGGCCCCGTCGCCCCGGTGACGCACCGCGTACACCGCCGCCTGGGTCCGGTCCTGCACCCCGAGCTTGGCCAGCACCGAGCTCACGTGCGCCTTCACCGTCTTCTCGGACAGCTGCAGGAGCCGGGCGATCTCCCGGTTGGACCGGCCGTCGGCGATCCGCGCCAGCACCTCGCGCTCGCGGGAGGTGAGCGCGTCGGCCCGGGAGCCGCGGACCAGCGCGGCGAGCGCCTCCGGTGCGAGCAGGACGTGGCCGTCCCGGACCGTGCGGATGGCCCGGACCAGCGCATCCGGATCGATGTCCTTGTAGATCAGACCGGCCGCGCCGGCCCGCACCGCCCGGGCCGCCGCCGACGGCTCGGTCGCGCTGGTCAGCACCAGCACCCGCAGCCCGGACGGGCGCAGCGCCTCAAGCACCGCGACGCCGTCCATCCCCGGCAGCTTGAGGTCGAGCAGCACGATGTCCGGCCGCAGCGACGTGGCCAGCGACACGGCGGCTGGACCGTCGCCCGCCTCGCCCGCCACCACGATGCCGTCCTGCGCCTCCAGGAGCGCCCGCAGCCCCTGCCTGACCACCGGATGGTCGTCCACCAGCAGCACGCTGATCGTGCCAGGACCACGCACCCCGTCGGCCGAGCCAGCGC
>DATCGA010000591.1:0-4978 GCA_036509215.1 Trebonia sp.
CCTGGAGGACGGCAGCCGGTCCCTGTACCCGGCCGACATCGCGCTGGTCGAGGATGTTCGGGGCGGGACGCTTGAGGACCTGCTGGCGACCGACGTCGCGGCCTCGCTGCCGGTGCTGGAGCGGCTGGGCGAGATGCTCAGGGCGATGTGGGGGCACCGGGCGGCGCGTACCGGGAAGGTGGCGGAGGTCGACGAGGTTGGTGGCGTGGCGCGTGGTTTGCCTGGGGCGTCTTGTTCGCCTGGGGCGTCTTGTTTGCCTGGGGTGCTGGGGGCGCCGTCGGAGGTGGGGGCGTCGTCGGAGGAGATCGTGCTGGAGCGGGCGCTGCGTCATCTGGACCGCTCGGCCTACCGTGTGGCGGCCGTCGCCTCGGTCCGACCGCAGCTCGAGGAGACGTTGCGAGCGCTCGCGGCGTCGGTGCGGCCGCGGGCCTCGTACGCCCTGATCCACGGCGAGCTCGGTCCGGACCACGTCTCCATCGACGACGCCGGCCAGCCGGTGGTCGTCGACATCGAGGGCGCGATGTACTTCGACCTCGAATGGGAGCACGCCTTCCTGCGGCTGCGGTTCGGGCGCCACTACGAGTTGCTGCGGGTGAGCGACCTCGACGAGGAGCGGATGCGCCTGTGCGCGCTGGCGCTCGACCTGTCGCTCATCGAGGGGCCGCTCCGGCTGCTCGACGGCGGCGACTATCCGGAGCGGGAGCTGATGCTGGCCATCGCCGAGTCGGCGGTCGGACGGGTGCTCGGGGCGGCGGGGCGCTAGCCGGATCCACCGGTTCAGGCGTTTCGCCGGTTGAGGCGTCATCGTGTGCTGTTGAGGGCACTCCGCGACCTGAACTGCACACGCTGCCTAAAGGGCACACGATGCGGGGTGCGGGTGAGGCTGGTGGGTGGGATGGGGTGGAGTCACCACTGGTAGGGGAGGAACTTGCCGTCGAGGGTGACTACCACCCGGTCGCCCGCCGGGTCAGGGACGCGCTGGACGTCGAAGCGGAAGTTGATCGCGCTCATGATGCCGTCGCCGAATTCCTCGTGGATCAGCTCTTTGATCGTCGGGCCGTAGACCTGGACGATCTCATAGAACCGGTAGACCGTCGGGTCGGTCGGAACCGGTGACTCGAGGGCGCCGCGGGTCGGCTGGGCCTGCAGGGCCTCCTGCACGTCGTGCGTCGTGGTGGTGAGGTTGCGCAGCGCCGGATTGAGGATCTCGACCGCCGCGAGCGCCTGCTCGGGCGACATCGGCTGCTGACCGAGCAGCGCCGATACCGTCCACGGAACGGGCGCCCCGATCCCCTCGGCCAGCTGCGCCCAGGTCAGTCCCATCCGTGCCTTCGCCGCGCGAACCAACTCGGCCGCTTCCTGCTTGGTCATCGTCTCAGCTCCTGCGGTGTCGACGCGTGTCCCATGGATACCGGGGTGTCTAGGGGCTACCCATGTGGCCGGGGCTGGCAGAGAAGTTTCTAAGGAAATCCGAGAAAAGTTGTTGGCGGTCGGCCGCCCCGCTCCTCATAGCTACGAAGAAACGGGGCGGCGAGGCCGGCCTGACGCCTGAGGCGGGGCGTCAGTACGGCACGTCGGCCCCACGGGGGCCAGCAGGGATCCCCGGGCTGGAGCGAGAGGGGGCTCCAGCTTGGTCCTGCTGACAGGCCGAAAGCCGGCGGGGGCCGGTTGAAGGCGCGGACCCGGCCGGTGCACGCGGGGGCGGCACCGGCCTGGTCCGCCGGCCAGCGGGACCCGTGAACCAGGCCGCCAGGCCGCGATCGCCGGATCTTACGTCGCCGAAGTAGGTATACCGACAATGACGCCTCTCCCGCCCCGGACGCATCAAAGCACCGCTAATGTATTCGCATGCGCGACAGCGAGGTTGTCGCGTCCATCGTGGCGGGCGATGCCCTCGGGCTTGCCGCTGCCTACGACCGGTACGCAGATCCCCTCTACCAGTACTGCCGAACCTTGCTCAGCGACCCGGCCGACGCCGCCGACGCCGTTCAGGACACCTTTGTCATCGCCGCGTCCCGGCTCGGGGGGCTGCGTGACCCGAGTTCGCTGCGTCCCTGGCTCTACGCCGTGGCGCGGAACGAGGCGCTGCGGATCCTGCGGTCGAAGAAGAGCACGTCGGCTCTCGGCGAGGCGCCGGACATGACCGACGACTCCGGCGACGTCTCCGCCGACGCCGAGCGCGCCGACCTGCGCGCGCTGCTCGAGGACGCCGCCGCCGGGCTGAATCCGGGCGAGCGCGAGGTCATCGAGCTCCAGCTGCGCCAGGGCCTCGAGACGGCCGAGGTCGCGACCGTGCTCGGCGTGTCCCGCAACCATGCGCACGCGCTGCTCTCGCGGGCCCGCGGGCAGCTCGAGGCGTGCCTCGCGGTGCTGCTCGTCGGCCGGGCCGGGCGCGCCGAGTGCGACGAGCTCGGCGCCCTGCTGGCCGACTGGGACGGCCGCCTGACGATCCTGCTCCGCAAGCGCGTGCACCGGCACATCGAGCGCTGCGCGACCTGCGGCGCCAGGCGGGCGCAGGAGCTGCGCCCGGCCGTGCTGCTCGGCCTGTCGCCCGGCGCGGCGCTCGCGGCCGGGGCGGCGCTCTCGCTCCGGTTCGCGACCGGCGCGCCCGAGGGCCTGCGAGCGCACACGATCACGCTGGCGACCGGCCAGGGGGTGGGGGCCGTCGCGCACCGCGCCGCCGTGCTCAGCCGGGCGGGGGCGTTCAACCGCGGTGGCTTCCCCCGGCCGGCGCACGGCAGCGGCGGCGCTGGCGGCGGCCGTGGCGGTTCCGGTGGCGGCGCGAAGCGAAAGCTGCGGTCCTCCCCGCAGGCCGTGGCCGCGGTGACGGCGACGATCGTGATCGCGGCGATCATCGCGGCGGTCGCCTTCGCCCTGACCGGCAACACCCGCGCCTCGTCCCCGACCGCCGATCCCAGTCCGCCCGGGGTGGCAGCGGCGGCCGCCGCCACCTCGGCCGCGCCCACCGCATCGGCCGGCTTGCCCGGCGCGGGGCGGACCGGGCCCTCGGCCACGTCGGCCGCCATCTCGGTCGGGCCGACAACGCCGGTCACGACGGTCCCTGCCACCGCTGCCCCGACGACGGCCAGCCCGGCCGCCGATCCGGCGAGCGTGGCGCCGGCCACCGCGAGCCCGGTCGCGTCGGCCAGCGCGCCCGCGCTCACTCCGGCCCCCGGCACGCTGTCGGAGGACCCGGACGGCGGCACGATCGTGCTGGAGCTGAACGGGGCGCCCAGGCAGATCGACCTGACCGGCAGCGGCCGCGGCGACTGGCACGTCAGCTGGTCGGTGGCGGCGGCCAACGACCCGTTCAACATCATCACCGTGTCGCCTGCCGCCGGGACCCTGACGTCGGCCGACTCGACCGCCGCGGTGACGGTCAGGGCCCGCTGGTTCGTGCCCTGCGGCTCGCCGCGGGCCCCGACGATCACGATCAGCCCCGGCGGGGCGGTGTTCTCGGTCTGCACCGGCTCGCCCGGGCAGTTCAGCGGCGGCGCGGGCGCCTCCGCGCACGCCGCCGACGACGCCGTCTACGTGCGCCTGCCTGGGCGGGAACCGGGTGAGTCCCCGGCCGGACCATTGGGGCGGCCGGGCGTCGGCGGTCACCATGGACGCGTTCTCTAGCGGCCAGATCGGGCAACCGGACGACCCGGGAGGCCCATCTGACCCTTTGTCGCAAAGTTATGTGCAATTGCAGCAAGCGACGTATCCGAACCGCTACGGTGAGTGCATGCGCGACAGCGAAGTTGTCGCATCGATCGTGGCGGGCGATCCTGAGGGCCTCGCCGCAGCGTACGACAGATACTCGGGCCCGCTGTTCGGCTACTGTCAATCGCTGCTGCGCGAGCCGGACGATGCCGCCGACGCGGTGCAGGACACATTTGTCATCGCCGCCTCGAAGGTGGGCAGGCTGCGTGACCCCGAGCGGCTTCGGGCGTGGCTGTTCACCGTGGCGCGGAACGAGTGCCTGCACCGGCTCAAGGCGAGGCGAGCGGCGGCGGTGCTTGAGGACATACCGGAGCGGCCCGACGAGAGCGTGGACGTCGGCGGCGAGGCCGAGCGGGCCGAGTCGCGCGAGCTGATCCGCGCCGCCGTCGGCGGCCTCAACGACGGTGAGCGGGATGTCATCAACCAGCTCTGGCACGGCCTCGAGATCCCCGAGGTGGCCACGGTGCTCGGGGTATCCCGCAATCACGCCCACTCGCTCTTCTCCCGGGCGCGCTACCAGCTCGAGGCGTCGGTCGGGGTGCTCGTCGTCGGCCGGTCCGGACGGAAGGACTGCCCCGCGCTCGACCAACTGCTGCACGACTGGGACGGCCGGCTGACCGCGCCGCTGCGCCGGCGGGTCGGCCGGCACATCGACCGGTGCTCGGTCTGCTCGGACCGACGGCGCCGGGAGCTGCGCCCGGCGACGCTCCTGTCGGTCGCGCCCGGTGCGCTGGCCGGCTTCGCCCTGGCCGGCGGCGGCGGCCCGGCCAGCCTGGTGCTGGCGCCGGCCGGCCTGCGCGCGACCGTGCTCCACCTGGCCGTCGATCACGGGGCGGCCGCCGCCGCGTACCGGGCGGCGATGGGGCAGGGCACTCGCTCGTTCCAGCTCAACGGATTCCCGCAGCCAGCCCACGTCGGCCATCTGGGGCTGGTGCGGATCGCGCACCTGCCGTTGAGCGCGGTCGGCGGGACCGCCGCGGCGGCGACCGCGACCGTGGTGGTGCTCGCGGTCGTGCCCCATGCCCACTCCCCCAGGGCTGCGGGCAGCCGGCCGGTGACCGCAACGGCGTCCGGCGCGACGCCGACCGCGTCCGCCTCCGGCCCAATGCCCGGCAACACGCTGCCCGGCCGGCTGTCGGCCGCCGGCGCGAACGCCGGCCGCGCGCTCCCCGTGACACGGGCGACGTCGCTGATCGGGGCGGGCACGGCGACCGGACCGCGGACAGGCGGCACGACGTCCGCCCCGCCGCCGGGCTCCGGCTCGCCGGCG
>DATCGA010000592.1:0-2451 GCA_036509215.1 Trebonia sp.
CGCCTACACGCCCTACCAGCCGGAGATCTCCCAGGGCCGCCTCGAGGCGCTGCTCAACTTCCAGACCATGGTCTGCGACCTGACCGCGCTCCCGGTCGCCAACGCGTCGCTGCTCGACGAGGCCTCGGCCGCGGCCGAGGCGATGACCCTCGCCCGCCGGGTCGCCCCCCGCGGCGCGAGCCCGACCTTCCTGGCCGACGCCGACTGCCTGCCGCAGACCCTCGACGTGCTGCGCACCCGGGCCGAGCCGCTCGGCATCGAGCTGCGGGTCGCCCCGATCACCTCCTCGACCGACTTCGCCGGCGTCTTCGGCGTGCTGCTGCAGTACCCGGGCGCGTCCGGCGAGGTCCGCGACCTCGGCCCGGTGATCGAGGCCGCGCACGCCGCCAAGGCCACGGTCGCGGTCGCCGCCGACGTGCTTGCGCTGACGATGCTCAAGGCGCCGGGCGAGCTCGGCGCGGACATCGCGCTCGGCTCGACCCAGCGGTTCGGCGTCCCGATGGGCTACGGCGGCCCGCACGCCGCCTACATGGCCGTCCGCGAGGACCTCAAGCGGCAGCTGCCCGGCCGCCTGGTGGGCGTCTCGGTCGACGCCGACGGCCGTCAGGCCCTGCGGCTCGCCCTGCAGGCCCGCGAGCAGCACATCCGCCGCGAGAAGGCCACCAGCAACATCTGCACCGCCCAGGTGCTGCTGGCGGTGGCCGCCTCCATGTACGCGGTCTACCACGGCCCGGACGGCCTGACCGCGATCGCCCGGCACGCGCACCGCAGCGCGATGACGCTCGCGGCCACCCTGAAAAGTTACGGTCTGCTGACCAGCCGCGGGTTCTCCTTCGACACGATCAGCGTCCAGCTCCCGGGGCCGACCGAGGCGCGGGCGGCGCTGCTGCGGGCCAAGGACGCCGGCTACAACCTGTGCGAGGCGGGCGGCGGCCGGGTCCAGGTCGCGTGCGACGAGACCACCACCGAGGACCACCTCAGGGACGTGGTCGCCGCGCTGGTCGGGGCCTCGCGGGTCGGCAGCGGCCTCGACGCGGCCGACGTGGAGCTGACCGAGGCGGACGAGGACGTCATCCCCGAGCCGCTCAAGCGGACCTCCAAGTTCCTCACCCACCCGGTGTTCAGCGCCCATCGCAGCGAGACCGCCATGCTCCGCTACCTGCGGCGGCTGTCGGATCTGGACGTGGCCCTCGACCGGTCGATGATCCCGCTCGGCTCCTGCACGATGAAGCTCAACGCCGCGGCCGAGATGGAGGCCATCACCTGGCCGGAGTTCGCCAACCTGCACCCGATGGCGCCGGAGGCGGACGCGGCCGGCTACGCCGAGCTCATCGGCGACCTCGAGCGCTGGCTGTGCGCGGTCACCGGCTACGACGCCTGCTCGGTGGCGCCCAACGCGGGCTCGGCGGGCGAGCTCGCGGGCCTGCTCGCGATCCGCGCCTACCACGCGTCGCGCGGCGACGCCGACCGCGACGTCTGCCTGATCCCCGAGTCCGCGCACGGCACCAACGCCGCCAGCGCGGTGCTGGCCGGGCTGCGGGTGGTGGTGGTCAAGTGCGGCCCCGACGGGGCGATCGCGCTGGACGACCTGCGGGCCAAGCTGGCCGCGCACGACGGCCGGGTGGCCGGGATCATGGTCACCTACCCGTCCACCAACGGCGTCTACGAGGCCACCATCGTCGAGGTGGCGGACCTCGTGCACCAGGCCGGCGGCCAGGTCTACATCGACGGCGCCAACCTCAACGCGCTGGCCGGCCTGACCTCGCCCGCGCTGATCGGCGGCGACGTCTCGCACCTGAACCTGCACAAGACGTTCTGCATCCCGCACGGCGGCGGCGGCCCCGGCGTCGGCCCGGTGGTCGCCAAGGCGCACCTGGCCGAGTTCCTGCCAGGCGCCGGGGCCACGGTCACGGCGGCCAAGTACGGCTCCGCGGGCGTGCTCCCGATCTCCTGGGCGTACATCGCGATGATGGGCGCCGAGGGGCTGCGGGCGGCGACCCAGACGGCGGTGCTGTCGGCCAACTACATCGCCCGCCGCCTGGCGCCGTACTTCCCGGTCGTCTACGCCGGGCGCAACGGCCTGGTCGCGCACGAGTGCATCGTCGACCTGCGCCAGCTGCCGGGCGGGATCACCGTCGACGACGCGGCCAAGCGGCTGATCGACTACGGCTTCCACGCGCCCACGATGTCGTTCCCGGTCGCGGGCACGTTCATGATCGAGCCGACCGAGAGCGAGTCCCTCGCGGCGATCGACGAGTTCTGCGACGCCATGATCGCGATCAGGGCCGAGGTGGACCGGGTCGCGTCGGGCGAGTGGGACGCGGCCGACAACCCGCTCAAGAACGCGCCGCACACCGCCGAGATGCTCACCGCGCAGGAGTGGAGCCACCCGTACCTGCGGACCGACGGCTGCTACCCGGGGGCCGGCCCGGGCAGCGCCGCCCGCACCAA
>DATCGA010000593.1:0-14244 GCA_036509215.1 Trebonia sp.
CGCCAACGCCCACCCCCACGCCAACGACGTCGGGCTCGTGCGCGGCCGCCTGGGTCAGCAACATCGCCTACGTCTCCGGCAACGAGGTCTCCTACGGCGGCGACGACTGGACCGCCACCCAATGGAACTACGACGAGGTACCCGGCGGCGCGGCCGGCGCCTGGACCAGCGACGGGTCCTGCTGACGGAGCCTTCTCCCGCGGCAGGTGCCCCGTCCTCCGTCTCCCCGGGGGGACGTCCCCCCGTCCCCCCGGGGAGTCACCCGAGGTCCGTTCGAAAAATTCGAATTTTCTCGAACGGACCGTAACCGACTCTGGCTCGCCCGCTGACTCCGCACCCGGGGAGACGGCCGGCCAGCCGCATCCCTCCCGCGCGTTAGCGCTGGGATTCGGCCAGCGCGAGGGTGCCGATGAGCTGGAGGCGAGCATGTCCTCCAGCGTCGCCGCGATCGACTCCGCCGCGGGCTGTATCCCGGCCTCCGCCAGCTTCCTTTTCGAACTCCATGGCGTTTCCGGTGTTATAGCACCGGAAACGCCATGTATCTGTTCGATCTTGGAGCGTGCGCCTACCTTATCGGCAGATCGCTCATGCGCACAGCGGCAGATCGCCCACGAGGCACTGTTACCCCGGAAGGCGGGCGAACGCCCGCACCGGGATGGTGCCGAACCCTTCGATGCGCAGCGGCACGGCCGTGAACCGGGCGCCGGCCGGCGGCAGCTGCCCCAGCCCGGTCAGGTGCTCGACGACCGGGATGCCCGCCGCCAGCAGCAGCGTGTGGGCCGGCCGGGTGCGGTCGCCGGTGTCGTCGATGTTGACCGCGTCGATGCCGACCAGCGCCGCCCCGCTGGCGGCCAGCCAGGCGGCGCCGGCCCGGGTCAGGAAATGCGCCCCGTCGGCGTAGCCGGGCGAGCCGAACCGGGTGTCGTCGCCCGTGTGCAGCAGCACCGCCCTCCCGCGGACGTCCAGTCCCGCCACCGCGCCGACGTCGATCGCGCGCTGCCCGGTCCCCGCCACCCGCACGACCGCGGCCGGCAGGTCGACGGTCGCCTCCAGCGGGATCGAGCTGAGGTCGGCGCCGTCGGGGTAGCGATGGTAAGGCGCGTCCAGGTACGTCCCGGTGTTGCCGACCAGGGTGAGCTGGTCGATCGCGAACTCGGTCCCCGGGGCGTACTGCTCGCGCGACGCCTCCCTGGTCAGGTACGGCGCGATGGACGGTCCGGGCAGCCCCGGATAGGTGACCAGGCCGGCCCGGATCACGTGGCTGAGCTCGACCAGCGGCCCGGCCGCACCCGGCGTCGGCCGTCCGGCCGGGCCGGGCGCGGGCCTTTCGGTCCCGAGGTCGGACGGCCCGCCCCTGGTGCCCTTGTGCGGTTCGGCGAAGACCTCGACGTGGTCGAGCTCGACCGTGTCCGTCATCAGCAGCCCGAGCGAGGCGACGAACAACGCCGCGATCTCGGCCTCGCCGACGTCGGCTGACGGGACGTCGACCCGGAACCCCCGGACGGTCAGGTCTCCGCCGTTGCTGAAGCGGACGGTCGCGTCGAAGGACGCGCGGTACTCGGCCACCGGTGACGTCAGGCCTTGGCGCCCACGACCGTCCCGCCGCGGACGGCGACGTACCGGTCGGGACGGATGGTGATGATCACCCGCACGTCGGCGTCGAGGATCGGGTAGTCCATCCCGTAGCGGCGCTGCAGGGACCGGTAGAACTCCGCCCCGGGGTCCTCCTCGATCTCCTCGACCGTGCCCCTGATCTCGAGGAACCGGTACTGGTCGTCTGGGTCGGCGATCGATAGCGCGATCCGCGGCTCGCCGGTGAGGTTGGCGAACTTCTGCCGGGTGCTGGTGTGCGTCAGGCGGATCCGCGACCCGTCCCAGGCGAACCACATGACGCTGCTCTGCGGTGACCCGTCCGGGCGGATCGTGGCCAGGTGGGCGAAGGTCGGACGCTCGAGCAGGTCGGCGTGGCTGGCGGGCACTTCGGGCATCGGGTGCTCCCTACTGAGCGCAATCGAGTCACTGTCGCATCAGGACTTTCCTATCACCACGCCGAGATCCCGCTGTCGCCGGAGCACCTCATCCCCGACGGCCGGCGCCTAGGCCTGATTCACCCGCACCAGGTTGCCGGACGGGTCGCGGAAGGCGCAGTCGCGGACCCCCCACGGCTGCGTCGTCGGCTCCTGCACGACCTCGCCGCCGGCGTCGCGGACGGCCGCGAAGACGGCGTCGAGGTCCTCCGCGCCGAAGTGCGGGCCGTACAGGCCGCCCTTGGCGACGAGCCCGGCCACGGTGTCGAGGTCGGCCGGCGAGCCCTGGATGTAGTTGGTGAGCACGATCGAGACGCCGGCCTGGGACGCGGCGCCGACGGTGATCCAGCGGAAGTCGCCCCTGGCGACGTCGTTGCGCAGCTCGAGGCCGAGCGTGTCGCGGTAGAACGCGAGGGCGGCGTCGGGGTCGTTGACGATGACGAAGCAGCTAGAAAGTGTGAGATCCATGCACGCAACGCTAGCGAGCCGACCCGGAAATGGCTTCTCTGATCCTGCTGGGTCGGGTGAGTTCCTTCGAAACGCAGCTGGGGACGTCGGCCAGCGCCCGGTGATCGCGGTTGCGGTAGGCCGTCGGGGTCTCGCCCGCCAACTCGGTGAAGCGGGCGCTGAACGACCCGAGCGAGGTACAGCCCACCGCCAGGCAGACCTCGGTGACCGACTGGCCGCCCTGGCGCAGCAGCGCCTTGGCCCGCTCGATGCGCCGTGTCATCAGGTAGGAGTACGGCGTCTCGCCGTAGGCGGCGCGGAACTGGCGGGAGAAGTGCGCGGGCGACATGAACGCCGCGCGGGCGATCGCGGCGACGTCGAGCGGAAGCGCGTAGTCGCGGTCCATCAGATCGCGGGCCCGCCGCAGGTGGGCGAGGTTGGCAAGATCCTCGGGGGTCACCCGCCCAGACTAACGCCCCGGTCGGCCGGGCCCGGCCGGGCGGGCAGCGTCACTGCGCCGTCACGGTACCGTAATAACGGCGCTCCCCGGCGTCCGGTTCGCCTGATCTGCCCTAAACGGGCTGGTAGCCGAGCCGATCGGCAGCTCGTGTTCACGCCCCCTTAACTCAAGGCGGGCACTGGCGTTATCCGAGCTGCTCATATTGACTGCTGTCATGGCCCGCGACTCCCGAGCCGGTCATCGACAAGGTCAGCAAGGAGAAACTGCCCGTGTCCTCAGCCGCCCTGCGCGACGGCATCCTCGCCGTCCCCGTGATCGACATCTCCAGCTTCCGCATGCCGTACGCCGACGCCGCCGCGCGGTCGCAGGTCGTCCGGCAGGTCGACGAGGCCGCCAGAACCGTCGGCTTCATGCAGATCACCGGGCACGGCATCGGCGCGGCGACCCGCACCGAGTTCACCCGGGCGACGGACGCGTTCTTCGCGCTCGACATGGAGACGAAGAAGAGGTACCGCTGCCCGCCCGGCGTCAACCGGGGCTACACCCCGCCGAAGGCGGAGTCGCTGGCCAACAGCCTCGGCCTAGCGAGCGCGAGCTGTACCAGCCCCCCGGGCCAGTTCGAGGCGATCAACGTCGGCTCAAGCGCCGCCGACTACCCCGGCCTCGACCTGCCGGAAGACGTCTACGCGGCGAACGTGTACCCGGCCCGCGAGGTCCCGGAGTTCGAGGCCGCGGTCACCGACTGGTTCCTGGCGGCGGGCGCCGTCGCCCGGACCATGGTGCGGATCTTCGGCGTCGCGCTCGGCGGCCGCGAGGACTACTTCGCCGGCGTCACCGGGCACTCGATCGACGTGCTGCGGATGAACAACTACCGGCTGCCGGACCCGGCCGCGCCGATCGAGCCGGACCAGGTCGGCATGGGGGCGCACACCGACTACGGCATCGTCACCGTGCTCTGGGCAGACCGGGTGCCGGGCCTGGAGATCCTCGGCGTCGACGGCGGCTGGCACTCGGTCATGCCGGCCGGCGACGCGCTGCTCGTCAACCTCGGCGATGCCATCGCCCGCTGGACGAACGAGGAGTGGATCTCCACCATGCACCGCGTCGCCGCCCCCCGGGTCAACGGCGTTCTGGTCCCCCGGCGGTCCGCCGCCTACTTCCACGACGGCGACGTCGACGCGCTGATCGAGTGCCTGCCGAGCTGCGTGAGCGCGGCCAACCCGGCCAGGTACGAGCCCGTGACGGTGGGGGAGCACCTGGCCGCCAAGCTGGCCGGCTCCCGCGGCGGCCGGCTCAATCCGTACGCGACCAGGGAGATCGCGCGGCTGCGGACGGCCTGATGGTTCCGGCCCAACGATGTCATGAGCCTGCCAGCGGACCCCCGATGGCCGTAGCCTGAGGCGAGTTAGGCCATGTCGTCGCGCGGAGGGTTGGGGAGCGGGTGCAGACCGACAGAGCCAGCCTGACCGGCGCGCACTCAGACGGGCCGCGGGGGAGCGGGAGCGGCGCGGCGGAGCTGATCGCCCGCGGCGCCCTGCTCATCGCGGTCCTCACGGCCATGTCGCGGCTGCTCGGCCTCGTCCGCACGGTCGTCTTCGCGCAGAGCGTGGGCGCGGGCTGCCTCGGCACCGCCTACGTCACCGCCAACACCGTCCCCAACCTGATCTACGAGCTCGCCCTCGGCGGCGCGCTGGCCAGCGCGATGGTCCCGGTGCTGGCCCGGGCGGCCGGCCGGGCCGACAAGGACGAGGTCCAGAAGGCCTACGTCACCCAGGTCGCCTCGGCCCTGCTCACCTGGGCGGTGCTGATCCTGCTGCCGGTGACGGTGGCGATCGCCGGCCTCGCCCGGCCGATCGCCGACCTGCTCATCCCGGCCAACCCGAACGCCACCTGCGCCCGCCCGGCCATGCTGGGCACGACGACCGACTTCATCGTCGCGTTCGCGCCCCAGATCATGCTCTACGGGGTGTCGGTCGTGCTGACCGGGCTGCTGCAGGCGTACCGGAGGTTCACCGGGCCGACGCTGGCGCCGGTCGTCGGCAACGTGGTGACGATCACCTCCTTCCTGCTGTTCGCCTCGCTCGACAAGAACCTCCCGATGGCCAGGACGCCGCTGGCGGCCCAGCTCGTGCTCTCCATCGGCACCACCATGAACATCGGCATGCTGGTGCTGGTGGCGCTGCCGCCGACCTGGCGGCTGAAGCTGCGGCTGCGGCCGACGCTGCGGTTCCCGCCCGGCGTCATCGGCAAGGCGGGCGGCCTGGCGCTGGTCGGCCTGCTCGAGTTCGTGGCCGGGGACGTGCAGAGCGTGGTCACGATCGCGCTCGCCAACGGGCGCGGCGACACCGGCGCCCTCGTCCTCGTCAACTACTCGTCGCTGGTGTTCGCCTCGGTCTGCTCGGTGCTGCCGATCGCGATCGTCACCAGCGTGTTCCCGGTCCTGTCGTCGTCCGACGGTCCGGTCTTCGACCGGACCAGCGCGGGGGCGACCCGCGCGGTCATGCTGATGTCCTGCCTCGGCACGGCCGTGATCGCGGCGGTCGCGGTGCCCGCCGCGCACGTGCTCGCCAAGCAGCCGGACCAGGTCACCCAGCTGACCCAGGCGTTCCTGCTGTACGCGCCGGGCGTGGCCGGCTTCGCGCTCATCGTCGGCATGTCGCGGGTGCTGTTCGCCCTCGGCCGGCTGCGGGCGGCGGGCATCGGCCTGGTGGCCGGCCCGCTGCTGCAGATCGCGGTCTCCGTCCCGCTGGCGCTGCTGGCGCCGCCCCGGCTGGTGGTCGCGGCGCTCGCGCTCGGCTCCACCATCGCGCTGCTCGGGGTCGCGGCGCCGATGGTGTTCGCGGTCAGGAAGCTGCGGGGGCCGGCCGCGGTGGCGGGCCTCGGCCACGCGACGCTGGCCGGGCTCGTCGCCGGGGGCGTCGGGAGCGCGGTCGGCGCCGGCGTCACGCTGGCGATGCCGGCCGGCGGCAAGCTGTTCGAGGCCGCCGTCGGCGCGCTGGCGGCGGTGCTCGCCCTGCTCGCGTTCGGCGTCTGGGCCTACGCCCTGGACCGGGGCGACCTGCGGATGGTGGCCGGGCGGCTGCGCCGGTTCGCCCGATCCCGGTCCTAGACTGCCCCTGACCAGCGCGTACGGCCAGATTGTGGCGCTACGGGAGGAATTGGGGATACGTTCTGGATAATGGTTGACGTGCATCAGCGGGACATGGCGGTCAGGCCCGTCGAAGAGAGCGACCGGCCGACGGTCGAGTGGCTGACGACCCAGTTGTGGGGGGCCGCCGAGGTGGCCGTG
Source organism: Trebonia sp. (assembly GCA_036509215.1). GTDB lineage: Bacteria > Actinomycetota > Actinomycetes > Streptosporangiales > Streptosporangiaceae > Trebonia. The sequence goes on from DATCGA010000593.1 coordinate 6,224, forward strand.
CACGACGGGGTGTTCTACCCGGCCGCCCTGCCCGGCTTCATCGCCGAGCGCGGCGGCCGCATCGCCGGCCTGGTCACCTTCCAGGTCCGGCCGGGCGTCCTCGAGATCGTCACGATCAACGCCCTCGACCTCTATCAGGGCATCGGCACGATGCTGATCGAGGCGGTCCGGGCCGAGGCCAAGCGGCAGGGGCGTCACCAGATCACGCTGACCACCACCAACGACAACATCGGCGCGCTCCGCTTCTACCAGCGCCGCGGCTTCCGGATCGCCGCCGTCCGGCCGGGGGCGGTGGACCGGACGCGGCGGCGTAAGCCGGAGATCCCGAGAACCGGTGATTTCGGCATTCCGCTGCGCGACGAAATCGACCTCACCTGCCCTGTGTGAAAGGAAAAAAGAAAAACGATGATCTCGAACGGTCGCGCGATTTCACCTATTCGCTCGAGTTGATCATCACCCCGGCGGGACCTCGCAGTCGGCCGCCCGTCATCCGATCGCACTGGGCAGTTAGATAATTCCGAATGCACGCGCGATATGACCGGGCGCCGCCGCCCGGCCGGCCGCCGCCGGAACCCCGGCGCACGCGGGCTCACGGGGTCACTCGCAGTGCCTGATACTAAACGCGACCCACCCGTCCGCGTCCTGTCGCGAGCCCGGTGAGATGCGCTATACAGGGACATACCACTGTCCGAGGGAGCACGATGTTGCCACCAGATAGGGTCCAAGCAACGGCGGGGGGCGAGCCAGTGCCGGTGGTCGATTCCGTCCACCGGGCGATCGCCCGCAGTCCGCTGCTGCTCCGGCCCGTGCTCGCGCTTTTCGCGGTGGTATTCCTGCCCTGGCTGCTCGCGCCGATCTGCGTCTATCGCGGAGTGCGCTCCAGGATGGCCTCGCTCTACGTGGCCGCGTTCGGCATGTGGACCTTCTTCGTCGTCGACCTCGACCGGGCGCCCGCCAGCAGCGCCAGCGGCAATGCGGGACGCGTACCGGTCGGCTGGTGGCTCGCGATCGCGGCGACGCCGTTCGCGATCGCCGCGATCGCGCACGTCCGCCCGCTGTCGCGCTGGTTCGTGCCCTGCCGGACGGTGGCGTGGGCGCTGCTGTGGTCGTTCCCGGTCGGCATCCTGATCATCCAGGCCTGGTGGCAGCACGCGCAGGTCGGGGCGATCGCGGCCTGGGTGATCGCCGCCGCCGTGATCGGCTGGCGCGCGGCCAAGGGCTCGCAGGAAGCCCGGATGTTCGGCCCGGACGGCGTGCTCGCCGCCTACGCCGACCCGAACGCGCCGCCGCCGGCCCCGCCGGCCGGACCCGCCAGCCCGGCCGGGCCGCGCCCGGCCGGGTCGGGCCGCCGCCCCACCGGCCCGGTCCCGCGGGCCGGGACCACCGGACCGGCCGGCCCCGCCGGGCACGCGCCGGCCCAGTACGGAGCGCGGGCGCAGGGCGTGGCCCAGGTGTACGCGGACCGCTCGGCCCGCAAGCGCCAGCAGCCGGCCGAGCCGGAGCAGTCCGAGCCGCCGATCACCCCCGAGGACGCGCTGGCCGAGCTGGACGCGATGGTCGGGCTCGGCCCGGTCAAGGAGCAGGTCCACTCGATCTACGTGTCGATCGAGGCGGCCCGCCGCCGGGCCGAGGCCGGCTTCGGCGCCGACAAGCCGATGCGGCACTTCGTCTTCCTCGGCCCGCCCGGCACCGGCAAGACGACCGTGGCCCGGGTGATCGGCAAGATCTTCTACGCGTTCGGGCTGCTCGAGAGCGCCGACGTGGTCGAGGCGCAGCGCTCCGACCTGGTGGGCGAGTACCTGGGCGCGACCGCGATCAAGACCAACGAGCTGATCGACTCGGCGCTGGGCCGGGTGCTGTTCATCGACGAGGCCTACAGCCTGGTGAACGAGGGCGACGGGCAGAGCGACCGGTTCGGCGCCGAGGCGGTGCAGACGCTGCTCAAGCGGGCCGAGGACGACCGTGAGCACCTGATCATCATCCTGGCCGGGTACGAGAAGCAGACCGAGGCGTTCCTCTCCACCAACCCGGGCCTGGCGTCGCGGTTCGCGACCCGCATCCGGTTCCCGACCTACTCCACCGAGGAGCTGTTCGCCCTGGCCGAGCTGCAGCTGCGCGGCAAGCAGGAGCTGCTGGCGACCGACGCCCGGCCGCCGCTGTGGCGGATGCTCGAGGAGGTGGGGCGCCGCCGCACCACCGACGAGCTCGGCAACGGCCGGTTCGTCCGCACGCTGCTGGAGAAGGCGGGCCAGGCCCGCGACGTGCGGGTGATGGGCGAGGGCGGCGACCCGCGGGCCGAGGACCTGCTCACGATCGGCGCGGTCGACCTGGGGAAGGCGTTCGCCGAGCTGACCTCGCGGATGCGCGGCTACGAGGAGACCCCGACCCTCGAGTCCGCCATCGCCGAGCTCGACGAGCTGGTCGGGCTCGACCCGGTCAAGCAGCAGGTGCGCGCGATCGCGGCCCAGCTCCGGGTTGCGCGGCTGCGCGACCGCCAGGGGCTGACCAGCCAGCCGCCGGTCAGGCACTTCGTGTTCACCGGCCCGCCCGGCACCGGCAAGACGACGGTGGCGCGGATCCTCGGGCACATCTTCGCCGCCCTCGGCCTGCTGGTGAGGCCCGAGGTGGTCGAGGCGCACCGGGCCGACCTGGTCGGCGACCATCTCGGCTCGACCGCGATCAAGACCAACCGGCTGGTCGACTCCGCCCTCGGCGGCGTGCTGTTCATCGACGAGGCGTACTCGCTGCACAACGAGGGCTACTCGGGCGGTGACGCGTTCGGCGCGGAGGCGGTGCAGACGCTGCTCAAGCGGGCCGAGGACGACCGCGACCGGCTCGTCATCGTGCTCGCGGGCTACACCGGCGACATGGAGCGGTTCCTGCGCTCCAACCCCGGCCTGGCCTCCAGGTTCGGCACCCGGGTGACGTTCCCCAGCTACACCGCGCGCGACCTCTCGCGGATCGCGATCCTGCTGGCCGAGCAGGCGGGCGACGCCTTCGAGCCGGAGGCGCTGTACGCCCTCGACCAGATCTTCGCCCACGCCGAGCGGGCCGGCCGGATCGACGAGCTCGGCAACGGCCGGTTCGCCCGCTCGCTGTTCGAGCGCGCCTGCGCCTGCCGCGACGTCCGCGTCGTCCGCTTCGGCGAGGGCGCCACCGCCGCCGACCTGACCACGCTCAGCGCCGACGACGTCCGCGGCGCCTACGCCGAGCTCGCGGTCTGAGCCGGCCCGGCCGCCCGGCTAGCGGCGGCCGGCTACCAGCCTGGCCGGGAGCGCGCGCGAATGCGACGATCTCGCGCGTGAACCGTTCCGCCTCGCTCCGGTAGAGCCCGTGGCCGGCGCCGTCGAGGATGACCAGTTTGGCGTCCGGGATCAGTTCGGCCGAACCGCGGCCGGTAAGCTCGAGCGGGTTGTTCTTGTCGGCGTCGCCCTGGCCTGCCGCCGCGCCTCAGCTGGTCCAGGGCCGTCGGCGACGAGATCACCGAGGCGGTCATGACCTGGCATATCACCGCGGGCGGGAGCGAGCTCTCGTTCTTCACGATCATGAGCACGCCGGGCACCCCGCTCGACGTGACCCTCCTGGCCGAGCTGGCGGTTGAGCTGTTCTTCCCGGCCGACGCCGCCACCGAGGAATTCCTCCGGGCCGGCGCCGGCCGGTAAGAGGGCAGCGCCTAGCGGGCTGACGAGCGCCAGGGCGCCTTGGCCCCGAGCCGGGCCGGGTCGAGGCCGGACCAGCGGTGCCCGCCGCCGTAGAACCGTGTCCCGGCGAGCAGGGTCACCATGGGCTTGGTGAACAGGAACACCACCAGCACGTCGATCAGCGTGGTCAGGCCCAGGGTGTACGCGAATCCCTGGATGTCGCTGACCGCGAAGTGGTACAGCAGGGCCGCCGCCAGGAACGACACCGTGTCGGACATCAGGATGGTGCGCCGGGCGCGCTTCCAGCCGCTGTCGGCGGCCGGGCGGAGCGCCTTGCCGTCGCGGACCGCGTCGCGGAGCCGTTCGAAGTAGACGATGAACGAGTCGGCCGTGATGCCGATCGCCACCACCAGGCCGGCGATGGCCGACAGCGACATCGTGAAGTTCTGGTACTTGCCCAGCAGCACCACCGACAGGTAGGCGAGCAGCGCCGCCAGCAGCAGGCTGGAGACCGCCACCAGGCCGAGGCCCCGGTAGTACGCGAACAGGTAGATCGTCACCAGGGACAGCCCGATGGCGCCCGCCACCAGGCCCCCGACCAGCGAGGCGTGGCCGACCTGGGCGGAGATGGTGCTCGCGGCCAGCGGCTGGAAGTCAAGCGGCAGCGAGCCGTACCTGAGCGCGTCGGCCAGGCTGGTCGCCTGCGCCTGGCTGAACCCTTCGCCGCCGCCGGTGATCAGCACGTTGCCGCCGGGGATGGGCTGGGCAGTCACCTCGGCCGAGGTCACGTTGCCGTCCAGGACGACCGCGGTCGAGTCGAGCGCCTGGTCGTCGGCGTTCCCGCTCTGGGAGCCGGCCTGGTGCGAGTCGTACTGGCTGGTGGTGAGCGTCGAGAACCGCGCGGCGGCCGCGCCGTTGAGCGACAGGTTCACCACCCACTGGGCGGTGTTCTGCTGCAGCCCGGCGCTGACCGAGGTGATGTCACTGCCCACGTAGACGGCCTGGCCCAGGACGTACTTGGTCCCGCTGGAGTCGCAGGACACGATCTGGCCCTTGAGGTCGTTCCACTGGTCCCCGGCCGACGAGTAGCCGACCGTCTTCTGCCAGCTCGGGTTGACCGTGCCGACGACGCGGCTCGGCTGGCACGCCTCCTTGTCGAACAGCTTCATGGTCGCGGCGTCGACCAGGGTGGAATCGCCGTAGGCAACCGGGTTCGCGCCGGCCGCTGATGGCGGGACGTACGGCGCCTCCAGGTAGACCGGCCGGACGCTCATCTGGGAGGCCTGGCTCACCAGGCTGACGACGTTGTAGGCGGGCGTGCCGGGCACGGTGACGGTGATCATGTCACTGCCCGACTGCTGCACCTGGGCGCCGGAGCTGCCGGTGCCGTCCACCCGGGACTGCTCGACCGCGATCGCCTGCTGCATCTCGCCGCTGGCGGGCGGGCTGCCGTCATGGGTTTCCGCCTTCAGCGTCACCTGGGTGCCGCTTGACAGGTCGAGGCCGAGACTGACCTTGAACTGCTGATGCCACCGGCCGGGGTTGAGGGTCTCGTTGCCGAGGACCGAGATCAGCATGATGACGATGACGGCGGCCAGCGCGACCAGCGCGCGGACCGACCTTGAGCTGCTTCTCCGTGGGGGTGTCACGTTTTCCCTTGTCTGTCGACGTCGTGTGCGCTGACGCGCCTGACAGCCGTTCAACGAAGGCTCGGTGACAACGGTGCCAACGGCCTCGCACCGCAATTGCGGCCTAGCACCGCAATTGCGGCCTCGTGACTCACCGGGCCACCGGGCCACCGGGCCACCGGGCCACCGGGCAGTCTCACCGGGCCGCCGGGCAGTTTGTAGGGTGATCGGGTGGCCGAGCAATGGGAGTTCTGGGTTGACCGGGGCGGGACGTTCACCGACATCGTGGCCAGGACGCCGGACGGCGCCTTGGTCGCGCACAAGCTGCTGTCGGTCAGCCCCGCCTACCGCGACGCGGCCGTGGCCGGCATCCGGCACCTGCTCGGCGTCGGGCCGGGGGAGCCGCTGCCGGCCAGCCGGATCGCCGCCGTCCGGCTCGGCACCACGGTGGCCACCAACGCGCTGCTCGAGCGGACCGGCGAGCCGACCGTGCTGGTGATCACCGAGGGGTTCGGCGACGCGCTGCGGATCGCCTACCAGAACCGGCCGCGCATCTTCGACCGGCGCATCGTGCTCCCCGAGCCGCTCTACGACCGGGTGATCGAGGCGCCGGAGCGGGTCGGCGCGCACGGCGAGCTGATCCGCCCGCTTGACGCGAGCGCGGTCGAGCGGGAGCTGCGAGCCGCCTACGCGGACGGGTACCGCGCCGCCGCCGTCATCTGCCTGCACGGCTACCGGCACCCCGCCCACGAGCAGCGGATCGGGGAGCTCGCGACCGCCGTCGGGTTCACTCAGGTCAGCCAGTCGCACGAGGTCAGCCCGCTGATGCGGCTGGTCTCGCGGGGCGACACGAGCGTGGTCGACGCCTACCTGTCACCGGTGCTGCGACGCTACGTCGACGAGGTGGCGGCCGAGCTGGCCGGCGTCCGGCTGCTGTTCATGCAGTCCAACGGCGGCCTGGCCGACGGGGCGTCGTTCCGCGGGAAGGACTCGATCCTGTCCGGCCCGGCCGGCGGCATCGTCGGCATGGCGCGGACCGCCGCGGCGGCCGGCTTCGACCGCGTGATCGGCTTCGACATGGGCGGCACCTCGACCGACGTCTCGCACTACGCGGGGGAGCTCGAGCGGCAGTACGAGACCGAGGTGGCTGGGGTGCGGATGCGCGCGCCGATGCTGTCCATCCACACGGTGGCGGCCGGCGGCGGGTCGATCCTGCACTTCGACGACGGCCGCTACCGGGTCGGCCCGGACTCGGCCGGCGCCGACCCCGGCCCGGCCTGCTACGGCCGCGGCGGCCCGCTGACCGTGACCGACGCCAACGTGCTGCTCGGGCGGGTGCAGCCGGATCACTTCCCGCGCGTCTTCGGCGCCGCAGGCGACCGGCCGCTCGACGTCGGGCAGACCCGCCGCCGGTTCGCCCGGCTGGCGGCCGAGATCACCGCCGCCGTGGGCGACCGGCGCGACCCCGAGCAGGTCGCGGCCGGGTTCCTCGAGATCGCGGTGGCGAACATGGCGAACGCGATCAAGAAGATCTCGGTCCAGCGCGGCTACGACGTGACCAGGTACGTGCTGTCCACCTTCGGCGGCGCGGGCGGCCAGCACGCGTGCGCGGTGGCCGACGCCCTCGGCATGACCAGCGTGCTCATTCATCCGCTGGCGGGCGCGCTGTCCGCCTACGGGATCGGCCTGGCCGACGTCATCGCGATGCGCGAGTCCGCCGTCGAGGCGCCGCTGACGGCCGAGACGGCGGCCAGGCTGCCCGCCGACGCGTTCGCCCGGCTGGAAGAGTCGGCCCGATCCGACCTGGCCGCCCAGGGCGCGGCGCTGCCGGGCGTCCAGGTGACCCGCCGCGTCCACCTCCGCTACGACGGCACCGACACCCCGCTCGCGGTCCCGCACGGCACCGCCGAGGAGATGACGGCCGCCTTCGAGCGGGCCTACCGCAGCCGGTTCTCCTTCCTGATGCCAGCCCGCCCCATCATCATCGAGGCCGTCTCGGTCGCCGCCACCGCTCCCAGCCACCCCGACCCCGGCCACCCCGACCCCGGCCACCCCGCTCCCAGCCACCCCGACCCCGGCCACCCGCACGCCGCCGCCGGCCAGCCAACGGCCGGTCGGCCGCCCGTCGCCGAGCCGGCCGAGCACGTGCGCATGTTCGCGGCCGAGAAGGCGTCGGCGGTCCCGCTCTACCGGCGCCGCGACCTCCTGCCCGGGCAGGCCGTGGACGGGCCCGCGATCATCGCCGAGGACCTGGCGACGACCGTGGTCGAGCCCGGCTGGCGGGCCTCGATCACCGGCCGGCTCGACCTGCTCCTCACCCGCGTCGGGCCGGGCTCCGCGACCGCCACCCGGGCGACGACGGAGGCGGACCCGGTGCTCCTGGAGGTCTTCGGCAACCTCTTCATGGCGGTCGCCGAGCAGATGGGCGAGCGGCTCCGCTCCACCGCGCACTCGGTCAACATCAAGGAGCGGCTCGACTTCTCCTGCGCGATCTTCGACGCCGACGGCGGCCTGATCGCCAACGCCCCGCACATCCCCGTCCACCTGGGCTCGATGGGCGAGTCGATAAAGATGGTGATCAACCGCAACCAGGGCCGCATCAAGCCAGGCGACGTCTACGTGCTCAACGACCCCTACCACGGCGGCACCCACCTCCCCGACGTCACCGTGGTCACCCCCGTCTTCCCCGCCCCAGACCCAGACCCAGACCCCGCCCCAGACCCAGACCCCGCCCCAGACCCAGACCCCGCCC
>DATCGA010000594.1:0-9071 GCA_036509215.1 Trebonia sp.
CCAGCCCGTCGGCCATCGCCCGTCCCGCCATGGCCCCCAGCCATGCCCTCGCCGCCAGCCGACCGTCGAAGCCGAAGCCGAAGCCGAAGCCGAAGCCCCGCCCGGCCCCGCCCCCAGGCCCGGCCGCGCTCCTGGTCGCGCCGCCCGACCAGGCCGCCCTCCCGCAGACGCCAACGCGGCCGAGCGCGACCGATACCGCGTTCAAGAACCTCGTGCACGACTTCTGGCTCGCCGTCACCACCGGCAACCCGGACTACGCGAAGCCGGCGTTCTTCCCCGAGAAGGCGTACCAGCAGGTCAAGGCCATCGCCGACCCGGCCGAGGATTGGCAGGCCAGGCTCTGGGACGAGTTCACCCTCGACGTCGCCGCGGTCCGCCCGCTGGTCGGCCGGGACGCGCGGCTGGTCAAGGTCATCGTCCCCGCGCAGTACGCGATCTGGGTGCCGCCGGGCGCCTGCTACAACAACATCGGCTACTGGCACGTCCCCGGCGCGCGCGTCGTGTACGAGCGCGGCGGGGTCACCCGCTCGTTCGGGATCACGTCGCTGATCTCCTGGCGCGGCGACTGGTACCTGGTCCACCTCGGCGCCTACAGCGGGACCGCCCCGGTCGGCATCGTCGACGACGCGGAGGCCGGCCCGGGCGTGCCCGGGCCGCCGGGCGGCTGCTAGCCGGGCCGGCTACCCGGCGGTCGCGCTGGCCCCCTGCACCGACCCCGTGAGCTGCCCGCTGGTCGCCCGCACCTCGCAGATCACGGTCCGCGTGCCGGCCCGCCACGCCACCGAGTCGGGGTAGATGTAGGTCGACGACAGGCTGATCGCGAGCTGCGGGTTCAGGTACCCGCTGAGCCGGGTCGAGCACCCGGAGCTGGCCGCGGTTCCGACCGCCGTGGTTCCCGGCCACTTCGATCCCGGCAGCTCGAACGTGGCGAAGACCTCCGCGTCGTGCGGTGTGCTGCAGGAGACGATGGTCGCGGTCTGGCCGTTCGGGTCAATGCACTCCCCGGTCTTCAGCGAGAAGACCGCCGATTTCTCGTAGTGGACGACCACCGGCTTCTTGAAGCCGTGGGTGAGCGAGCCGACGATCGCGATCGCGCCGCCGATGATGACCGCCGCCGCCACCAGGAACCCGAACGCGATCAGCACCCCGTGCCCGCGCCGCCTGCGCCTGCCCTGCTCGACCGGCTCGGCCATGTCGACCGGCTCGGTCATGGCGATCAGGTCGGTCGGCTCGGCCGGGTCGGACAGCTCGTCCAGGTACTGGCCGTCCCCGGCCTCGTCCTCGTATCCGCCCGCGTCCTCGGCCGCGGCCGGCTCGGCCCGGCCGTCGCCCGGCCCGCCCGCGTCCTCGCCCGCCGAATTATCGACTATTTCAGCCGGCAATGTCTGATCATCGTCCGCCCCGGAACCCGCGTCTGGCTGGGCATCGCCCGTGACGTTCGAGGACATTGCCGCTCCTGCTCCCGTGGTGCCGGTTACTGACTGCACGCGCCCCTTGGCCTATTACGTTCCCCATTGGGCACAACGACATACCAGCCGTAAATGCCCCGATTATCTCCCATTGATCCTGAAAGTTTGCTCTGGGTCGTCCGCTGGCGTCGGCGCTGGTACGCGGGTCGCGGCCCGCCGGTAGCCTGTGACGGTGCGGCAGACAATGTTCTGGGACTTGATGCGGGCGGAGTTCGGCGAGGCCTACGCCGAGAGCGTGGCCAAGGACTACGTGCTGTCCGGCCTCGGCGGCCGCACGGTCAACAAGGCCCTCGCCGACGGCGAGGACGCGAAGGTGGTCTGGCGCGCCGTCTGCGACACCTTCAACGTCCCCGAGTCGCTCAGGTAGAAAAGCCAAACCCGTCATCTCGAACGGGCCGCTGGCTCCACCCCGCAGCAGATAGCCTCCCGATCCCGGCCCGGCCGTGCCGCGGGCCGCTTCGCTCCGGTCCGATCGAACGAATCGGCGTGTCTTGCCCATGCTCGAACAACCGTTCCACTATAGTGGTAGTTGCCGGACGGCGAGCAGCCATCCGGAGCGCGTTTTCGCTGTCCGTGCGGAGCGGCACGGGAATGGCCCCGGGAATGTCAGTGGCGGCGCGTAGCGTGTGGTGATGGCGAGGGGCGAGGCACCCGGCGCCACCCAAGTTCCTCTGCAACCGCAGAAGTAATACAGATGGCAGGGAGTCCTCATGGCACCAAGCGGCAAGTCGACCACCCCGGAGCGGGCCGGCGACAAGGACAAGGCGCTCGAGGCGGCGCTCGTCCAGATCGAGCGGCAGTTCGGCAAGGGCTCGATCATGCGGCTCGGCGAGGAGACGCGCGTCCCGGTCGAGGTGATCCCCACCGGGTCGATCGCCCTCGACGTCGCCCTCGGCATCGGCGGACTGCCCCGTGGCCGCATCGTCGAGATCTACGGACCAGAGAGTTCAGGCAAGACCACGCTCGCGCTGCACGTCCTGGCAAATGCACAGAAGGCGGGCGGGATCGCCGCGTTCATCGACGCGGAGCACGCGCTCGACCCGGAGTACGCGCAGAAGCTCGGCGTCGACACCGAGGCGCTGCTGGTCTCGCAGCCGGACACCGGCGAGCAGGCGCTGGAGATCATGGACATGCTGATCCGCTCCGGCGCGATCGACATCGTGGTCGTCGACTCGGTGGCCGCCCTCGTCCCCAAGGCGGAGATCGAGGGCGAGATGGGCGACAGCCACGTCGGCCTCCAGGCCCGGCTGATGTCCCAGGCCCTGCGCAAGATCACCGGTGCTGTCAGCAACACCAAGACCACCGCCATCTTCATCAACCAGCTCCGGGAGAAGGTGGGCGTCATGTTCGGCTCACCGGAGACGACCTCCGGCGGCAAGGCGCTGAAGTTCTACGCGTCGGTGCGGCTGGACATCAGGCGGATCGAGACGCTCAAGGACGGCACCGACGCGGTCGGGAACCGGACCCGCGTCAAGGTCGTGAAGAACAAGATGGCGCCCCCCTTCAAGAACGCCGAGATGGACATCCTGTACGGGATCGGGATCAGCCGGGAGGGCGGGCTCATCGACCTCGGCGTGGAGCAGGGGATCGTCCGCAAGTCCGGCGCCTGGTACACCTACGAGGGCGACCAGCTCGGCCAGGGCAAGGAGAACGCGCGTAACTACCTGAAGGAGAACCCGGACCGGGCCGAGGAGATCGAGAAGCGGATCAAGGAGAAGCTCGGCGTCGGCCCGCGCCTGGACAACGACGCCACCGTCCCCGCGCCGGCGGTCCCGGTGCCCGCAGGCGGCGCGTGACGCCTCGACGGGTGTGAATCCCTGTGGCACGCCACAAAAAAGAAAAAGAAGACACCGAGAAGATCGATGAGGATCCGGAGGCGCGAGCGCGGCAGGTCTGTCTGACGCTGCTCACGTTCGCGCCCCGGACCCGGAGCCAGCTCGCGGTCGCGCTGCGCAAGCGGGGCATCCCCGACGAGGCGGCCGACGCGGTGCTGGCCCGGTTCGAGGACGTGGGCCTGATCGACGACGCCGCGTTCGCCCGCTCGTGGGTTGAATCCCGGCATTACAGCCGAGGGCTGGCCGGGCGGGCGCTGACCGCTGAGCTGAAGCAGCGCGGGGTGGCCGCCGACGAGATCAAGGCGGCCCTCGACGAGCAGCTCAGCCCCGACGCCGAGGCCCTCGCCGCCCGGCGCCTGGTGGAGCGGAGAATCCCCGGAACCAGGGGGCTTCCGGCCGACCAGCGGACCCGGCGGCTGGCCGGGATGCTCGCCCGCAAGGGCTACTCGCCGGGGCTCGCCTACCGTGTGATCAGAGAGGCGCTTGAGGCGGAAGGGGAGAGCGCGGCGCTAGAGGACGAACCTTCGTTTGACTACGAAGATTCAGATACAGAATGACGCCAAATAACTACATAATGCGAACTTTGGTTGCCACAGGGCGTATCTCCTTGCTCAAAACGTTATAAACGCTTAACCTCACGGCAGTGAAGCGTTGCACGGCGCTGGCCGGTAATGAGCAGGGCCGGCCTGTCCGTCCCGGCCGTTCCCGCAGGCCGCGCGTTGCCGCACAACGCCAGGGTTCGGTGCATAACGGAAGGGGCGACCGTGAGCGGCGCAGGCGCGTTGATGGTGATCGGCGTTGTCGCCCTGGCCCTCGCGCTCGGAGTGCTCGTGGTCGTGCTGCGCCGCATCCCCGCCCGCGTCCCGGCCAATTCCAGCGCGTCCCTGCAGGCTGAGCAGGCCAAGGCCGACGCCGAGCAGACCCGGGCCCAGGCGCTGGCCGAGGCGGACAAGATCCTCGGCCGCGCCGAGGCGGCCGAGCAGGCCGCCCGGCAGGCCGCCCAGGTAGCGACCGAGCAGGCGGCCGAGCAGGGCGCGGAGCGCCGGCGCGAGGTCGAGGACGAGCTCCGCCTGGCCAAGGACGAGCTGCGCCGGGTCCGCGGCGACCTGGAACGGCGCGAGCAGCGGATCGGCGAGCGCGAGCAGCGGCTTGACGACGAGAGTCGGCGCCTCGAGGAGCGCGGCCACGCGCTCGATCGTCGCCGGGGCGAGCTCGAGGAGCGGGCGGAGACCCTGGCCGAGGCCGGCGTCAGGGCCCAGGCCGAGCTCGAGCGGGTGGCCAGCCTGACCGCCGACCAGGCCAAGGCCGAGCTCGTCGCGACCCTGGAGAACCAGGCCAAGCGCGAGGCGGCGCTGGCCATCAGGGACATCGAGGCGACGGCTAAGGCCGAGGCCGACAAGCGCGCCCGCAAGATCGTGACGCTCGCCATCCAGCGCGTCGCCGTCGAGCAGACGACCGAGTCCGTGGTCTCGGTCATGCACCTGCCCGGCGACGAGATGAAGGGCAGGATCATCGGCCGGGAGGGACGGAACATCCGCGCCTTCGAGTCGGTGACCGGCGTCAACCTGATCATCGACGACACGCCCGAGGCGGTGCTGCTCTCCTGTTTTGATCCGGTCCGGCGGGAGATCGGCAGGCTGACCCTGGAGCGGCTGGTCAACGACGGCCGCATCCACCCGCAGCGCATCGAGGAGGCATACGAGCGCGGCAAGGCGGAGATCGAGCAGATCTGCCAGCGGGCCGGCGAGGACACGATGACCGGCCTCGGCATCACCGACATGCACCCGGAGCTCATCGCGCTCCTGGGCCGCCTGCGCTACCGCACCTCCTACGGGCAGAACGTGCTCAACCACCTGATCGAGTCGGCCCACCTGGCCGGCATGATGGCGAGCGAGCTCGGCCTGGACCCGATGCTGCTGCGGCGGTGCGCGGTCCTGCACGACATCGGCAAGGGCCTCACCCACGAGGTCGAGGGCAGCCACGCGCTGATCGGGGCGGACATCGCCAGGAAGTACGGCGAGTCCGAGGACGTCGTGCACGCGATCGAGGCGCACCACAACGAGGTCGAGATGCGCACCGTCGAGGCCGTCCTCACCCAGGCGGCCGACGCGATGAGCGGCGGCCGCCCGGGCGCGCGCCGCGAGTCGCTCGAGCTGTACGTCAAGCGCCTGGAGCGCCTGGAGCAGATCGCGGCCGAGAAGGAGGGCGTCGAGAAGGTCTTCGCCATGCAGGCCGGGCGCGAGATCCGCGTCATGGTCAGGCCGGACAAGATCGACGACATCCAGGCCCAGGTGATCGCGCGCGACATCGCCAAGCAGGTCGAGGAGGAGCTCACCTACCCCGGCCAGATCCGCGTCACCGTCGTCCGCGAGTCCCGCGCGACCGAGTTCGCCCGCTAGCAAGATCAGCGAGAGTCGACAAGTTCGCTCCAATACCCAGAAGTTTCAACGGCCGGATGTGGGATCCTCGTGACCGGCAGATCCGCAGGTCATGAATGGGGTGGCGACCATCACCGCAAACGACGGGGAACAGATGGCGAGGCTGGCACCGCTGCGCCAGTGGCTGGAGCAGATCGTGGCCACGCTGCCCGAACCCCGGCAGCAGATGTACGACCTGTTCGTAGCGAGGGGCCTGGACAGCAGGAACGCGGCCCTGGAACTAGGCACTTCGGTTGCCGAGGTTCGGCGGCTGCGTAGCGAGAACCAGCAGGCCATACTGCGCGCCTTCGAGGTCACCGCGCTCGCCGCCGCCGAAACTGGCGAGGGACTGCCTGGTATCGAGGCTCCCGGTTGCGGGCAACTGCGGCGGATACTGGCTGATGCTCAGCATGACGACGGCGATCTGCGGGCGGGCGGTCGGCGCCGGGCCGTGGTGCTGCCTGCTGCCCTCCGGTTGAGCTTGTCACGCCACCTTGGCCAGTGTCTTACCTGCCAGGGCCGGCGTGACGATTGCAGGGCGCGGTGGGCGTCCGAGCTGCTGCCGATCCTGGCCGACGCCGAACTACGCGAGCGCGTCATGGAGGACGGGCAGTCGATGCCGGGGCCGAGGCAGGCCGATGCCCATGGACGCGTCGCTTCCGCTGGTACCGCTGGGACGGTCGTCGTCCGTCCGGCCGCCGCCGCAGCGGCGGGCGCAGGGCTGCTCGTGGCACTGCTGCTGCTCGCGTTCGTGTGGCCCGGGGTGCTGCACTGGACGCGAGGTTCCACGGCCCCGTCGGCTCAGGGCCGCGACAGCGCCGCCGCCATCGGCACCGGTGCCCCGACGGTGACCGGCACCTTCGACGGGGTCCCCGGCCGCAACCACGGGCGACCGGTCCGCCCAGGAACGGCGGGCCTTTTGAGCAGCCTTCCGCCGGCGGCTACCCAGGGCTCGGCCGCCCCCTCGTCCGCCGCGGTGCAGCCATCCGTGTACTACACGGTTCAGCCTTCATCAGCGCCAACGTCGTCCCCCGCTCAGCCGAGTTACGGGCCGCCGTCGACTGGCTGGCCAGCTACCCAGTCCCCATCGTCGCCGCCGAAAACGAGTTCACCGACACCGAGCGCCGCTCCCTCGACCACGCCGCCCACCGCACCGTCGAGCGTGCCTGCCTCCACCCCGGCGCCGACGCCGAGCGGGTCTGCCTCCACCCCGGCACCCACTGCTTCGGCGCCGGCCCCGTCACCGTCGTCGGCATCGCCCACGGTGTCGCCGTCGACAGTGGCGCCGTCCGCGTCGGCCACGAGCTAGTCCCGATTTCCGTCGCTCTCACGCCTGCGCGAACAGCGTCAGCACCGCCTCCGGCGTCTCCAGCTGCGGCAGGTGGCCGGCCCCCGGCAGCAGCCGGAACGACGCGCCCGGGATCGCGGCCGCGTACTCCTTGCCGTACCCGGGGGTGAACATCCGATCCGCCTCGCCCCAGACCACCAGCGTGTCGGCGGTGATGCCGGACAGCCGCCCGGCCAGGCTCGGGTCGGCCATCGACGGGCCGCCGTAGACCGCCAGCGCGGCCCGGTTGCCGCCGAAGATCGCGCGCTGCGCGTCGGTCAGCGCCGACAGGTCGATCCGGTGCCCCTCCGGGTTAGCCCAGGACAGGTCGGTGACCTGGTCGAGCGTCAGCGAGGAGAAGTCGGTGGCGGGATGATCGGTGCTGACAAGGCCGGCTCCGTCGATGATGAAGAGCCGAGCCACCCGGTCCGGCGCCGCCAGCGCGAGCTCGGCCGCCACCCAGCCGCCGATCGAGTTGCCCGCGACGGTCACGCCGGTCAGGTCGAGCTCCGCCAGCAGGCGAGCGTAGACATCGGCCAGCCTGCGCACGGAATCGAGCCCCTCCGGGCGCGGTGTGCCGCCGAACCCGGGGTTGACCGGGGTCAGCACCCGGACGCCGAACCGCGCGGCGAGCTGGTCGGCGAAGCCGGCGAAGGAATCGGGGCCGGCCCCGCCGTGCAGCAGCAGGACCGGAGCGCCCGCGCCGCGCTCGGTGACGGTGACCGGGACTTCCCCGTAGGGCATGGACAGCGTGTAGGTATGCGAAGACATTGCGACTCCCTGAATTGAATGACGTTGGATCGGGCGGCTATTCGCCCGCGTACTCATCGGTTACCTCGGTGGCGTACCGGCTCATAACCCGCCCGACCGCCTCGGGCGCCAACGGCGCCCCTACCGGGCCGGACCCGGCCAGCTCGCGCAGGTCACGGAAGTACTGGACGTAGAGATCGGGGGTGAAGGTGTTCACCATCACCAGCGGCTCGTCGCCCGGGTTGGCGAAGGTGTGCGGCGCGCCCAGCGGGATCATCGCCAGCGCCCCGGCCGGGGCGTCGTGGCTATCGCCGCCGATCGTGAACCTGGCCGTCCCTGAGACGACGTAGAACCCCTCGTCGTGCCGCGCGTGCCGGTGCTGCGGCGGCCCGGACGAGTGCGGCGCGACCGTGATCTCGGCGATGCCGAGCCGGTGGCCGGTGGTGGAGCCGTCCTCCAGGATCCGCACGGTGGCCGGTCCCAGCCGCACGACCTCGCCGCCGTCCGGGCCGACGATGGATTCCCTGATCATGACCTCTCCTCGGATCAAGCCGACTTCGTAAGAGTCGACTCTCATGACGATAGCTTGCCGTCAAATTAAATGCAAGTACACTCTCATGAAGAGAACGAACCTTCATGGAGGGGTCGGATGACGACGCTGAACGGCCACCGCGGGCGCGCGAATCAGAAGGCCAGGACCCGCGCGGCCATCGTCGACGCCTGCGGCGCCCTGGTCCGCTCCGGCGCCGAGGTGACGATGCCGGAGGTGGCCAGGCGGGCCCTGGTCTCCGAGGCCACCGCCTACCGTTACTTCCCCGACCTGATCTCGCTCCTGCAGGAGGCCCTGGAAGGGGCCTGGCCGGCCCCGGCCGAGGCGCTCGCCCCGGTCGCGCGGTCGGCCGACCCGGCCGTGCGGGTCGCCTTCGCCTGCGAGTACCTGCTCCGCGGCGTGCACGCCTACCAGGGGGCGGTCCGCGCGATGATCTCGCACACGATCACCGCCCCGGCCGATGCGCGGGCCCGTCCCGGCATCCGGTTCGGCCTCATCGACTACGCCCTCGCCCCGTTCGAGCGCCAGCCAGCCCCGGCCGGCCGGCCGGGGCTCGCCCGCGAAGCCATGACCGCACTCAAACAGGACCTCGCGGTCGTCGTCAGCGCCGAGGCGTTCTTCGTGCTCACGGACCTGTGCGGGCTCGCCCCGGACGACGCCATCGGCAGCGCCGCCCGTACCGCCGCCACCCTGACCAGCGCGGCCTTCGCCGCCTAAACCAAC
>DATCGA010000595.1:0-3493 GCA_036509215.1 Trebonia sp.
CACGCTCGACGCCGTCCACTTCCACATCGAGCCCGGCTCCCGGTACACCACGCTGCCGATCTTCCTGATGGAGGCGGCGGTGATCGTGGCCGTCGACAACGTCGTCGGCCGCGCCCGCGACCGGGCGCGGCCGGACCAGCAGGCGGCCGCGTTCGGGGCGACGCGGTGGACGGGCTGGGCCAGGGCGCGACGCGCGACGGCGGCGGTGGCCGCCCTCGTGGTGGTGCTGTCCTTTGCCTGGATCACCGACTTCCGCAACGGCGACGGCCGGGCCGGCGGGGTGCCGTGGGCGCCGGTCGCCGCCGGCTGGCTGGCCGCCTGCGAGCGCGATCCCGGCGGCGCGATCACGGCCCCGTCGATCGACCCGAGCTCGGTCGTCATCCCGTGCGCGAACCTGCGGCGCTGACGCCGTGCTCACCACGTCGAAGGGCGTGCTGGCGGCGTCCGCGCTGTTGCTCGCGGCGGCCGCCGCGGGCGGTTCGGCGTCGGCCGCCCGAGCCGATTCGACGGGTCCGATGAACACGGCGTCGGCGTCGGCGTTGCTACCGTTGTCGCCGACCGCGCTGGCGGCGGCCCGCAAGGCCATCACCGTGCTGCCACACTCGCCGCGGCTGCTCAACCAGCTGGCCGGGCCCGGCGGGTGGAAGGGCGACCTCGCGTCGGGGACGCCGAGCGCGAGCACCATCCCGACGGCAACGGCGCAGGCCGCCGCCGGCGCGCTGGCCGGCCTCGACGTGGCCGGCTACCAGCACCCGGTCACCAGCAGGTACCCGAACGGCACGCCCATCGACTGGCAGCAGGTGGCCGCCGCCCGCTACCGGTTCGCCGCCATCAAGGGCACCGAGGGCGACTACTACGTCAACCGGTGGGCGGCGACTGACCTGGCCAAGGCGAAGGTCGCGGGCCTGGACGTCTCCCCCTACCACTTCGCGATCCCCAACGTCAGCAGCGGTCCGGAGCAGGCGCAGTACGCGGTGCGGCACGCCCGGTACCAGCCCGGCGCCCAGACGCTGCCGCTGACGCTCGACATCGAGTACGACCCGTACGTGTCGAGCGACGGCACCAACGAGTGCTACGGCCTTTCCGCTTCGCAGATGACCGCTTGGATCTCGGGCTTCGTCACTGCCGCGCGGTCGCTGACCGACCAGTACCCCATCATCTACACGACCGCGAACTGGTGGGACACCTGCACCGGCAGGTCGACCGCGTTCGGGTCCGACCCGATGTGGGTCGCTGCCTACGGGTTCTCAAGACCGCCGCTTCCGGCCGGCTGGGCGACCTATTCGTACTGGCAGTACACGAGCGGCGGGACAGTGCCGGGAGTGGACAGCCCGGGCACCACCGACCTCGACACGTTCAGCCCCTCGGCGGTCGCCCTGATCGACCCCGGCACCCTGTCCAGCCGCCCCCTCGCGCGGGTCTCGGTCCCGGTCGGGTCGCTCGGCGCGCTGGCGGGCGAGACGCTGGCCTGGACCGCGTCCGGCCTGCCGCCCGGCCTGCGGATCACCGCCGCCGGCGTCCTGATCGGGGTGATCATGAATCCTCCGTCCGCTGCGGTGCGCGGCGCGCTGACCTACCGGTCAACCGTGACCGCGAGGAACGCGGCCGGCGGGTCATCCGCCGTGACCTTCGACTGGCAGGTCACCGCGACGTGCCCGAACTACCTCACGTTCGGCATCTGCCCCGGCCGGTAGCCGCCACCTTCCCGGGTGTCGACGCTCACCGCGATCCCTCGGCGGCGTGCGCCCGATAAGCGGCCACTCACTCGACCGGTGGGAAGCTCGGACCATCAGGAAGAGGGAGGGCAAACAGTTGAACGGCACCCCGGGCGCGCAGTCGCCCAGCGCACATGACCAGCCGGTCCGTCGGGGCGGCGTGGCCGGATCCCTGATCGCCCACCCTCGGTTCGGGCCGCTGCCGGGGCTGCTGCTGATCCTGACCGCGGTCACCGGCGTGGTCGACGCGGTGTCGATCCTGTCCCTCGGCCGGGTGTTCGTCGCCAACATGACCGGGAACGTCGTGTTCGCCGGCTTCGCCGTGGTCGGCGCGCCGGGCTTCTCGCTCAGCGCGTCGCTGTTCGCGCTGGCCGGGTTCCTGGCCGGCGCGGCCGCAGGCGGGGGGATGATCACCTGGGCCGGCCGCGATCGCGGCCTGCTGGTGCGGGCCGGCACCGCAGCGGAGGCGGTCCTCGCCGCCGCCGCGCTGCTGCTGGCCGGGCTGTCCGGCGACCCTGGGGTGAGCCACGGCACGCTGGCGGTCAGCGGCTCGTTCGGCCCGTTCATCGCCGACGGGGTAGCCGCGCTGCTCGCGATCGCGATGGGCATCCAGAACGCGGTCGCGCGCAAGCTCGCGGTCCCCGACATGACCACCACCGTGCTGACGATGCTGCTGACCGGGGTGGGGGCGGACTTCCGGGCGGTGATCAGGGAGCGGGGTCGGGTCGACCGGGCCGCGCTGTCCGATCTCGGCCGCCGCCTGCTGGTGGTCGCCACCATGCTGGCGGGCGGGGTCGGCGCCGCCTGGCTCGTCCTCAACGTGAGCCCGCTGTCCGCCCTCAGCCTGGCGACGGCGCTGCTGGCGCTGGCCGCCATCGGCGCCGCGCTCGCCGCGAGCCGCCCCGGCGACTGGCGGCTGGCTCCGGTGCCGCCGGTCAAGCCCGCATAGGCGCCGGGCCGGGCCCGGCCCGGCGCGAATCACCAGAACCACGTGCTGCCGGGTCATCGCGGCGACGCGAGCGTCGCCAGCGCGGCCGCGCTCATCTGGGCGCGCAGGACGGCGTTGGGCGCCCGGCCTGTTCGCGCCTCGATGATGCGCGGACCACTGCCGGGGACGGTCGCGGCGACCGCCTTGGCGATCTCGCCGGGCCGTTCCGCGAGCGTGTAGGGGATGCCGAACGCGGCCGCGAGGTGCTCGATGGAGGCGCCGTGCGGGGTGCCGAAGGTGCGCTCGAACACCGTGAGCGCCGACGGGCCTGCTGGCTGCGGCCGGCCGGCGACGCCGCCGCCGAACCGGGCCGGCTCGAGCCCCTCGAAGATCCCGCCGCCGTCGTTGTTGACCACGATCACGCACAGGTCGGGCCGGGGCTCGCCGGGCCCGATCGAGAGCCCGGGCGCGTCGTGCAGCAGGGACAGGTCCCCGACGAGCGCGAAGGCCACCGACCGGGGATGGTCCGCCGCATGGGCCAGCGCGGCGCCGGCCGCGGTCGAGAAGGTCCCGTCGATCCCGCTCGCCCCCCGGCTGGCCATCACCCGCACGTCCGCCCGCGGCGACAGGGCCAGATCGATGTCCCGCACCGACAGTGAGTTCCCGCACCACAGCAACGCCTCCGCTGGCAGCGCCGCCACCAGCGCGCGGGCTACCTGCGGCTCTGACAGCTCGCCGTCGGGCCAGGCGTCGAGCACGGCCGTCGCCGCCTTGGTGGCGGCCGCGTCGGCGCCACGCCAGTCAGCCAGCCAGCGGCCGGCCGCCGGCCCGCCGGCCGCCGGCCCGCCGG
>DATCGA010000596.1:0-8385 GCA_036509215.1 Trebonia sp.
GCAACCCGCTTGCAGCGCCGGCGCCTGCCCCGTCCGGGCAGGCCGAAAACCTAAAAGCTATTCAGCCGGCGGCGTCTGCCCGCCGACCTCGGCCGAAGCACCGGAGACGGCCGCCAGCGGGGCGCCCTGCGCGCCGAAGACCGGCAGTCCCCGCCTGGCCCGGCCGCGGCTGCGGGCCCGGAGGCGGTCGGCCACGATCGCGATGCCGAGCACCAGCCCGAGCGCGACCTGCTGGTAGAACGGCGAGACGTTGAGCACGATCAGCGCGTTGTTGATCAGCATCAGCAGCAGCGCGCCGGCCGCCGCCCCGACGATGCGTCCCTCGCCGCCGTAGAGGCTGACGCCGCCGATGACGGAGGCGGCGATCGCGTCGAGCTCCCAGCCGCTGCCGACGCTCGGGTCGCCGACGCCGATTCGGCCGATGACCAGCACGCCGACCAGGCCGGCGCAGGCACCGCTGACGATGTAGGTCAGCATCAGACGGCGGTTGATCGGGATGCCCGCGAGCCGGGCCGCCTCCCGGTTGCCGCCGACGGCGTAGATCTGGCGTCCGATGTAGGTCCGCTCCATCAGCACCCAGGCCAGGAACGCCACCACGACGAAGATGACGACGGGAATCGGCACCCGAAAGACGTCGTAGAGCGTCAGCTTGTCGTAGAACGTCGAGACGCCGCTGATCGGCTGGCCCTGGGTCAGCGCAAGCGCGCCGCCGGCCGCGGCGGTGAGCGTGACCAGCGTGATAGCGAACGGCGGAACGTCCAGCCGGGTGATGAACCAGCCGTGCAGGTAGCCGACGACGATCCCGATCCCGATCGAGGCCAGGATCGAGAACAAGACCGGCCAGTGCCAGTTGACGTTGACGTAGGCCGAGCACATCGAGCAGAACGCCACCATCGACCCCGGCGACAGGTCGATGCCGCTGGTGATGATGACCATGCTGACGCCGACCGCCAGGATGCCGTAATCGGCCAGGTCGAGCCCGATCACTTGCAGGTTGGCGATGTCGGCGAAGTCGTGATGCACCAGCGTGACGACGATGAACACCAGCACGCAGGCGGCCACCACCCCGAATTCGGGGATATCGGTGATTTTTCTGACCCAGCCCCGCGCGCCTGCGCCGCCCGGGGCAAGGCCGGCCAGCGCGTCGTTACGGTCGTTGCTTGACGTCTCCGTTTGTTCCGTCGTCACGGGCTTTCCTTCACTCCGGCTGCGGTGAGCAGCACGCGCTCTTTCGAGAATTCGTCTCTGGCCAGAACCCGGCCTATTCGGCCCGTTCTGAGCACGACGATCTGATCGGACAGGTGGAATAGCTCTTCCAGCTCGGAGGACGCGACAATCACGGCCATTCCGCGAGCCCGCGCCTGGTCGATGAGCTCGTAAATCTCGGCCTTGGCGCCGACGTCGACGCCGCGGGTGGGCTCGTCGAGCAGCAGCAGCTTCGGTGACGCCGCGAACCACTTGCCGAAGATGACCCGCTGCTGGTTGCCGCCCGACAGCGATCCGATCGGCTGCTCGATGGAGGCCATCCGCGCCCCCGTGACCGCCACGAATTCGGCCGCCCTGGCCTTCTCCGCCCTGGGGGAGAAGAACCCGCGCCGGGTGAGCCCCCGCAGCGTGGCGAGGGTGACGTTCCAGCGCACCGGGGCGATCGCGATGATCGACTGCTGCTTGCGATCCTCCGGCACCAGGGCGACCCCGGCCGTGACCGCGTCGCCCGGGGAGCGCGGCGCGTACGGCCTGCCCGCGAGCGTCATCTCGCCGTCGGTGGCCGCGATCGCGCCGAAGATCGTGTGCAGGAGGCGACTCCGGCCCGCTCCCATAAGCCCGGCCACGCCCAGCACCTCGCCCTGGTTCACGCTGAGGCTGATCGGGCCAAGGCCCGGGGCGGACAGCCCCGAGGCGGTGAACACCGGAACCGGCAGCACCGGCCCGGTCCGGTCGGCGGTCACCGACGCGAGGTGCTCGACCCCGACCATCTCCCTGATCAGCCGCTCGTCGGTCGCCTCGGCGACGTCCATCTCGGCCACCAGGCGGCCGTTGCGGAGCACCACCACCTGGTCGGCGGCCTCCCTGACCTCCTCAAGCCGGTGGCCGACGAAGATCACCGCCCCGCCCGCCGCCGCGTGCTCGCGGGCGATCCTGATCACCGCGCCGGCCTCGGTCGGGCCGAGCGCGGAGGTGGGCTCGTCGAGGATCAGCAGCCGCGGGTCCCGGCCGAGCGCCTTCGCCACCTCGAGCATCTGCCGGGTCGGGATGGACAGCGAGGACACCGGGGTCCGGGGATCGACGTCGAGCCCGACCGCCTCGAGCATCCGCCGCGCGGCGGCGGTGGTCGCCTTCTTGTCGTAGAAGAGCCGGCGGGCGTCCTTCGGCCGGTTTCCCAGCGTCAGGTTCTCGGTCACGTTCAGCTGGCCCACCAGGGGGAACTCCTGGGAGACCATCGCCACCCCGGCCGCCTGGCTGGCGATCGGCGAGCCGGTCGCCAGCTCCTGGCCGCTGATGGACACGACGCCGCCGGGATTGGGGGCCACCGTGCCCGCCAGGATGCCGAGCAGGGTCGACTTCCCGGCCCCGTTCTCGCCGACCAGGCCGACCACCTTCCCGAACGGGAAGACCAGGTCCTCGACCTGCAGGACGGTGGCAAGTCCGTACGTCTTAGACACGTGGTGCAGGGAAACGCCTTCGGCGTCGCCCTGCACCCCGTGCTCCACTGGTGAATCTGTCACTGGGCCGAGATCCCGATGCTGCTCCAGAAGGTGGCGAAGTCGTTCTCGTTCGCCTTGGTCATGATGCCCACCCCGGTGCTCAGGGTGTTGCCCGGGCCCGCGACGAAGTACGGCTTGACCAGGGCCATCGTGGCGCTGTCACCGAGGGCCTTGTCCGCCGCGAGCACGTAGGCGGTCATGAAGCCCTGGTAGTAGGGCCGCTGCAGGATCGAGGCGGCGATCACGCCGCTCTTGACGTCGTTGATGGTGTTCTGCTCGCCGTCGTCGGACACGATGGTGACCTTGCCGATGTCGTTAGCAGAGGTGACGGCCTGGCCGGCCGCGCCGCCGTCGTAGGAGTAGACCGCGTAGATGCCCTTGATACTCGAGTTAGCCTGCAGCGAGGCCTGCAGGTCGGACACCGCGGTGGCGACGTCCTGGTTGTCGTTGACCTTCTGGACGACCTTGATGCCGGAGCCCGCGCACTGCTCGAAGCCGGCCACCCGCTGCTGGGTGTTGGCCGCGGTCCACGAGCCGCTGATCGCGACCACCTCGCCGGAGCCGATGGCCTGGGTCATCGCCTTGCCCGCGTCGCAGCCTGCGGTCGTGTTGGGAGTGCCGATGTAGAGCTGGGCGGCGGTGCCGGGCAGCGGCGAGTCGTACGCGACGACCGACAGCCCCTTGGCGACGGCCTGCGCGATCGGCGTGGTGAGGGACGACGCCGTGACCGCCGACACGCCCCAGCCGGTGTAGCCCTGCGCGCTGTCGGTCTCGAGGAGCGACACCTGGACGCTCGCCTCCGACGCGGTGGGCTCCTGGAAGGTGCCGGTGGCGCCCTTCGCGCTGAGCCACTTCATGGCGGCGTTCCAGCCCGCCTTGGCCTCGTTCCAGTAGGCCGAGTTGCCGTTGGTGACGAACGCGATCTTGACGCCCGACAGGCTCTTGCTGCCGATCGCGCCCTGGATCTTGGTGGTGAGGGCCTCCAGGGCCGCGTCGTTGAACGAGGACGAGCCGACGATCGAGGAAGCCCCTCCGGTCGACGCCGCCGCCGATGCCGACGCGGTCGCCGCGGCCGACGTCGATGCCGCCGCGCTGGCCGGCGCCGACGAGGACGAGCTGCTGCTCGACGAGCAGGCAGTCAGGGCGAGCAGCGCGCCCGCGCCTACGCCGATCGCTGTCACGAACTTTCTGTGCACGGACAACCTCCTTGTTGCTGTCTGGAATTGCAAAAGCCAGGCCGAGATAACGAATCGGACTTGTGAGCGGTCACATTGCTGTGACCTTTAGTTTGCTTACCTTTGTTTGTCAGATGTGAACGGTCACATGTGAACGGTCACATTGAGAGTAAGTCGGCTTCATCAGATGCGTCAAGTGCGTGCGTCCTGATTGTTACATTCGCGCGACGCGCGGGCTTTCCGACGGAAACGGGCGCGCAAAAATTGCGCGCCCGTGTTGAGCGAAAGGTCGGATGACTGCCGCAGCAAGTGGCGGTGGTTGAGAAGCAAACGGTCCGTTCGGGAAAAATCTTTTGAAGTTTCCCGAACGGACCGTGATTTCACCGGCCGGCTGATGTCAGATGCCGCGGGCCAGCCGATAGTAGGCGGCGTTCCAGCGCAGTTCTTTCTCGAACGCCCGCACGGTGGTGGTCTCGTCGATCGTGAGCAGCTCGGTGCCCGCGATCCGGGCGAAGTCCTCGAACGCCTCGATCCCGACCGCGGTGGACATGCAGGTGTGGTGGGCCGCGCCGGCCTGCAGCCACGACGTCGCCGACGTCTGGAAGTCGGGCGACGGGCGCCACACCGCGCGCCCGACCGGCAGCCTGGGCAGCGGCTCGACCGGCGGGACCACCTCGACCACGTTCGCGACCAGCCGGAAGCGGTCGCGCACGTCCGACAGCGCGACCACGACCCCGGGACCGGGATCGGCGCTGAACACCAGCCGGACCGGGTCCTGCTTGCCGCCGATGCCGAGCGGGTGGATCTCCAGCGTCGGCCGGGCCGTCGTCAGGCTGGGGCAGACCTCGAGCATGTGCGCGCCCAGGATCAGCTCGTTGCCCGGGGTCAGGTCGTAGGTGTAGTCCTCCATCAGGGACGCGCCGCCGGGCAGGCCCGCGCCCATCACCTTGGCCGCCCGCACCAGCACGGCCGTCTTCCAGTCGCCCTCGGCGCCGAACCCGTAGCCGTCCTCCATCAGCCGCTGGACGGCGAGGCCGGGCAGCTGCTTGAGGTCGCCCAGATCCTCGAAGTTGGTGGTGAAGGCGCCGAAGCCGCCGGCGTCGAGGAAGGACCGCAGCCCGAGTTCGATGGCCGCGCCGTCGCGGAGCGACTGATGGCGCTCCTTGCCGATCTGGAGTTCGCTCGCGACGTCGTAGCTGTCCTGGTACTCCGTGACCAGCGCGTCGACGTCGGCCGGATCGACGTCGGCCACCGCCTTGGCCAGGTCGTTGACCCCCCAGGTGTTGACCTCGACGCCGAACACCGCCTGGGCCTCGGTCTTGTCGCCCTCGGTGACCGCGACGAACCGCATGTTGTCGCCGAACCGGGCGAGCTTGAGCGCGCGGGTCGCGGCCCAGCCGGCCGCCGCCCGGGCCCAGACCGCCACGTTGTCGATGACGCGCGGGTCGGACACGTGGCCGACGACCGTCTTCCTGCGCAGCGCCAGCCTGGTCTGGATGTAGCCGAACTCGCGGTCGCCGTGCGCGGCCTGGTTCAGGTTCATGAAGTCGAAGTCGATGTCGGCCCACGGCAGCGCCACGTTGGCCTGGGTGTGCAGGTGGAGCAGCGGCTTGTCGAGCGCGCTGAGCCCGGCGATCCACATCTTGGCCGGGCTGAAGGTGTGCATCCAGGCGATGACCCCGATCACCGCGTCGCTGTCGTTCGCCGCCAGCATGATTCGGCGGATCTCGTCCGGCTGGGTGAGCACCGGCTTCCACACGATCTTGACCGGGACGGCCGAGGCCGCGTCCAGCGCGCCCGCTATCTGCGCGGACTGCCAGGCAACCTGCTGCAGCGTCTCCGGGCCGTAGAGGTGCTGGCTTCCGGTCAGGAACCAGACCTCGAGGCTGGCGAACGCGTTCGGTGCGGACATCAGTGCACTGCTCCTTCTGAAGGCTGTCCGTAGATGTTCTGGTAGCGGGCGAAGAGCGCGTCGATCGCCTCGGGCGCGATCGGGACCGGCTCGCCGCCCTGCCGCGCGATGTGGATCGTGCGGGCGACGTCCTCGGTCATCACGGCGGCCTTGACCGCGTCCCTGGCGTTGCGGCCGATCGTGAACACGCCGTGGCTGCGCATCAGGACGGCCCGCGACCGGTGGCCGGCCAGCGTGGCGACGATGCCCCGGCCGATCGAGTCGTCGCCGATGATCGCGAACGGGCCGACCGGGATCTCGCCCCCGAACTCGTCCGCCATCCCGGTGATCACGCACGGGATCGGCTCGCCGCGGGCCGCCCAGGCGGTGGCGTAGGTCGAGTGGGTGTGCACGACCCCGCCGACCTCGGGCATGTTCCGGTAGACGAACGCGTGCGCGGCGGTGTCGCTCGACGGCTTGAGGTCGGATCCGGCGCTGCCCTCGACGACGTTGCCGTCGAGGTCGCACAGGATCATGTTCATCGGCGTGAGCTCGTCGTAGTCGACCCCGCTGGGCTTGATCACGAACAGCTCGGCCCCCGGGACCCGGCCGGACACGTTGCCCGCGGTCCAGACGATGAGCCCGTAGCGGACCAGCTCGGCGTGCAGCCGGGCCACGTCCGCGCGGATCTGGCCGATGGCGGCGAGAACGCCCTCACCCGCCACCGCAGCCTCACCCGCCGTCTCGGCCTCACCCGCCGCCTCAGCCCCACTCGCCGCTGTAGCCTCGGCAACCTCACCCGCCGCCTCGGTCTCAGTCTCGCTCACGGGAGGCCTCGTTTCGCATCGCGTGCAGTCGGCGCATGACGTCGTTTACGCCCCGGCCGAAGTAGTCGTGCAGCTGCGTGTACTCGGCGTACAGGCGGTCGTAGCCGTCGGCCGCCGCCTTGTCGGGCAGGTAGCTGCGAGCGCCGCGGCGGCCCATCACCGCCCCGGCCGCCCGCACGTCGGGGTAGGCGCCGGCCGCGACCGCGGCGTGGATGGCCGAGCCGAGCGCGGGGGCCTGGGCGCTCGCCGTCGTGTGCACCGGCATCCGCAGCACGTTCGCGTACGTCTGCATGAGGAAGGCGTTCCGCAGCAGGCCGCCGGCGGCGACGAACTCGGTCACCGGGACGCCGCTGGCGCCGAAGGTCTCGACGATCTTCCTCGTCCCGAACGCGGTCGCCTCGATCAGCGCCCGGTAGACGTCCTCCGGCCGGGTGGCCAGCGTCAGGCCGACGATCAGGCCGGACAGGGTGTGATCGACCAGCACGGAGCGGTTGCCCGACTCCCAGTCGAGCGCGAGCAGGCCGTGCGCGCCGACCGGCTGGACCTCGGCCAGCGCGGTCAGGTACTCCTGGACCGACAGCCCGGACCGCCCGGCCTCCTGCCGGTAGCCGTCGGGCACGAAGTTCTCCGCGAACCAGCCGAAGATGTCGCCCACCCCGGACTGGCCCGCCTCGTAGCCGTACAGCCCGCGGACGATCCCGCCGTCGACGACCCCGCACATGCCGGGGACCTCGGTCAGCGTCTCGGCGTTCATCACGTGGCAGGTCGAGGTGCCCATGATCGCGAGCATCTGGCCCGGCTCGACGGCGCGGGCGGCGGGCGCGGTCACGTGCGCGTCGACGTTGCCGACGGCGACCGCGATCCCCTCGGGCAGCCCGGTCCAGGCCGCCGCCTGGGCCGAGAGGGTCCCGGCGGCCTCGCCGAGCTGGCCGATCCGGTGCGCGAGCTTGCGCTCGGCGAAGTCGGCGAAGTCGGGGTTGAGCGCGGCCAGGAAGTCCGCCCCCGGGTAGCGCCCGTCCTGGTAGATCCCCTTGTACCCGGCCGTGCACGCGTTGCGGACGTAGCTCCCGGTGAGCTGCCAGATGATCCAGTCGGCGGCCTCGATCCAGTGGTCCATCCGGTGGTAGAGCTCGGGGTCCTCCTCCAGCAGCTGCAGTCCCTTCGCGAACTCCCACTCCGATGAGATCAGCCCGCCGTAACGCGGCAGCCAGCTCTCTTCCCGCTCGGCCGCGAGCGCGTTGATCCGGTCCGCCTGCGGCTGGGCCGCGTGATGCTTCCACAGCTTCACGTAGGCGTGCGGGCGGTCCTGGTACTCCAGGACCTCGCACAGCGGGGTCCCGTCGGCGAAGACCGGGAGGATCGTGCACGCGGTGAAGTCGGTGCCGACCCCGATCACGTCGGCCGGGTCGATGCCCGCCGCCCGCACCGACTCGGGGACCGCCTGCCGTAGCACCGCCACGTAGTCGGCCGGGACCTGGAGCGCCCAGTCCGGCGGGAGTTCCCCGCCGCCGGGCAGCTCGCGGTCGACGACCCCGTGCGGGTACTCGGTCACGGCGGTCCCGACCTCACGGCCGTCACTGACCCGCACTACCAGCGCCCGACCGGAAAGAGTTCCATAGTCCACGCCGATGACGTACTGCTCGCCGCCCATGCACTCCTCGTTCCCCGATGATGTGACCGGTCACATTCATCTGCCGTCATGTTATCTCAGAGATACTCATCCACGTCAACCGTCGCTTAAGTCGCCCAAATGGGCAAGCTCTCCAAACCGCCCGCCGGCCAGCCTT
>DATCGA010000597.1:0-10012 GCA_036509215.1 Trebonia sp.
CGGCTCGGCCGCGACCGAGCCGACAGCCGACGCGAGAGCGCGTCTGGGTCAGATCGCGATGTCGCCCTCGATGCGCTTGAGGGAGTGGCGGGCGAGGGCGAGGTTGGCCTTGCCGCGGTCGAGGACGAGGTAGAGGAACAGGCCCTGGTCGCTCCGGGAGCTCTTGAGCAGCCGGATGAGGTGGTACTGCTTGGAGAGGGTGATGAGGATGTCCTCAATGGAGTCGTCGAGGCGGAGGGATTCCATCGTCCGCATCTTGGCCCGGATGACCTCGGTGTTGCCTGCCGCCGCGACGTCGAGGTCGAGGTACTTGCCGCCGCCGGCGGCGCCGAGTGACATCCCGCTTTCCCAGTCGACCAGACACGCGCCGAGGGCGCCGTCGATATTCATGGCTTCCTTCAGGGCAGCCTCAATGTTCATGTAATGCCCCCTTCTATTCGTTGCTCGCTTGGCCAGAGCCACGTTAGCGAGGGCTAGAGCGACATGCCACGAATATGCGGATGTATCAATGAAGTTCTGTCTGAAACGCTACATAAAGCTACCCAGGACGCAATGTACTTGCGGCCTTCACTGACGGTACGCTTGTGATGACGCGAATCCCTCTTGCCGCATTTAGTTTAAATGTCCAATTTGAGACAGATGTCGCTCTCGTACGTATAAAGCTTTTTGCACTGGATTATGCATGTGCATTCCCGCATTCTCTTCGGCCCCTGAGGAGTAATCGGTGGTAGCCGCCGTCCACGAGGAACTAACCAGGCCGCGGGTTATGGCCGTCGTCGACGATCTGGGGGCGCAGGGCGCTTCCGGGGTGCTTGAGGTGAAGGGAGACCCGTCCGGCGCGATCTACCTCGACGGCGGTCAGATCGCCTTCGCCGGGGCGTCGTGGGTGCCGGGCCTCATCCCCCGGCTGTCCGGCCTGCGGCCGTCGCCGGCCGGGCTGCAGCGGCTGCTGGAGGAGGAGCGGGGGGCCGAGGACGCCGCCGTCGCGGCGCAGGCCGTGCAGCAGGGCTGCCTGACCGGGGCCGGGCTGCACCAGCTGATCCGGTCCATCGTCGTCGACGCGTTCCTGGTGCTGGTGGTCCCGCTGGCGGTGAACTCCCCGGTCGCGGCGATCCGGTTCACGTCCACCCGGACGTACTGGACGGACCTGTTCCCCCGGCTGGACATCGACTCGGTCCGCCGGGAGGCGGTCGGGCGGGCGGAGGGGATCGCCCAGTACGGGCTGGCGCCGACCACGGCGGTGGCGCTACGGGAGCTGCGGCGGCCGAGCACGGTGCTGAGGCGGGAGCAGTGGGCGGTCGCCAGCCAGATCATGGAGAACTCGTCGGCGCGCGACCTCGCGCTCCGGCACGGGACCGCGCTGGCGGACATGACCGAGTGCCTGGGCAGCCTGACCCGGGCGGGCGTGTGCTCGCCGGTGCGCGTCCGTGAGCGCCGGCAGCTGACGCCGGGCGGGCACGTCCCGGTGCCGCAGCCGGCGTCGCCGGCCGAGCGGCTGGCTTCGCGTCCGGCCCCGGCGATGCGGCCGGCCGGGATGGAGCCGCACGGCGACCCCGGCCAGCCGCCGACGCCGGACATCCTGCGGCAGATGCTGGCCGGACTGAGGAAGCTCAGCTAGCGGAGTCCGGCCGCGCTCAGGTGGCGGACGAGCGGCGGGCCGGCAGCGCCCCGGCGCCGTCGGCGGCCGGCTCCTCCTGCGGCGCCCACGGCGTGGCCGGCGGGTAGCCGGGGTTGGTCTGCGGCCGCCGGGCGATGTCGGACAGGTGGCCGGCCACCCGGTCGATGATTGTGCGGGTCTGGTAGTTGAGGATCGCGATGTTCAGCTCGGTGGTGCCGAGCACCGCGACGATGGCGGCGCCGCCGGCCGCGTAGACCGCCAGGTGGCCGTCGCTGGCGCGGGTGATGACGTCCCTGAGCTGGCCCGATTCCGTGCTCAGGGTGACACGGACCGCCACCGCGTGCATGGCCGCGACCAGGGCGGCGATCTGGGTCGGCTCCAGGTCGTGAACGTCGTGCGCGATCAGGATGCCGTCGCTGGTGGCGGCGACGCTGCCGCGGACGCCCGGGACGTGCTCCCTGATCAGCTTCAGCTCCTGGCCGATCTGATCGGCCAGGGCCGCGTCTCTAGGCATGGCCGCCTCCTGCGTCGGATAGGGCGCGCATGAACGACATGACCTCGGCCGGTCGTCGCGCGGGCTGGCCGCTGGTGATCGCCTGCGCGTGCCCGGGCACGACCAGCATCCCGAGCGCGAGCAGCCGGTAGACCTCGATCGTGGTGCCGAAGACGCTCCGGCCCAGCTCCATCGCCAGGGTCCTGGGGGTGCTGCCGTCACCGGTGCGGACCAGCAGCGTCCACTGCGACGCGGACACCTGGAAGCTCGGCGGATCCCGCGGCGCGAAGCGGACGACGGGCGAGTCCGCGGTCACCACCGGCGCCAGCTGGCGGAGGACCTGATGGCGGCGCTCGACCTCGGCCAGCACGGTCTCGATCGACAGCGGGCTCATCTGGCCGGCCGCCGGGTAGTCGGACGGCCGGAACTTCGCGTAGCGCGACTCGCTCGACAGTAGCTCGGTGACGGCGTCGATGGTCGGCTCGGTACGCGCCAGCATGCCGAAGAGCCGGTCCAGGGACGGGACCGCGACCAGCTCGGCGCCATTCGAGGCCGGGCCGGCATCCGTAGCCACTAAACCGAGCGCGGCCAGCCCGACGCTGCGCCGGGCCGGCGTCGGCGTGCGGGTCGATTCCGCGTAGACGACCTGGCCGCCGCGGAAGAAGATGGCCCCGTCGCCGTGCCCGGACAGCGGCAGCATGCCGGTGCTTGCGGTGGCGGCGAGCTTGCGCAGCCGCGCCTCGATCAGGTTCGCGTATCCGCCCACTGCTCTCCCTGGCAAGACCGAGTCGGCCAGCCGCTGGACCCGGGTGCGCTTGCTGGCCTGGCTCATGAGGTGAAGCTCGCGCAGAAATCGCGGATGGAGCGGTGCGCCATCGCCAGATTCGTCCGTTGGCGGTCCGCTATGACGAGGAGCAGGATTTGCTGATCGAGGCCGACCGGGCGAACCATGAAGAAGCTATCGCTAAAGGTCACCATCACGTCCTCGAGGTTCTCGCCGGTCGCCAGTCTCCCGTTCAGCAGGGTGAGCGCATTAATAACGTCGGCGGCGCCCGCCGCCGCCGTGGGCAGGGCCGGCCCGTCTCGGTTCTCCCGGAACTCTCGGGTCGCGAGAACCATGCCGGTAGAGCCATCAATAAGGCATGCCAGCCTGAAACCATCAATCGCCATGACCGGCGCCAGGAGTTCGTCGGCCGCAGGCAAGATCATGGGCGGTCTCCCCTTCTAATACCGCCGTATCGTAATCAATGTCCTCCGGGGGGCGCAGGTTATTTGAAAGATGTCGAAATCCGAACTGTTGTCATATTAACCAAATGTGCAATGAGAGCATTTTGTCGCGGTTGGCCAACGCCGGCTTGGCGCTGTCGCGTTGACGATGCCGCATCCGGGCGGGGGCTGCGGGATTCCGGACGTGGCGAGCGGTCGCCTGCGATCACCACGAATGGCATCAAGTGAACATAAGCGGTCGCAATTGGACATGCCGGGGCCTATCGTCTTAGCCGTGACCGACGAAGTGGACTTCGGCGCGTGGCCGCCGCCACCGGACCCGTGGGGCGCGACCACGGCGATGCAGGGGCCGGTGCCGCCGCGCCGGCGGCGGCCGTGGCGGGTGGTGTACTGGGTTGCATTCGGGGTGCTGTGCGCGGCCGCTGCGGGGCTGACGGTCGGGTTTTTCATGACGTTCGGGAGCGTTCTGGTGCCTTCCTCGGGGATGGCGCCCACGATCCCGGCCGGGGGCAGCGCGCAATACCAGCGCGGCGCCGGCGGCGTCGCCCGCGGCGACGTCGTGCTGATCCAGTCGCCCAGCGGCCTGCTGGTCAGGCGGGTGATCGGCCTGCCGGGCGACACGGTCATGTGCTGCAACTCCGACGGCTGGATGGAAGTCGACGGCAAGCCTCTCATGGAGTACTACCTGCCGTTCTCGTACACCGAATCTCCCAGCCAGGTTCCGTTCGCGGGGACGCTGGGCGCGGGCCAGATGTGGGTGATGGGCGACAACCGCGCCGCCGCGATTGACTCGCGCACCTGGGGACCGCTGCCGATGACCGACATCGTGGGCCGCGTCTTCGCCGTGTCCGGGGGTGGCGGCTCGGTATTTCTCAAGACGCCTGAGACCTTCATCGCTGACGGGCTCGCGCCGGCCGATCACCGCTTCGCGCTCCCGTTTGTGCTGCTTGGCGGGGCTGTGTTCGCGCTGCTGGCGGTGATCGTGCAGGGCACGGTGGGCACCATCAGGTGGGCGGTGCTCCGCGGCCGACGCAGACGTCTCCAGCAGTCGCCGCCGCCGCCGCCAGCCTGGTGATCTGCGGCGGCCGAAGTCAGAGACGGGCGGAGCCGCGGTTGAACCGGGCGACCAGCTCGACGAAGGCGTCGATGTCACGGTCGTCCCAGTCGGTCAGCCGTTCGGCCAGGCGATCCCGGACCGCATCGGCGGCGGCGTCCAGGTGCTGCCGCCCGGCGCCGGTGAGGGCCAGCGCATAGCCCCGGCGGCCCGGCTGCTCGCCGTCACGGCGAAGCAGCCCGGCCGTGATCAGCTGCTCGAGCTGCCTGGACAGGGTCGACTTGTCCAGGCAGAAGTGCGCCGCCAGGTCGGCCGCGCGCATGCCCGGCGCGGCGTCGACCTGGGTCAGCAGCGTGTAGGCGACCAGGGACAGGCCCGGATGGAGGTCATCGCCCACGTCCCGGGCCCGCCGGGACAGCGTGGTAAGACCCGCGTAGAGATCATCGAGGGCGGTTTCCCGAGCCATTTCTCTCCGTCTTTAGGGTTGTAAACCGCAACCCTAGCCGTTAGAGTTGCAAATAGCAACTCTAACGGGCGGCATGGGCCGCCTTGGGTGAAGGAGTTAGTCATGAACACGCTTTCGATCAACCGGGAGCAGACTGCGGGGACGTTCACTGGACCATCCGATCGGCCGACCTACGCGGTCGTCGGCCTCGACGGGTCGGACTCGTCGCTGCGCGCCCTGGACACCACCGCCCGGCTGCTGAACGACCGGCCCGGCGGCATGGAGGTCGTCTACGTCGCCCAGCTGCCGGCCGTGGCCGCGGCCGGCCTGGTCGGCGAGGCCTCGGCCGACATGCAGCAGAGCTTCGATGACACCGCCCGCGAGCTGGCCGAGCAGGTTCGCGCCCGGCTGCAGGCCTCGCACCTGCGAGCGGCCGCGCAGCGCTGGCACTTCCAGCGCCGCGACGGCGCGATCGCCGACAACCTGATCGCGGTGGCGGACGACCTGCGGCTGCGGCACGGGCCCGACGCCGCGGTGTTCCTGGTCGTCGGCCGGTCCGAGCACGGATACCACCACGTCCTCGGCTCGGTCCCGGCCGCGCTGGAGCGGCACGTCCACTACCCGGTGATCGTCATCCCCTGACCCCGGAACGGGTGGCGGTCAGCTGCCGGGGGTGATGAGGCCGGATTCGTAGGCCAGCACCACCGCCTGGACCCGGTCGCGGAGGCCGAGCTTGGCCAGGATGCGGCCGACGTGAACCTTGACCGTCCCCTCGGACAGGTAGAGGTCGGCGGCGATCTCCCGGTTCGACCGGCCGGCCGCAAGCTGGGCGAACACGGTCTGCTCGCGGTCGGTCAGCTTGTCCAGGATCTCGTCGCGGCTGCGCTGCTGGCCCGGATCGGGGAGCAGGGCGGTGAACTGGCGGATCAGCCGCCGGGTGGCGGCCGGGGCGAGGACCGCGTCGCCGCTGGCGACGCTGCGGATGGCGGTGATCAGGTCGGCCGGCGGCGCGTCTTTGAGCAGGAAACCGCTGGCGCCCGCCTTCAGCCCGGCGAAGACGTACTCGTCGAGGTCGAAGGTAGTGAGGATGATGACCTTGCTGTCCGGGCCCGCGCCGGTGATGGCGGCGGTGGCGGCGATGCCGTCCATGCCCGGCATCCGGACGTCCATCAGCACCACGTCGGGGTGCAGGGCCGACGCCATCGCGACGCCCGCCGCCCCGTCGGCCGCCTCGCCTGCGACCTCGATATCCGGCTCGGTCTCCAGGATCAGCCGGAAGCCCATCCGCAGCAGCGCCTGGTCATCGACCAGCAGCACGCGGATCACGAGGCATCGCCTGCGTCGAGCAGCAGCCGCGCGGAGACCTTCCAGCCGCCCGTTTGACGCGGGCCGGCCTGCACGTCTCCCCCGTAGACGCGGGCTCGCTCCCGCATGCCGATCAGGCCGCCGCCGGCGCTGACGGGCGCCGATGCGGATGCCGCGGTTGATGCGGACGCCGCCGTTGACCGGGACGCCGCCGTTGACCGGGACGCCGCTGCTGACGTGGGTGCCGCGGTTGACGCTGATGCCGAGGTTGACGCGGATGCCGCCGCCGATGCGGTCGCCGTCGGGGGCGCGGGCGGGGCGCCTGCGCCGTCGTCGTCGATGTCGACCAGCAGCTCGCCCGGCTGGAAGCGCAGCCGGACGGCGGCCCGGGCCCCGGCCCCGCCGTGCTTGAGGGTGTTGGTGAGCGCCTCCTGCACCAGCCGGTAGACCGTGAGCTGGACGCCGGCGGGCACGTCGGGCGCCTCGCCGCTGACCTCGAGGGTGATGTCGAGCCCGGCCGAGCGGACCTGCTCGATGAGCGCGTCGAGCTGGGCCAGACCGGGCACCGGCTGCCGCGCCTCGGCTGCCTCGTCGCCCGCGCTCCGGCTGCCGTCGCCGGCCGGGGGTTCGCGCAGGACGCCGAGCAGGCGGCGGGTGTCGGCCAGGGCCGTCCGGCCGGTGGCCGACACCCGGCGCATGACGTCGGTGGCCCGCTCGGAGCGCTCAGGCGAGGAATCCGACACCGCAATGGCCGCGTCGCTCAAGGTGACCATGACCGTGAGGTGGTGGGCGACGATGTCGTGCATCTCGCGGGCGATCCTGGCCCGCTCGGCCGCCGCCGCCAGCGCGCCCTGCTGGTCTCGCTCGCGCTCGAGCCGGGCCGCCCGGTCGCGCAGCTCGGCCAGGTAGGCGAGCCGGGTGGCGGAGTACAGGCCGAGCCCGACGGCGGCCCCGACCAGCCCGGACAGGAAGATCGCCGGATACCACCACGAGCTCCCCGCGAGCCAGATCGTGCAGGCGACGATGAACAGCTCGAGCAGGGCCGCGCAGGCCAGCGCCTCGCGCCGCGGCCGCATGGCGGTCACGGTGTAGAGGGCGATGAGCAGGGCCAGGCCGTTGGCGGTGTGCTGATCGATCGCGACCGCGAGGCTGACGGCGAGCACGCAGCCGAGCACCGGGACCGGCCAGACCCGGCGGACCAGCAGCGGCGCGGCCGACAGGAACAGCGCCAGCGCAAGCCCCCACGGGTGTGCGGTCGCAGGGGCGGTGCCGTTGGCGTTGTGGTACGCCTCCGGCAGCCCCGATAGCGCCGCGATGAAGGCGACGAACGCGTCGAGCACCCAGCGCCCCGCGGTGCGGTTGGCTGGGTGCCCGGCGGCCCCGATCGGTCTCATCCTCGGTATTCTCCCCCGCGCTCCCCGGGTCAGGCGTCGACGCGTCGCAGTCGCACGGCCGCGGCGGCGATGAGGACGGCGGCGTACCCGCACAGCAGCGCGAACCCGGTCCAGGGCGACAGCGCGTCGGTGATGCCGCGCGCCCCGCCCCAGACCGCCTCGCCCGCGTACGACGGCAGGTACTGGGTCAGGTGGTCGCTGATCGAGGCGGGCAGCAGGCCGGTGAGCGGCGGGATCACGAAGAAGACCCCGGCGAAGGTGGCGATGCCGGCCGCGGTGTTGCGGAACAGCGCGCCGAGGGCGACGCCCATCATGCCCGCCACGGTCACGTACAGGGCGGCGCCGATGACCGACCGCAGGGCGCCCGGAGCGGCGATCGACACCCCGAGCTGATGGCCGTTCAGCAGCGCCTGGCCGAGGAAGAAGGAGATGAAGCTGGCGACGAGCGCGACCGAGAAGATCACGCCCGCGAAGACGGCCAGCTTCCCCCACAGCACCGGCAGGCGGCGGGGCACGGCGGTGAGCGAGGAGCGGATCATCCCGGTGCTGTACTCGCCGCTGATCATCAGCACCCCCAGCACCCCGAAGGCCACCACCGCGAACATCATGCCGCCGAGGCTGACGCTGACCGGGTTGAAGCTGGCCCGGTCGGCCGGGCCGAACGTGTGGTACTGGCTGGCGGTCACGGCCGAGAACAGCGCGCTGATGCCGATCATCAGCACCACCGCCACCAGCAGGGTCCACATGGTGGAGCGCAGGGTGCGGAACTTGGTGAACTCGGAGACCAGCACCCGGGCCTGGGTCACCTTCAGCGCCGGGGCGGCCTGGCGCGCGGACGCGGGCGGGGAGGTGAGGACGGCGCTCATCGGGCCACCGCCGTCTCGGCGCCGTCGCGGGCGTCGTGCGAGCCGCGGGCGTCGTGCGAGCGGAAGTCGACCGAGTCGTCGGTCAGCTGCATGAAGGCCTCCTCGAGCGAGGCCCGCTGGGTGGTCAGCTCGAAGACGGGCAGCCGGGCCTGCCAGGCGGCCCGGCCGATCTGCTCGGCGGTCAGCCCCCGGACCTGCAGCACGTCGGATGCGTCGCTGGTCACGGTGACGTCGGGGCCGAGCAGGAGGCGACGCAGCTCCGCCACCTCCGGCGTGCGCACGGTCACGCTCATGCCGCCCGCCCGGGACACGAACTCCTCGACCGTGGTGTCGGCGATCAGCCGCCCCCGGCCGATCACCACCAGCCGGGTCGCGGTCAGCGCCATCTCGCTCATCAGGTGCGAGGAGACGAACACGGTGTGGCCGTCGGCCGCCAGGGCCTTGAGCAGGTTCCGCACCCAGAGCACCCCCTCCGGGTCCAGGCCGTTGACCGGCTCGTCCAGGATCACCACCCGGGGGTCGCCGAGCAGGGCCGAGGCGATGCCGAGCCGCTGGCCCATCCCGAGGGAGAACCCGCCGACCCGCTTGGCGGCCACGTCGGCCAGGCCGACCATCTCGATCAGCTCGGCGACCCGGCGACGGGGCACGCCGTTGGTCTGCGCCAGCGCCAGCAGGTGGTTGCGGGCCGACCGCCCGGTGTGCACCGCCTTGGCCTCGAGCAGGATGCCCAGCTCGGCCATCGGCGCCGCCGCCGCCCGGTAGTCCTTGCCGTTGACCAGGACCCGGCCGGTGGTGGGCTCGTCCAGGGCGGCGATCATCCGCATCGTGGTGGACTTGCCGGCGCCGTTCGGGCCGAGGAAACCGGTCACCGTTCCGGCCGGCACGGAGAAGCTCAGGCGGTCGACCGCCAGCTTGTCCCCGTACCGCTTGCTGAGGTTCTCAACTTCGATCATCGCTGCGTCCTCCGTGTGCTCATGCCGTTAGTCCCGGCACCAACCACGCTAGGAGGCAACGGCCCGGCCGCGAGTCGGCCGAGCGGCCACAGCTTCGACGCCCGGGTATGCCGTAAGACGTAGTCCGGCCGGGTCAGGCGCCGGGCGGCCCCGGACTGCGGGCGAGGAATTCATGCACGGCGGCCGCGAACGAGGCGGGGTCGTCCACCCAGGGGAAGTGCCCGGCTCGCGGCAGCACCGCCAGGTCGCAGTGGCAGAAGAGGGCGGCCACCGCCCGGACGGCGGTGCACGTCGGCCAGATGTCGTACTCCCCCGCCACCAGCTGCACCGGCACTGCCAGCGCGGCCAGCCGCCCGGGAAGCGCGGGGTCGGGGGCGAAGCCCGCGTAGAACCCCTCGGTGGCGGGCTGGGCGAACTGAGCGGGCTCGGCCGCCGCCTGGGCCTGGGCGGCGGCGTTCCAGCGCCCGTACAGCAGCGGCGCCGACTCCGAGCGGTAGCGCCGCAGTTCCCGCGGCGACGCGGCCTCGGCGTGCAAGGCGGCGACGGCGCCGGCGTACCAGGGCTCGTGCGCCCGCCGGGCCAGCACCTCGTCGACGCCGAGGTCGGAGGGCAGCCCGGTGACGCGAAGGGACGGATTGACCAGCACCAGGCGGTCCA
>DATCGA010000598.1:0-8677 GCA_036509215.1 Trebonia sp.
ATGGCGGCCGTGCTGTACGTGTTCCGCACGCTCGTCGACAAGGACATACCGCTTAACGCGGGCTGCCTGAAGCCGCTGACGGTGATCATCCCGCCGGGGACGATGCTCAGCCCGCAGTACCCGGCTGCGGTGGCGGCCGGCAACGTCGAGACCAGCCAGGCGGTCACCGGCGCGCTCTACGCCGCGCTCGACGTGATGGCCGAAGGGTCGGGGACGATGAACAATGTCACGTTCGGCAACGACCGGTACCAGTATTACGAGACGGTCGCCAGCGGCTCGGGAGCCGGCCAGGGGTTCGACGGCACCGACGTGGTGCAGACGAAGATGACGAACTCCCGGCTGACCGACCCCGAGGTGCTCGAATGGCGCTACCCGGTCCGCCTCGAGTCCTACGCGATCAGGCCCGGCAGCGGCGGTGACGGCCGCTGGCGCGGCGGCGACGGCGGAATCCGCCGGATCAGGTTCCTCGAGCCGATGACGGTCAGCACGCTCAGCGGCCACCGCCGGATCCCAGCCTTCGGCCTCCGGGGTGGCGCCCCCGGCGCCCTCGGCCGCCACTGGGTCGAGCGCGCCGACGGCGCCGTGACCCCGATGCAGGGCTGCGATACGGCCGCTCTGGCCGCCGGCGACGTCTTCGTCATCGAAACCCCCGGCGGCGGCGGCTTCGGAAGCGGCTGATCAAACAAGGTCCATGGCGTTTCCGGTGCCAGGACCCCGGAACGGCCATGGATCTCCGCTAAACGATCTTGCGTGGAATCTCTGACGTAACAGGCGAAGCAACGGTCCGTTCGATACCCAGATTTTGATCTTGGCCGAACGGCCAAGGCGGCTCAGGAGTCCATGTTGCCGAGGCCGTTGATGTCATCGTCGGTCAGCCCGGTCGCGAGCTCGCGCAGCGCCGACTCGAGGGCGGTCTCGTCCCCGCCGGCCGCGTCGAGCACGTCCATCAGCGCGTGCAGCACCATGTGGCGGTCCTCGCCGGTGTCGAGCAGCCGCTGGGCGGCGTCCCAGAGCGCGGGCGGGCTGCCGCGCCAGAGCCGGTCGGCCAGGGCCAGGTGCCGGTCGATATGCCGGCCGACGCCCGCCGCGCTCGGCGACCCCGTCTTGGTGTCGTGGTCGGCGCCGAGCAGCAGCCGCCGGTCGGCCGGGTCGGCCGGGTCGAGCTTGGACAGATCGACCCCGCCGTGCTTGCCCACCAGCAGCGGGAAGGCGAAGACCCGGCGCGGCAGCGCCTCCAGGTCCGAGTCCGGCAGCAGCCGGGCGGCCAGCTCCTCGTCGATGCCGAGCTCGCTCGGGTCCCGGTAGATCCGAGTGAACGTGGACATCGAGTCGAACAGGGTGTCGAGCGTCTGCCCGATCGCGGCGTCGGAAAGCCCGCGCTTGCGCCCGGACCAGCGGACCCAGGCGTTGACAACGTGCGGCATCGCGTTCTGGTCGGCGGCCGACAGCACTACCTTCCGCGGCAGCCAGGTGAGCATGAAGCTCTGCACCTTGACCGGGGACATCCGCAGCGGGCGGCCGCTGTCCTGGTCGCACCCGAAGTCGATGATGCGGTCGGTGCAGCGGCTGGCCGCCTGCCGGTCGGACAGCTCCTCGGCCTCGTCGGAGGCGAGGAATTCGGCCGCAAGCAGCGCCCGGCGCTCGGTCGTCCACAGCAGCCTGCGGGCGCGGGCGCCGCGCCCGGCCGACGGGGACAGCGCCCGGATACGGGACCTGATGAACGCGTGCTTGGCCGCGAAGGAGTCGCTGACCAGCGGGTCCTCGGCGTCGTCGGTGGCCGCGAGCGCGGCCTCGAGCATCTTCCTGGCCTGCGGCGGGTCGATCTCCCTGAACCCGTCCTCGGGCCTGACGGTCCCGCGGGCGGCCGCTATCCGCAGGCAGTGGTCGAGCAGCTTGTCCACCTGCGAGCTGACCCAGCCGTCCTTGAGCATGCCCGACGCGTTGTAGTCGATCACGCAGACGAGCGCGTGCGGCTCCTCGCCGTCGTAGCTGTAGATGCAGATGAGCTCGTCCTGATCGCCCCATTCGTCGGGGTTCACATAGCACTTGGCCGCGGTGACCATGCCCAGGTGCTGGGCCCAGCCCGGGCTCCTGACGCCGGCGTCGATCAGCGTGATCGCGGCCTGCTCGGCCGCCGTCGCCTGA
This sequence comes from Trebonia sp., assembly GCA_036509215.1. GTDB lineage: Bacteria > Actinomycetota > Actinomycetes > Streptosporangiales > Streptosporangiaceae > Trebonia. The sequence continues at coordinate 2,146 of DATCGA010000598.1, forward strand.
CGCGAGGTGCCCAGGCAGGCGATGCCGGACAGCAGCGCCAGCGCGGCCGGGGACTCCTGGCTGGCGGCGTACTCGACCAGGCCCTCGCCCACCAGCTGCTCGACCCCTGCCCCGCCGATCGTGTGGTGGCGCTGCGGCCACCAGGTGCCGAGTAGATCGCTGACGAGCAGCTCGGCGTCGAGCGGACTGCGCACCGCGAGCAGCTCCCGCGCGGCGTGCAGGAACTCGTCGAACAGCGCGTTTGAGGGCGCGGCGTTACCTGCCTGGCCGCGACGCCTGCTCTGCGGGCTCACCCTGATAGCCTTTCAGATCCGGACATGTGGAAACAGCGCTTCGCCCCGGAGTCCGCAATGGGTTGCGGTCAGTGAGAGGGAGCACTTCCATCCGCTGTAGGAGAATCTACCCATGCTGTCATCATTGTGCCCCGTGCTGGCCGTGATCTCGCCCGTGTCGCGATTTTGTGTCACCGCAGTAGCATTCCAGAGCTGCTGATGCCCCAGTGACGGGAGTCGGCGGCGATTCGCGCTTGGCTTCCGTGCAGTTAGCTGGCAGCATCGCATCCTGGATTGTGGCACGCTTATTCTGGATGAACGCTGTGCGGGCGGCACCTAGCCGTCTCGCCGGCGCAACTGCCGCCAGGCGCCGGGCAGCGAAGTACGGCGTGGCTGGCAGGGCAGAGCAGGAAGGAGCCGCCAGTGGCAGGCGCCTGCATGGTAGGCGAGGTGCTCGTTGAGCGCTGATACCTCTGTGCCCAAGCAGCGGGAGGCCGGATTGACTGAGTTCGAGTCCTGGCTCCCTGATGCCGTCTTGCGTGACGCGTCCGCCGGGATGGCGGTTCTCGGCACCGACATGCGATTCGTCTGGGTCAACCCGGCGCTGGCGGAGATGTTCGGCCGCCCGGCGGCGGAGTTCGCCGGCCGGCCGGTGGCCGAGGTCTGGCCCGCGGTCGACGCCGCCCGGGCCGAGGTCGCGCTGCAGCAGGTGCTGACCCAGGGACGCCCGGCGATGGAGACGTTCGCGCCCGGCGCGACGGGCGGCAGCGCCCAGCCCGGTCAGCGGATCTTCCACTGGTTCGGCGTGCACCACCCCGACGGCACGCTGCGCGGGGCCGGGCTGATCGTGATCGCGGGCACCGCCGGGCCGGCCACCGAGGAGGCGCTGCGGCGCAGCGAGGAGCGGTACCGCGCCCTCGTGCAGGGCGGCGCGCAGATCACCTGGGTCACCTCGCCCGAGGGGGAGATGCTCGAGGACTCGGCCGAGTGGCGCTGGATCACCGGTCAGACGGTGGCGGAGTTCCTCGGCAACGGCTGGCTGGAGTCCATTCACCCCGAGGACCGCGACCGCGTCGAGCGGGACTGGCGGGAGTCGCTGCGCACCGGCCGGCTGTTCGAGGAGCGGTTCAGGATGCGGACCAGGAGCGGCGGCTACCGGCACTACGACGTCCGCTCGGTGCCGATCGAGCGGGACGGCAAGATCGCCGAGTGGGTCGGCGCCTGCACCGACGTGACCAGCCAGCGCGAGGCCGAGGAGATGCGGCACCGGCTGACCGACCAGCTGTCGGCGGCCGCGCTGCGGACCGCGCGGCTGCAGCAGGCGACCGCGATGCTGGCCGAGGCGCTCGACGTCGAGCAGGTGGTCGAGGTGATCACCGAGGTCGGGCGGACCGCGATCGGGGCGCTGCGCTCGGCGGTGGCGCTGCTCGAGGACGACAAGCTCCACCTGCGGGTGGTCAACCCGAGCGGCCTGGCCCCGGCCGGGCCGGACGCGGCGGGCGTGCGGCTGACGCTGGACACCCCGAGCGTGATGACCCGAGCGATCGCGACCAGGCGGCCGGTGCTGATCGCCGACCCCGAGGGACTGCGGGCGCAGTTCGCGTCGGAGCCGGACGCGGGCGGCGACGGCGACGGCGGGCGGGTCCTCGACACCGGCGACGAGCAGGCCTGGGTGGGGCTGCCGCTGCTGGCGGCGGGGATGCCGCTTGGCGCGCTGCGGTTCTCGTTCCGGGCGCCGCGGACCATCCTGGAGGAGGAGCGGGTCTTCCTCGAGGCGCTGGCCGGCCAGTGCGCGCTGGCGGTCGAGCGGGCGGAGATGTACGAGAAGGAGCACACCGCCGCCGTGACCCTGCAGCGGAGCCTGCTTCCCGACGAGTTGCCGAGCGTTCGCGGCTTGGTCCTTGACGCGCGGTACCTGCCGAGGTCAACTGAGGTGGGCGGTGACTGGTACGACGTGTTCCGGCTGCCTGACAGGCGACTGGCGGTCACGGTCGGCGACGTCATGGGGAAGGGGCTGCTCGCCGCGGCGGGCATGGGCCGCGTGCGCAACGCGCTGCGCGCCCTCGCGCTGACTGACCCGCGGCCCGCGGCGGTGCTGGCCGGTCTCGACCGCCTGTTTACCGCGACCGAACGGGAGGAGCAGGTCACGACCATCACCTACCTGGTCATCGACCCGGAGACCGGCGAGGGCCAGGCCGGGAACGCGGGTCACCCGCCGACGCTGCTGCTCACCCCCGGGGCGCTCCCGGTCCTCGACGGGGCCGAGGCGGGCACGCCGCTCGGCTGGGCCAGCCCGCGCCGGCAGCACGCCTTCCGGCTGCCGCCCGGCTCAACCGCCGTGTTCTACTCCGACGGCCTGGTCGAGAACCGCAGGCGCGGCCTCGACGCCGGCCTCGACGAGCTCGTCCGGGTCGCCGCCAGCGCCCCCGAGGAGCTCGTGGACACCCCGGGGCACCTGCTGCAGTACATGCTCGACCACATGCTGGCCGGCCATGAGCAGGACGACGACGTGACCGTGCTCGTCATGCACGTGCCGCTCGACGCCGGCGGTCCCGACGTGGTGGGGGCGGAGCGTACGTGGGGGTCGCGGTGACCGCGGCAGGCAGGACGGACGGCGCAATTCGCCAGTCCGAGGCGTACAAGGCACTCCCGGGTGCCACCTATGGTGGTGGAGAGGAGGCGGGTGGGTTGCTGTCGAAATCCCCTTGGCAAGCGGGAAGCCTGCTTCCCGTCACGGACCAAGCGTCAAGACCCTCTCGGGAGGGCACAATTATCGCTGTTGTCATCCGTGGGGATGATGTCCCCCAGTATCCCCCAGCGAGGCGCCTAATGGCAGAAACGCCCATCGTAGCGGGCGCGCAGGCTTCCGGTGGGGACGCGATGCGTACGCAGCTCAGCCAAGCTACCCAGCGAAGGAAGAGGTGACCGTGGTAGTGAGCGCTCCCAACTCCGCGGCGCGCAAGCGCTCCCGGCCGTCTAGTTCCGCGGCCCGGGATTCGCGAGTGCCGGCATCAGACGGCGTGTCGGAGACCGCGCAGGCGTCGGTCACGGCCAGCGCAGCGGGCAACGGCCGGGCGGCCAAGGCCCGCGAGGAGCTGGCCGCAGTGCCGGCCCAGGATCCGACGGCGGGCGCCGGCGGCCTCAACGGCGACGCCGGCCTCGATGGGGATGACCTCGAAGGCGCGGTCGACCTCGAAGACTTCGACGGCCTCGACGACGACGCGCTCGCCGTGGAGGTCGACCTGGAGATCGTCGAGGTCGAGGCGCCGGACGCAGGGGTGGCGGAAGCCGACCTGCCCGAGGACGCCGAGGCGGACCTGCCCGAGGACGCCGACCCGGCCGCGACGGTCGTGGCCGGCAAGGGCGCGGCCCCGGCCGACGGCAAGGCGGCCGCCGACGACGCCGAAGAAGAGGACCTGGTCTTCCGCGACGACGACGACGACCTGCCCGCCGCCCAGGTGGCGGTCGCCGGCGCGACGGCCGACCCGGTCAAGGACTATCTCAAGCAGATCGGCAAGGTCCCCCTGCTCAACGCCGAGCAGGAGGTCGAGCTGGCCAAGCGGATCGAGGCCGGCCTGTTCGCCGAGGAGAAGCTGGCCGAGATCCAGGGCATGACCCCGGACCAGCGGATCGACCTCGAGTGGATCGCCGAGGACGGCCGCCGGGCCAAGAACCACCTGCTCGAGGCCAACCTGCGCCTGGTCGTGAGCCTGGCCAAGCGGTACACCGGCCGCGGCATGCTCTTCCTCGACCTGATCCAGGAGGGCAACCTCGGCCTGATCAGGGCCGTGGAGAAGTTCGACTACACCAAGGGCTACAAGTTCTCCACGTACGCCACCTGGTGGATCAGGCAGGCGATCACCCGGGCGATGGCCGACCAGGCCCGGACGATCCGCATCCCGGTGCACATGGTCGAGGTCATCAACAAGCTCGCCCGCGTGCAGCGCCAGATGCTCCAGGACCTCGGCCGCGAGCCGACCCCGGAGGAGCTGGCGGTCGAGCTCGACATGACCCCGGAGAAGGTCGTCGAGGTCCAGAAGTACGGCCGCGAGCCGATTTCGCTGCACACGCCGCTCGGCGAGGACGGCGACAGCGAGTTCGGTGACCTGATCGAGGACTCCGAGGCGATCCAGCCCGGCGAGGCGGTCTCGTTCACCCTGCTCCAGGAGCAGCTCCACTCGGTCCTCGACACGCTCTCCGAGCGCGAGGCCGGCGTCGTCAGCATGCGGTTCGGCCTGACCGACGGCCAGCCGAAGACGCTGGACGAGATCGGCAAGGTCTACGGGGTCACCCGGGAGCGGATCAGGCAGATCGAGTCGAAGACGATGTCGAAGCTGCGCCACCCGTCCAGGTCCCAGGTTCTCCGCGACTACCTGGACTAGCGAAAAGCACAGGCAGCGCACACTAAACCCCCCGGGCGGACATGATGTTCGCCCGGGGGGTTTAGCGCGTGCCTGCGGCCGGCTTAGTTCTCCGGCTTGGCCAGACGCTGCGTCTCGTCCTGGATGTCAACGGCGACCTTGGCAAGCGCCTGCGCGTGCTCCCTGCCGTGGTGCGCGCAGAAGAGCAGCTCACCCGAGTTCGGAAGTAGGACGCGGACGTATGCTTGGGCGCCGCATCGATCGCACAGGTCCAGTGCGGTCAGCGGCTTAGTGGGGGCTATCGCTCCGGTCACGTCGCCTTCTCCTGGTCTCATGCCTCCGGCTGCTCCGTCCGGCTGGCTCCGGTTGCCCTTACAGGACAGCACAACGCATACCCCGGTGTCAGGCTTCCCGTGACCGCGGGGTGTACGCCACAAGCGAAAACCGCACTGACCAGACCAATGAAACCCGACCCCGTCTGCTCGGTCTTCCATGACCCCACCACCGTTTGGGTAGTCACCGGTGAGGACCCGTGCGGTTCGTGTGGTTGATACCCCATGTGCGGGTGGCAACACATTTGCGTGCAACTATCCCGTCCTGTGGGAGCTAAAAGGGCGTGGCAGAACCCGGTCACCGACCTCGGCACGCTACTCTTCGAATGTGGCAGCCAATACCTGCCGCACGTACATTCGAGAGGAGACCCCGCCGCCCGTGCCATCGCTCACTCAAACCGCCCGGGCGACGGTGGATGCCGCCGACTCCTACAGCGCCAAGCACCTGTCGGTCCTTGAGGGCCTGGACGCAGTACGCAAGCGCCCGGGCATGTACATCGGCTCGACCGACGGCCGGGGGCTGCAGCACTGCCTCTGGGAGATCTTCGACAACGGGGTGGACGAGGCGCTCGGCGGCTTCTGCACCCGGATCGAGGTCATCCTGCACGCCGACGGCTCGGCCGAGGTACGCGACAACGGCCGAGGCATCCCCGTCGACAACGAGCGGAAGACCAAGCTCTCCGGCGTCGAACTCGTGCTCACCCGGCTGCACGCGGGCGGCAAGTTCGGCGGCGGCTCCTACACGGCCTCCGGCGGCCTGCACGGCGTCGGCGCCTCCGTCGTCAACGCGCTCTCGGCCCGGTTCGACATCGAGGTCGACCGGGACGGCAAGATCTGGACCACGAGCTTCCGGCGCGGGGTGGCGGGCGAGTTCGCTGCCCCCGGCCCCGACGCCGCCTTCGCCAGGAAGTCCGGGCTGCGCCAGGCCGGGACGGTCGCCAAGGCCAAGACCGGCACCAGGATCAGGTTCTGGCCCGACCGCCAGGTGTTCCTCAAGGACGCCACCTTCAGCTACGACGGCCTCGCCGAGCGCGCCCGGCAGACCGCCTACCTGGTGCCGGGCCTCACGATCGCGGTCAGCGAGGAGCACGATGAACCCGAGCAGGCGACAAGCTCGGCCGAGTTCCGCTTCGACGGCGGCATCGGCGAGTTCTGCGAGCACCTGGCGACCGGCGAGAAGATCACCGAGGTGCTCCGGCTGACCGGCGACGGCACCTTCACCGAGACGATCCCGGTGCTCGACGACCGCGGCCACATGACGCCGACCGAGGTCGAGCGCCGGCTGGACGTGGACGTCGCCGTCCAGTGGACGAGCGGCTACGACACCATCACCCGCTCGTTCGTGAACGTGATCGCCACCCCGCACCACGGCACCCACGTGACCGGCTTCGACCGCGCCCTCGCCCGGACCATCAACGACGCGCTGCGGACCGCCAAGCTGCTCAAGAACGGCGACGAGCCGGTCACCAAGGAGGACATCCTCGAGGGGATGACCGCGGTGGTCTCCGTGCGGCTGCCCGAGCCGCAGTTCGAGGGCCAGACCAAGGAAGTGCTCGGTACCCCGGCC
>DATCGA010000599.1:0-2584 GCA_036509215.1 Trebonia sp.
AAGCTGGTCATGATCAGGAAGCCGATGAGCGCGAGCCAGGCGCCCGGGCCGGCGTCCGTCCGGAAGCCGATCGCGAACGCGACGCCGATGACCAGGGCCATGGTGAACAGCACCTGGATCTGGGTGCCGAGCACGTGTCCGGTCAGGACCGAGGAGCGGGAGATCGCCATCGTGCGGAACCGGGCGATGATGCCGGTGGTCATGTCCATGGCCACCGAGATCGCGGTGGCCTGCACTACGCAGGCGATGGAGAGCACGATCACGCCGGGCACCACGTAGCCGATATACGCGGCCCGCCCGCCGCCGCCGGGCACGTGGCCGAGCCCCGACCCGAGGGTCCCGCCGAACACGAAGACGAAGATCAGCAGCAGGACGATCGGCATGAAGGCCAGCAGCAGGGTCATCGACGGGTAGCGGATCATGTGCCGCAGGCTGCGACGCAGCATGGTCGCGGAGTCCGCGGCGACGTAGGACATGGTGCTCATCACTGGCTCACCTTCTGGGCGTAAGGGCGGGCGGAGTCGTCGTCGGGCTGGCCGGTGAGGGCGAAGAAGACGTCATCGAGGTCGGGGGTGTGGATGGACAGCCCTTCGACCTTGATGGAGGCGCTCTCGAGCTGGTTGAGCAGGGCGCGCAGAGCCGGCACGTTGCCGTCGCTCGGCACCTGCAGGGTCAGGGCCTCCTCGTCGCGGGACGTGGCGGCCAGGAGCGTGCCGGCCGACTCCAGCTCGCGCTGCGCGGCGAAGCGCAATTCGATGTGACCGCCGGGGATGCGGCGCTTGAGCTCGTCGGGGGTGTCCTCGGCCACGATCCGGCCGTGGTCGAGCAGCGCGATCCGGTCGGCGAGCTCGTCGGCCTCCTCCAGCTGCTGGGTGGTGAGCAGGATGGTGATCCCGCTGGCGGCCAGGTCGCGGACGATCTGCCACATGGTCTGGCGGCTGCGCGGGTCCAGCCCGGTCGTCGGTTCGTCCAGGAAGATCAGCCGCGGGTTTCCGACCAGGGTCATGGCCAGGTCGAGCCGCCGCCGCATCCCGCCCGAGTAGGTGCCGGCCAGCTTGCCCGCCGCGTCGGCCAGGTCGAACTGGCCGAGCAGGTCAGCCGCCCGGCGTCGTCCGGCGGCGCGGCCGAGGTGGTGCAGGTCGGCCATCAGCAGCAGGTTCTCGGTGCCGGTGAGCAGGTTGTCGACGGCGGAGAACTGGCCGGTGACGCCGATCGCGGCGCGGACCGCGTCGGGCGCGGTGGCCAGGTCGTGCCCGGCGACGCGCATCTCTCCGCCGTCGGCGTTGATCAGGGTGGACAGGATCTGGACGACGGTGGTCTTGCCGGCGCCGTTCGGGCCGAGGAGAGAGAAGATCGTGCCCTCGGGGACGGCCAGGTCGATGCCGTTGAGCACGACCTGGTCGCCGTAGGACTTGCGCAGTCCGGTGGCCTCAATGGCCAGCCCGGCGGGGGTGGTGGTCATTCCGTGTTCCTTTCAAGGCGCCCTTCCCTCTTGGCAGGGCGGGCGGGCGGCGGCAGGTGGGCTTTCGTTGGTCGTCAGGCGCGGCGGATCACGATGTCGCCGTAACTGGTCCGGGCGCTGACCTCGACCACGGAGTCGGTCGGCTCGGGGCTGTCGGCGGAGTCCATGTGGTTGCGCACGTGGCCGAAGCTGGTGAACAGGTCGAGGCGGGCGGCGGTGCCGGCCCGGACGCCGATCTCGATCTCGCCGTTGCTGGTCTTGATTTCGACCGTGCCGTTGCTGACCTGGCCGATCCTGATCTCGCCGTTGGCGGACTTGCCGGTCACGTTGGCGTCGGCGCGACCGACGGTCAGGTCGCCGTTGCTGGCGTTCATCCGCAGGTTGCCGGCCACCGCGTCGATCCGGGTGTCGCCGTTGGAGTTCTTGATGACGGCGGCGCCCTCGATCTCGCCCAGCCGGATGCGGCCGGTGCCGGTCGTGACCTCGGCGTCGCCGCCGACCTTGGTCACGCTCACCGCGCCGGCCCCGGTGTGCAGGTCGAGCGGGCCGGTCTCGTCGAGGTCGACGTTGCCGGCCGTGGTCTTGATCCGGCATTCGCCGAGGCGGCCGCTGCTGTGGAAGGCGGCGACCGAGGAGTCGCCGTGCAGGCTGGAGCCGGCCGGCAGCTCGATCGTGACGTCGACCGAGCCCGGCTTGCCGAGCAGGCCGAGGCCGCGCGGGCGGGGCGTCTTGATCACCAGGCCGGCCGGGGTGTGCTCGACGCGGGTCTGCTCGGCGTCGCGAACGTCCAGCTCGCGGGACTCGTCGGACGGCCTGACCTGCACGATGGTGTCGGTGCGGTCGGAGGCGACGACGCGGACGTCACCGACCGACAGCTCGATGGAGACGGTGATCGGCTCGGGAGTGGCGAAGGTGGGCATGACGGAATCTCCTGGTGGGTGTGCTGTGCTGTCCGCTACCGGATTCGGGGGCGGCTGGTGGCCTGTTGTCTGCTCGGCCGGGTGGTTCGATGGCGCGGCGCGGGCCGCGGGTGGCGGCTGGCTCGGCTAGCGGACCCAGCCGGTGTAGCGCTGGGAGCCGCGGGCGGCGCGGTCGGTGCGGTCGCTGCGGCGGCTCTGGCCG
>DATCGA010000600.1:0-6749 GCA_036509215.1 Trebonia sp.
GGCCGGACCTGGTCGGCGTCGTGCGCGTTGTCGAGCAGCAGCAGCAGCCGCTTGCCGTCGAGCAGGGTCCGCAGCAGCGCGCTCTGCGCGTCCAGGCCGGCCGGCACATGCCGCGGCGGCACCCCAAGCGCGTCGAAGAACCCCTGCAGCGCCGTCGCGGGCGGCACCGGGGAGCTGGCCGGGTCGAACCCGCGCAGGTTTACGTAGAGCTGGCCGTCGGGAAACCGCGACGCCGCCTGTCGGGCGAACCTGATCGCGAGCGTGGTCTTGCCGACCCCGGCCGTGCCGGTGATCAGCGCCACCAGGCTGCCCGCGTGGTCGCCCGCGCCCTCCGGGGGCGCCGCGGCCGCCTGGCCGTCGGCGAAGCCGGGCAGCAGCCCGTGCAGCCAGTGCAGCTCGGCGGTCCGGCCGGCGAAGCCGGCCACCTCGGGCGGCAGCTGGGCGGGGCTCGGCACCGGCGCGTGCGGCCCGGCCGGGGCGGACGCGACCCCGCTCGGTCCGCTCGCCGTCGTCGGGGAACCCGGAGCGCCCGGTCCCGCGCCGATCGTGACCGGCGGCGCCGCCGCCGGCCCGTCGAGGGCCGGGTCCATCGCCAGCAGCTGCCGGTGGATCCTGGTCAGCTCGCCCCCGGGGTCGATGCCGAGGTCCTCGGCCAGCCGCTCCCTGGTCTCGCCGAAGACGCGCAGCGCCTCGGCCTGCCTGCCGCACCGGTAGAGCGCGATCATCAGCAGGCCGGTGGCCTGCTCGCGGAGTGGATGCGCGGCCGCCAGCGCGGTCAGCTCGGGCACCGCCGCGGCGGCCTGTCCCTGGGCGAGCATCAGCTCGGCCCGCTCCTCGATCGCGGTGGTGCGCAGCTCGGTGAGCCGACGCTGCTCGGCCTCGGCGAACGGGCCGGGCACCCCGGCGTAGGGCAGCCCCCGCCACAGCGCCAGCGCCTCGTCCACCGCCCGCAGCGCGCCGTCAAGATCGCAGTCCGCCCGCAGCCCGCGGGCCGCGGCCAGGCACCGCCCGAAGTGGTCCGCGTCCAGGGCGCCGGCCTCGAGCCTGAGCAGGTAGCCGCCGCCGCCTGACACGATCGTCCTGGCCGGCGCCTGCCGCGATCGGTCCGGGTCGCGGCGCGGCCGGTCCGGCTCGATAATCCGGCGCAGTCCGGCCACATAGGTGTAGATGCCGCCCTCGGCGCTGGCCGGCGGCTGGTCTCCCCAGACCGCGTCGACCAGCTCGCCGCGCGAGACCACTCGGTTGGCACGGGTCGCGAGCACCCCGAGCACCGCCAGCTGCCGCGGCTGACCTGCGGCCTGCTCCCGGCCGTCCTGCCAGACGGTCACCGGGCCGAGCACTCCTACCCGCAGCGGAACCACCGCAAGCCGCCCCTCTCGTGCCGCGTCCGTCCGCGTGCCTTCGGGCACGCCAACTACCAGGCGCAAACAGCCGGCACAGATACGGAGATTACCGGACTCGACGGCAGGCATCCAGAAAACATCTAGATCGCCTAGAGGCAGCCCGTTTATCACTAGACCAGCGATCTTCGGCCCGGCCCGCAATGGTGCCCGTCGGGCCCGGTCGCCGTCTGGCGGGCGTCTAGGCCCTCCCCAGACCTGGCGTGGGCGCCATCCCCCCCTGGTGCTCACGCCGCCAGCAGCCGACCCCCGTGGCATCCCCCCCTCATTTCCGTGCCATGGGGGTCGGCGCGCAGGGCCGTCTCGTTCCGTGCCAGGGCATCGGCTGCGGCACCCGCTCGGCTACAATGCGCGATAGTCGGTGACTTCATGTAGCACTTGGGGGCTGAGCGGCTGATGGCTGAGCAGGGCGGGGACCGGCGGGGGCGGATTGCCGCCCAGCGGGCAGCCGATCAGGCGCAGGTGCGGAAGAGACGGCTGTGGCTGGCGGGCGGCTCGATCGTGGCGGTCATCGCGGTGGTGGTCGCGTTCGTGCTCGCCAGCTCCAACGGCGGCTCGTCGTCGCCCGCGCCTGGCAGCACCGCCGCCGCGCCGACCGGCGGCGACGCCGCCTCGGTGGTCGGCCAGCTCACCTCGGTCCCGGCCAGCGCGCTGGACCAGGTCGGGGCGGGGACGACGGCGGCCAACCCGACCTCGATCACCGGGCCCGCCCTGACCAGCGCGGGCAAGCCCGAGGTGCTCTACATCGGCGCCGAGTACTGCCCCTACTGCGCGGCCGAGCGGTGGGCCATGATCGTCGCGCTCAGCCGGTTCGGCACGTTCAGCGGGCTCGCGCCGATCCGGTCGGCGGCCAAGGACGGCGGCGGCAACGCCGAGCCGTACCCGCTGACCCCGACCTGGACGTTCGCGAAGTCCACGTTCACGAGCTCGTACCTGACGTTCACCCCGGTCGAGGGGTACACCAACATCCCCGACAAGGCGACCGGCTTCTACACCGTCCTGCAGACCCCCACCGCGGCCCAGCAGGCGCTGCTCGACAAGTACGACGCGGCCTACCAGGGGGCGATCCCGTTCATCGACTACGGGAACAAGTTCCTGAGCGTCGGCGCGTCCTATAACCCGGCTATCTTGTCCGGGCTGACCTGGGCGCAGATCGCCGACGACCTGCACGACCCGACTTCCACGGTGGCCAAGTCGGTCCTCGGCACCGCCAACTTCGCGACCGCGGCGATCTGCAGCCTCACCGACAACCAGCCCGCGTCCGCGTGCACGGCTACCGTGCGGGCACTGCAGGCAAAAATCTAGGTCAAGATCTAAGGTTTCTCTCAGCTTTTCGTGGACCATTAGCTCGCCAATTCGCCCTACGATGTGCGCATGGGCAAAGCGAGTAGGACCAAGTCGGAACCGGACCGGCGCGCGCGCATCGCCGCGCAGCGGGCGGAACAGCGCCGCTCCGAGCAGCGCAGGCGCATCTACCTGGCCGGCGGGTCCATCCTCGTCGTCGTCATCGTGGTAGTCGCGTTCGTGCTGATAAAGCTGAATAGCAATAGCAGCGGGGGCACCGCCGCCGCCTCAAGCAACGGCCCGACCGGCACTGCGCTCAGCAAGGTGGTCAACGACGTCACCACCGTGCCGACCAGCGTCACCGACAAGGTGGCGGGCGGCACCATCCCGAGCGCGATGTTCGTCGCCGCGACGACCCCGAGCGAAGTCACCTCGATGGCCCAGGCCGACGGGTCCTACTTCGCGACCGTCAACGGCCCCTCCCTGACCCAGAACGGCAAGCCCGAGGTGCTGTTCATGGGCGGCGAGTACTGCCCGTTCTGCGCCGCGCAGCGCTGGGCGATGGTCAACGCGTTCAGCCGGTTCGGCACCTTCAGCGGCCTCACCACCACGCACTCGTCGAGCAGCGACACCGACCCGAACACGCCCACGCTGACGTTCTACGGGTCGACCTACACGAGCAAGTACATCTCGCTGGTGACGGTCGAGATGGAGCACAACTACCGGATCGGGAACTCCAGCAGCACCAGCGTCGCCTACGCGCCGCTGCAGACCGCGACCGCGGCCGAGCAGAAGCTCCAGACCGCCTACGACCCGGGCACGTACATCCCGTACATCGACTTCGGCAACAAGTACGCGCAGGTCGGCAACCTCTCGCCGCTCACCCCGACGATGCTGGACGGCCTGACCTGGCAGCAGGTGGCGACCGACATGAGCAACCCGTCCTCCTCGGTCGGCGCGGCCGTGATCGCCAACGCGAACTACGAGACGGCGGCGATCTGCACGCTGACCAGCAACCAGCCCGCCACCGCGTGCACGCCCTCCATCCAGAAGCTCGAAGGCACTCTCGCCAAGTAGTCACCGAGGGCGGGTCGCGCAGCGGCCCGCCCGCTGGCGATGACGGCGGATGACAGCAACGGGAGACGACCCGCGATGGCAAGTTCAAAGGCCCGCTCTAGGAACCGGTCCGCGTCGGGCAAGGGCGGCCGGCCGGCCGCCGGCGCCGGCTCAAACGGCAAAAGCCCTAGCTCCCGAACGGTCCCGGCTGTCTCTGCCACGCCAACGAGTCCCCGCAAGTCGCCCGGCGCAGCCGCGGCCCGCTCGCCCAAGCGGACCGCGGCTGCGCCCGAGCCGGCCGAGTCGTTCGAGCCGGCCGGGCACGGCCCGCCGCTGTGGCTGCAGGTCACCTCGACGGTGCTGGCCCTGCTCGGCCTCGCGATTTCCGCCTACGAGACGTACGCGCACTACAACGGCTCGCACCTGGCCGGCTGCCCGTCCGGGGCGGGCGGCACGTTCAACTGCACGGCGGTCATCACCAGTTCCCAGTCGATGGTCTTCAACGTGCTCCCGGTGGCCGTGCTCGGCCTGGCGTTCTACGTCTTCGCGGTGGTGATCTTCTCCCCGTGGGCCTGGCGCTTCCGCGGCGCCGCGATCGGCTCGCTCCGCATCACCAGCCGCGGGGTCGACATCGTCCGGCTGGGGTCCGTGATCATCGGCATGGGCTTCGTGATGTACCTGATCTACGCTGAGTTCCAGATCGGATCGGTCTGCGAGTACTGCAGCGGGGTCCACCTGGTCACGTTCCTGCTGTTCTGCATCACCGTTGTCAGCGCCGCCCTCTGGGGACTCGGCAAGCGGAACACCCCCGCCGCCCGTTCCTGACCGCCCCGCTTGGCTGCCGCTCCCGGCCCCCGGTTAAGGGGCGATCGAGCAGATTACATTATGTTCATGTTCGTCCGCGCGGCCCGGGCGCGGGCGGTTCCCCCCATAAGGTGGCCGCATGCCTGGCATGAACTCGGGCCTGAGCCCTGCCAGCTCAATCCTCGTCGCCGCGTTCCGCTCGGCGCTGCTGCAGCAGGCGCTGATCGTCGCGCTGATCTTCATGTTCGTGCTCGCGACGTGGGCCGTCATGAAAACGGCGATCGGCGACCAGCGGGCGGCCGCCGCCTGGCGTGAGCCCCGCGCGCGGCAGCTGCTGCGGATCGGCTTCGGCGCCCTGTGGGTGTTCGACGGCCTGCTCCAGGCGCAGCCGCGGATGGCCGGGGGCATGCCCGCCCAGCTCCAGGCGGCCGACGCCGGCTCCCCCGGCTGGGTGGTCGACCTGGTCAACTGGGGCGCGAACATCTGGAGCTACCACCCGATCGCGGCCGCCGCATCGACGGTCTGGATCCAGATCGGCATCGGGCTGTGGATGATCTTCGCCGTGCGCGGCTGGTCGCTGCGGCTGGCGGCGCTGGCCAGCGTGGGCTGGGGGCTGATCGTCTGGGCGTTCGGCGAGGCGTTCGGCGAGATCCTGGCCCCCGGCCTCACGGTGCTATTCGGCGCGCCGGGCGGCGTGCTCCTCTACGTCGCGGCGGGCGCGCTGCTGCTGCTCCCGCAGCGGAGCTGGGAGCGGCCCGCGACCGGGCGGCTCATCCTCGGCGGCAGCGGCGTCTTCATCCTCGGCATGGCGCTGCTGCAGGCCTGGCCCGGGCGCGGCTTCTGGCAGGGCAGGCTGAACGGCCAGCCGGGCTCGCTGACGGCGATGATCCAGTCGATGACGGGAACCTCGCAGCCGCACGCGCTCGAGGTGATCGTCTCCCGCTTCGGCAACTTCACCGAATGGCACGGGTTCGCGGTGAACCTGGTTGCGGTGCTGGCGCTGGCGGCGGCGGGGGCGGCGTTCTGCCTGAGCGCGGCGCGCTCGGACGCGCGGCTGGCCCGGATCGCCGTCATCGGCGCGGCCGTGTTCTGCCTGGCGGACTGGGTGCTGGTGGAGGATCTGGGCTTCCTCGGCGGCCAGGGCACCGACCCGAACAGCATGATCCCGCTGATCCTGCTGTTCACGGCCGGCTACCTGGGGCTGACCTCGCGGCCGGCCGCCGTCGCGGAGGCGGCCGCCGTCGCGGAGGCGGCCGGCCGCGAGGTCGCCGCTGTCGCGGAGCAACCGGACCCGGTGCGGGCGCGGCGTCTTCCCGGCTGGCTGGCTCGGCCGACGCTGGCGTTCGCGGGGGCGCCGGCGCGGGCGATCGCCGGGATCGCCGCGCTCGGCGTGATCATCGTGGGGGCGGCGCCGATGGCGTTCGCGGCCGTGAACCCCACCGCCGACCCGATCACGGCAGAGGCGCTGTCCGGCACCAACGGGCAGCTCGACACCCCGGCCCCGAACTTCACCCTCACCAGCCAGGACGGGCGGCAGGTGTCGCTCGCGAGCCTGCGCGGCAAGGTCGTGCTGCTGTCGTTCCTCGACCCGGTCTGCACCAGCGACTGCCCGGTCATCGCGGCCGAGATGCGGGTGGCCGACACGCTGCTCGGATCGAAGGCGGCCGACGCCGAGCTGGTCTCGGTGGTGGCCAACCCGACCTACACCTCGCTCGCCTACACCAGGGCGTTCGACGTCCAGGAGGGGCTGAACACGGTGCCGAACTGGCTGTTCCTGACCGGGACGGTCAGCCAGCTCGCCACCGTCTGGCACTATTTCGGGATCGAGGTCGAGGACCTGCCGGCCGGCGCCATGGCCGCCCACAACGACATAGCCTTCGTGATCAGCGCCAAGGGCGACGTGCGGCAGGAGATAAGCGACGATCCGGGACCGGGGACGGACGCCACCCAGTCCTCGTTCTCGTCGATGATGGCCGACTCCGTGCTCCAGTCGATGGGACAGAACCAGTGACAACCACCACCCGGCGCCGCGGCCGCCGCGGCCGGGTCCGCGGCGGCCGGGTCCGCGGCGGCGCGCTCGCGGCCGCCGTCGCCGCCATCGCGTCCGGCGCCGCGCTGGCCGGGTGCGGTTCATCGGCATCCTCGCCGTCCGCGTCGGCCGGCTCGGCCCCCTCCACCGCGCCGGCCGCCGCCAGCCCGCCGGCC
>DATCGA010000601.1:0-4112 GCA_036509215.1 Trebonia sp.
TTCGAAACGTCGTGTCGGGCGAGGCGGTCATGCCGGCCCGGGGATCTTGAAGCGGACGCGGCGGCGCCTGCGGCTCAGCGGCCGTGGTGGCTGCGGGGACCGCCGCGGCCGTGCTCTCGGTGCGCGCCGCTCGCGAGCGGCATGGTGATCTCGAGGTAGGTGCCGGCGCCGGGAGCGGTGTCGATCCGGACCGTGCCGCCCGACTCGGTGACCCGGCCGCGGATGGATTCCCTGAGCCCCATGCCCTCGGGCTGTGACGCGGCGTCGAACCCGCGGCCCTGATCGAGGACGGTCACGACGAGGGCCGCGGGCGTGGCGGTGAGCCGGAGCACCGCGCTGGCCGTCGCGGCGTGCTTGACCACGTTGGTCAGCGCCTCCTGGATGATGCGGAACGCGGACAGGTCGGTGACGGCGGGCAGCTCGCGGGGCTGACCGGTGACCGCGATGGTGACCGGCAGGCCGACCGCGCGGACCCCGGCCGCGAGCGCGTCAAGCCGCGCCAGGCCAGCGGCCGGCTGCACCGGATCAACGGTCCCGTCGATGTCGCCGCCCGCGGTGCGCAGCACGTTGAGGATGGCGCGGAGCTCGCGCAGGCCGTTCTTGCTCGCGGTGCGGATCGCCTGCAGGGACTCGGCTGCCTGCTCGGGACGGTCGGCGAGCAGGGTGGCGGCCGCGCTCGCCTGCACGGTGATCGTGGCCATGGTGTGCGCGACCACGTCGTGCAGTTCCCTGGCGATGCGCAGCCGCTCCTCGTCGATGCCGCGCTGGGCCTCTTGCGCTGACTGCCGGGCCACCCGCGCGCGCTCGGACGCGAGGTAGGCGCGGCGGTTCGCGATCGCTATCCCGGCCAGCAGCGCGACGGCGACGACGGCGGGGATGAGGAAGAAGCCGCCGTTGGTCGGGCCGAGGGGGTTATCGGCCGCCGTGGACGCCATCAGCACCGCGGTGACGGCGACCGCCCACATGGTCGAGTGCAGGGCGGTCATCGACCGATCGGCCGCGAGCGTGCCCACGGCGGCAGCGGGCAGCAGCAGCGCCACGCCGTTCTCGTAGCCGGGAAGGGAGTAGGCGACCACAGCCGCCGTCGACGCGCAGAGCACGAGGCGCGGGTAGCGGTGCAGCCAGGCGAGGACGGCGCCGGCCGCGGCGACGAGCAGCAGCGCGGCGTCGGGCGTACGCGGCAGGTGGTACGGGCCGGTGAAGTAGGTGCCCGGGGTGGAGGGGTGCGCCTCGCCGTAGGCCGCGAGCACGGCGATCACGGTGATGACCAGGGCGATGAACGCGTCGCGGTACGACGGCAGCCGGTCGCCGCCGGGGTGAGTCCAGGCGCGACGGACCCAGCCGGGTAGTGCCCGGCTGGGCGAGGTCGGCCGAGAAGTGGTCACGTTACGCAGGGTAAGGCCGATTGGCCCGGCTCACCACCCGCCGGCGATGTACTCCCCCGGTGGTATGCCGGCCCCCGGGCTCGCCGTGGGCACGCGCCCGGGGGTAGCCGGACTCGCAACTTCCGCCCGACGCGGGGAGCACGGGGCGCGGCAGGACGCTTGGACCGCCGACGGAGATCCGCCGGAACGGGCCAAGCAGCACAAGGAGCCTCCCATGCAGGCGCTCACGTTCGGACGCCCGCTCGGCGGTGATCACTGGGCTGGGCCGGACTGGGCGGCTGGTCACCAGCGCGACGGCGATCCTGATGCTCGGCTTCGTGTCGATGTCCACGTCGTCGCAGACCGACCTGAAGTTCCTCGCCACCGGGCTCGGCGCGGGCGTCGTGGTCGATGCGCTGGTCGTGCGGTGCCTGCTGGTTCCGGCGATGGTGGCGCTGTTCGGTCGCGCGAACTGGTGGCTGCCGGCCCCGGTTGCCCGGCTCCTGCTGATCAGGGACCCGGCCGCGCACTCCGCGCACGCGGCGCAGCCGCCGGCGCCGGGTCGGCCGGAGACCGCGCCGGCTCGCGGCTAGCGAAAGAGCGAGGTGACCCGGAACGGGCGCGCGGGGTCGGCCTCGGCCTCGGCTTCGGGCGGGGCCGGGTCCGGGGTGCGGGACGTCACCGTCCGGAACAGGTCGGCCGGAACGCGGCACTGGTCGCGGAGCTGGGATTCGGTGATGTCCTCGGCGGCCAGCAGCTCAACCGCCCGGGGCAGCATCGAGGGCTGCTCCAGGACGGTGATCAGGCCGGGCTCGCCGCGGCGCCAGCCCCGGCTGGTGAGCGTGGCCATGGCGTTGCGGTAGGAGACCTCGGTGAGGGTGCCCAGCCGGCGGGCGCGGTACAGCAGCGCCTGGATGCTGGTCCCCCAGCGCTCCTTGCTCCGGGCCAGCGACTGCCAGGCGGCGCCGTTCATGATCGTGGGCAGCTCGTCGCGGATCTCCGCCTCGGGCATGAGGAGCTCGGCGGCGAAGCGGTTGGCGTGGTCCTCGACGGTCCGGCCGCCCGGCTCGGCGTCGCTGTGCATGACCAGGTGGCCGAGCTCGTGGGCGATGTCGAAGCGCTGCCGGTAGTAGTCGTGCTTGACCGGATTGAGTACGACGACCGGCCGGAGGCGGCTGTCGAACGAGTACGCGTCGACGCTGGCGGCCTGGGGCGGGCTGAAGACGATGAGCACGCCGTGGTTCTCCAGGAGCCGGACCAGGTGGGGGGCCGGGCCGGTGCTCATCCCCCACTGGTCGCGGACGTAGCGGGCGGCCAGTTCCGGTCCGCTGTCGTCCCAGCGGTCGGCGTCGATCGGTACCGGGAAGCTCGGCACGTCCGGGTCGGGGCACTCGACGTGCTTCTCCAGGCTGGTCGCGATATCGACCGCGAGCTGACCGTAGGCGAACGCCTGGTCGCGGGCGAGCTGCGTGGTCGAGCGGAGCGACCGGAAATGCGGGGTGGCCGACAGCGCGGCCACGTCATCGGGGCGCATGGCGAAGAAACCCGGGTCGACGCCCAGGCTGAGCGCGAGCCTGGCGACCGTGACGGCGGTCGGGCGTTTGGCACCGGACTCCCAGGCGGCGACCGCGGTGGGGCTCATCTCGAGGCGCTGGGCCAGATCGGACTTGCGCAGGCCGGCCAGCTGGCGGCCGAGGGTGAGACGGGCCCCGTCGAAGAACGCCGCGACGTCGGCCGCCCGCGGACGGTCGGTCGGCGTCACGCCTGTCCGCCGTCGCGTTCCCGGCCCCGGCTGACGCGGCGACCGCCGTCGATGACGCGCAGGCGGACCTGGGCGTCGGGAACCGCCGACAGCTTGTCGATCTTGGCCGCCGCCGGGACCTCGGTGCGCCGGACCGCGGGAAGCGGCACGGTGAGCAGGTCCTCCCGCCAGTGCCAGGCCGAGCCGCCGCGCAGGTTGAGCCAGGGCCGGCCGAAGGCGAGCTCGATCTCGCCGGTGTCGGCCTCGAGGGTGTGCGCGACGACGAACGTGGGCAGCTTGAGCTGCCGGTCGGCGGCCAGCAGGAGCGGGTCGATCCGCGCGGGCAGCGATGCCCCCAGGGGCGCGCCCTCGGGCACCAGGTCGTCGGGTACCACCCCATCGGTCAGCAGGTCCTCGAACAGCGACGGCTGGCGGTGGTCGGGGCCCGGCTGCGCGGCGACGAGCTGCTTGGTGACGGACTTCTCCAGCCACGGCAGGGTGTCGATACGGCCGAACTCGGCCGAGGCGATCAGGAACCAGTGCCGCCGGTACGCCCACCCGGCGCTGCCGCGCAGGTCGCGCCGGATGACCAGGCCAGGTGCGACCCGGGGCAGCGTGGCCAGGTCCCGCTCGGACAGCTCGGCGTAGAGCAGGTCGTGGTCAAGCCCGCCGCCTGCGGTCGGGACGGCGTACCGACCGCAGGCGAAGACCCTATCCAGTCGGTCGCGGAACAGGGTAAACCGGGTGTGGCCGAGCCAGGCCGGGTCGTGACCGTCGGCCTCGCAGTAGCTCTCCAGCGACCGCCTGGTCGCGGACTCGTAGGCCCAGCGGATGCCCGCCAGCACGCCGGCGGCCGTGAGCTCCTCGATCACTTCCTGCTGTTCACCCATGAGGCCAGACTACACCGCAGGCAGTAAATCCCGCGTGAAACTGAACCGTGTCGGCGTGTCGGTGATTTTGGCGCGCTAGTCGGGGACGCGCGCGATGCCGACGATGATCGCGCAGTC
>DATCGA010000602.1:0-11443 GCA_036509215.1 Trebonia sp.
CGGGAACGAAGCCCTCGTCCACGTTCCGCAGGCCGTAGACGAGCTCGCCGTACCTCGGCTCGGCCGCCACGATCTTCACCTCGGGCAGGTGCTCGCGCAGGAACCGGCCGGTCCCCATCAGCGTGCCGGTGGTGCCGAGCCCGGCCACGAAGTGCGTGACCGACGGGAGGTCGGCCAGGATTTCCGGCCCGGTCGTCTCGTAGTGCGCCCTGGCGTTCGCCTCGTTGCCGTACTGGTAGAGCATCACCCAGTCGGGATGCTCGGCCGCCAGCCGCTTCGCCACCCGGACGGCCTCGTTCGAGCCGCCCGCGGCCGGGGAGGTGAAGATCTCCGCCCCGTACATGCCCAGGATCTGACGGCGCTCCTCGCTCGTGTTCTCCGGCATCACCACGATCAGCTGGTAGCCGCGGAGCTTGGCCACCATCGCGAGCGAGATGCCGGTGTTGCCCGAGGTCGGCTCCAGGATCGTCGAGCCCGGCCGGAGCAGCCCGTCCTTCTCGGCCTGCTCGACCATGAAGAACGCGGCCCGGTCCTTGACCGACCCGGTCGGGTTGCGGTCCTCGAGCTTGGCCCACAACCGGACGTCGTCGGACGGCGAGAGCCTCGGCAACCCCACCATGGGGGTGTTGCCGAGGGAGGCCAGCAGTGAGTCGTAACGCAAGGCAGCGGTCCGTTCGGGCTAAATGTCTTTGAGCCTTTTCCCTACCGCGACCCGCCGGCCACCGCCGGCAGCACCGTCACCGTGTCGCCGTCCTTGACCGGGGTCTCCAGGCCGCCGAGGAAGCGGACGTCCTCGTCGTTGAGGTACACGTTGACGAAACGGCGGAGCTTCTCGCCCTCGACGAGCCGCTCGCGCAGGCCGCCGTGGGCGGCGTCCAGGTTGTTGAGAAGCTCGTCCAGCGTCGCGCCGGACCCGTCAACCGCCTTGGCGCCGCCGGTGTAGCTGCGCAGGATGGTGGGGATGCGAACCTCAATAGCCATGTTTCAACGCTCCTCGGTGAACTTCTTTACGCCATGGATGGGAACCTTAGCCGGGACCCGATTCATTCCACGATGTCGACGGGTTCCTCGGTAACCTCGCCGTCGACGATCCGGTAGGAGCGGAACTCGGTCTCCGATTCATCCCGGGTCGATACTAGGACGTAGTGGGCCTGCGGCTCGCTGGCGTAGGAGATGTCGGTCCTGGACGGGTACGCCTGGGTGGCGGTGTGGGAGTGGTAGACCACGATGGCCTCCTCGTCCCTGTCATCCATCTCGCGCCATACCTTCAGCTGCTCGAGCGAGTCGAACCGGTAGAAGGTGGGCGAGCGCTCGGCGTTCTGCATCGAGATGAAGCGGACCGGGCTGTCACTGCCCTCCGGGCCCGCGATGACGCCGCAGGCCTCGTCCGGATGGTCCTTGCGAGCGTGTTCGATGATCTTCTCGTAGAGCGCGCGCGAGATCGTCAGCATGATCGCCGAGACTACCTGCCGAGCGCGTGGACCAGAGAGTCCTGCACCGCGCCGAGCCAGCCGTAGACCTCGAACGCGGGCAGCCTCGGGTCCTGCGGGTCGAGCGCCGCGAGCTGCTCCTCGAATTCCTCGGTCACCTCGAGCCGGACGCCGAACATCAGCCGGATGTCGTTCAGCGCCCGCAGCCAGTCCCTGGCCTGGTCGCCCGTGAGCCTGATCTTGCCGCCCTCGGGCGGCAGGGTCTCGAGCAGGGTCTGCGCGAAGTACTTCTTGGCCTCCCGCAGCGAGGACTCGGTGTACTTGCGGAACTCGCCCGCCTTCTCCGGGTCGTCCTGGTAGGCGTCGGGCAGCAGCCGGGCGACCACCGGGTCGGCCGGCAGCTCCGGGTCGGGCTCGTCGGGCGAGCTGAACTGCCGTTCCAGGTCGGCGAGGATGTCGGCCGAGTCGTCCGGCGCGGCGGGCTCTGACGGCGCCGACGGCCGCGCGGGGTCGTTCAGCAGTTCCATGACCGGGACGACGAGGGTGCGCAGGAGCGTCGCCTCACCGCCCGACAGCCTGACGGTGACGCCGCCATCCCTGGTGGACCGGAACATCTATCTCTACCTACGCATCCTGGCGCACGGTCGCCCACAGGCCGTACCCGTGCAGCACCTCGACGTTGCGCTCCATGGCCTCGCGGGTGCCGCTCGCGACGACGGCCCTGCCCTTGCGGTGGACATCGAGCATGAGCTTCTCGGCCTTCGGCCGGGAGTAGCCGAAGACGTGCTCGAAGACATATGTGACATACGACATCAGATTGACCGGGTCGTTCCAAACAATCGTCAGCCAGGGCTTATCCGGCACCGATTCGTCCGCTGATCGCGGCAAATCCAGCTCAGCGGGTGCCACGCTCACTCGCAGCCACCTCCCTGTCCGTAGTCTTCCACCTGTGACCACACCGGTGAACAGCGGGACCACCGCGCTGCTGACAGACCACTATGAACTCACCATGCTCCAGGCCGCCCTGCACAGCGGCGCCGCTTCGCGGCGCGCGGTCTTCGAGGTTTTCGCCCGCCATCTGCCGCACGGCCGCCGCTACGGCGTCGTGGCCGGCACCGGCCGACTGCTCGACGCGCTGGAGCGGTTCCGCTTCGGTCCGGCCGAGCTGTCCTTTTTGCGGGATAATCGGATCGTAGACGAGACCACGCTCCAATACCTGTCATCGTATCGGTTCGCGGGCAACGTCTGGGGCTACGCCGAGGGCGACGTGTACTTTCCCGGGTCGCCGATCCTGGTCGTGGAGGGCACGTTCGCCGAGTCGGTGCTACTCGAGACCGTCGTGCTCTCGATACTCAACCACGACTGCGCGGTCGCGTCGGCGGCGTCGCGGATGGTGACGGCGGCGGGCGGGCCCGGGCCGACCGGGCGGCCGCTGATCGAGATGGGCTCCCGGCGCACCCACGAGAGCGCGGCGGTGGCGGCCGCGCGGGCCGCCTTCATCGCCGGGTTCTCGTCCACGTCGAACCTGATGGCCCGCTACGCCTACGGGGTGCCGTCGTCGGGCACCTCGGCCCACGCGTTCACGCTCGCGCACGACAGCGAGCACGACGCGTTCGTCGCCCAGCTCTCCTCCCTCGGCCACGGGACCACCCTGCTGGTCGACACCTACGACGTCGAGCGCGGTGTGCGGGCCGCGGTCGAGGCGGCCGGGGACTCGCTCGGGGCGGTCCGGATCGACAGCGGCGACCTGCCCGCGCTCGGGGTCTCGGTCCGGGCGCTGCTCGACTCGCTCGGCGCGAAATCGACCAGGATCATCCTCACCGGCGACCTCGACGAGTACTCGATCGCCGGCCTGGCGGTCGCGCCGGTGGACGGCTACGGGGTCGGCACCTCGCTCGTCACCGGCTCCGGGGCGCCGACCGCGGCGCTGGTCTACAAGCTGGTCGCGCGGTCCGATGAGCCGCTGGCCGACGGCGCCCCGGCCGGCCACAGCGGCCTGCGGCCGGTGGCCAAGCGATCCGTGGGCAAGCCGGGGCGGGGCGGGCGCAAATGGGCCGTGCGGGAGCATAACGCGGCCGGCGAGGCGGTGACCGAGCGGATCTGGCTGTCGCCGCCCGAGGCGACGCCGACCGCCCGCTGGCTGCTGCAGGAACTGGTCCGCGACGGGAAGATCGTCGGGCGGGAGCCGATCGAGGCCGCGCGGGCACGGCACACCACGGTCCTGGCCGAGCTCCCCTCGTACGCGATGCAGCTGTCTCGCGGGTACCCGGCGATCCCGACCGTCTTCGGCCCCGACCGCGAGGACGCCTGACCGCGCGCCCGGGATGCGGGCGGGGCTGCTAGGCGGGGCTGACGACCGTGAGGCCGGCGCCTTCGGCGGCGTCGAGCAGCTGCTTGTCGTAGCTGACGAAGGCGGTCAGGTCGCGCCTGATGGTCAGCGCCGAGACGAGGTGGATGGCGGCCGTGGTGCCCAGGCCGGCCGGGGCCTGGGTGGCGGCGTTGTCGAGCAGGTCGTGGGTGAGCGAGACGACCGAGACACGGCGGATGATGCGCTGCGCGCGGGGCAGCGCGCCGGGCTCGGACCGCCAGATGGCGCGGAGCACCTCGGCCCGGTGCAGGGTGCTCGAGACGAGATCCTGGCCCGGTCGCGTCGCCAGGTAGCTGGTCAGCGCGGCCGACTCGGGCTCCGAGAGCGCGAGCTTGACCAGGGCGGAGGAGTCGAGGTAGATCACTGCCGCCCCGTCCCCGCGCTGCCGCCTTCCTCGCCCGCCCGCAGCCGCCCGAGCGCGCCGCTGGCGGTGGGCCCGCCCGCCGGGCCCAGGTACGGCTCGATCTCGAGCACGCTGCCGTCGTCTTCCGCGCGCTCGATGACGCCCTTGGCGATCCAGCGCTCGAGCGGGCTCTCCGGGTCGCGCACCGGGATCATCTGGGCGACCAGCCGCCCGCGGTTGGTGATGTCCACCGTGTAACCGCGCTCCACCAGGTCGACGTAGACGCTGGCGTGCTGGCGCAGCTCGCGGATGCCGATCCGCTGCGATGGCAGGTTGCTGGTGACGTGGTGAACGGGATCGCCCGAGTACCCGAGATCCGGGTTGAGCGGCTTGCCCCGGCGGCGGTCGCCCTTCTGTGGCATGCGCGAACGGTAGCACATTAAATGCTACACTGGACGATAATTAGCGCAACATGTTGCCAGCGCGCCCGCGCGCGCCCAATATGGGGCGCAGATCACGTCGACCGATGAGGCAAGATAGAGACATGCAGACGCCGCGGGACTTCTCCATGTACGGTGCCGTCGATCTCGGCGCACGGCAGGCCGCCGCCCAGCGCCGGGAGCAGCAGGCGGCCCGCGCCGCCGACGCGGGCGCCGGCGGCGACGACGCCGGGCAGGCGTCGGCCTACGTGTTCGAGGTGACGGAAGAGACCTTCGACACCGATGTCGTGCTGCGGTCGCGGACGACCCCGGTCATCGTGGACCTGTGGGCCGAGTGGTGCGGTCCGTGCAAGCAGCTCAGCCCGGTGCTCGAGAAGCTGGCCAACGAGGCCGCCGGGGCCTGGGTGCTGGCCAAGGTCGACGTCGACGCGAACCCCAGGCTCGCCCAGGCGTTCCAGGCGCAGTCGATCCCGATGGTGGTGGCGATCGTCGGCGGCCAGATGGTGGACGCGTTCCTCGGCGCGATGCCCGAGGCCCAGGTCTCGCAGTGGCTCACCCAGATCCTCGCGGTGGCGGACCAGATCGGCCTGCAGGGCGGCGAGCCCGGTGAGCCGGGCGAGCCGGGCGAGGACGGCGAGGCCATCGACGACCTGCCGCCCGCGCTCGCGGCGGCGCGGGACGCGATGGAGACCGGCGATCTCGACGCCGCCGCCCGGGCGCTGGAGAAGGCGCTCGTCGACGCCCCGGCCGACCCGCTCGCCAAGAGCTGGCTGGCGCAGGTGAACCTGATGCGGCGGGTGTCGTCGGCTGACCCGGCGACCGCCAGCCGGGACGCGGCGGCCTCCCCCGACGACATCGACGCGCAGCTGCTGATGGCCGACTTCCAGATGGCCAGCGGGGACGCGGACCAGGCGTTCGACCGGGTGCTCGGCGTGATCAAGCGGACCTCGGGGGCAGAGCGGAACACGGCCCGTCTCCACCTGCTCGACCTGTTCGAGGTGCTGCCGCGTGGCGACGACCGGGTGAAGAAGGCCCGCACCCAGCTCGCGCTGCTGTTGTTCTAAGGCGCTAGCCCCTCGGCGGGCGCGGCGGGGCCGGGTCGGGGTCGGCCAGCGTCTCGAGGGCCGGCAGCGCGGCCGCCAGCGCGATCCGGTGCTCCGGAGTAAGCAGCATCACCCGCTTGGCGAGCAGGGCGGAGTTCTCCGCGCGGAGCCGTTCCAGCGTCTCGTGCCCGAGGACCGTGATCGCCAGGGTGGAGGCGCGGGCGTCCTTCGGGTCGGCGTCCCGGCGGACGTAGCCGAGCTCCTCGAGCACCGCCACCAGCCGGGTCAGCGTGGACGGGGCGATGCCCTCGGCCGCGGCCAGGTCGCCCAGCCGGAGCGGGCCGGCCTGCTCCACGGTGGACAGCGCCGCCAGCTGGGTCGGGGTCAGGCCCGCGAGCTCGTGCCGGCGGAGCCGGCGCGACAGCCGGGCGAGCGCAACGCGCAGCCGTGTTACATCGATCACGCCGGCTTCCGCGCTTATCACGCTCGGGCCGGCCGCCGACGGGCTTATCGTAGTGTCCCGCGCCATGCATGAAGATTACGCGGTGTTCGCGCGGACCTCATACTCTAGAACCCTGGCTCTTTGCGCAGAGTCGTGCGCAGGTCGGGCGGACAGTGTCGTCCGGAAAGGCGGTAACTGACGTGACCATGGCGCCGAGCGTGTCGTATTCGATTACGGCACGGCTGGAAGTTGCCTCGCACGGCCGTGCGGTGAGCGAGATCACCAGGACCGTGGAGCAGGCCGGCGGCCTGGTAACCGCCATTGACGTCAACTCCGGTAACAACGGCAAGCTCCGGGTGGACGTGACCTGTGCCGCGACCGACACGGCGCACGCCGAGTCGCTGGTCGCCGCGATGGCCGCGATCCCCGGGGTGGCGGTGCACAAGGTCAGCGACCGCACCTTCCTGCTGCACCTCGGCGGCAAGATCGAGATGCGGTCCAAGGTCCCGCTGCGCAACCGCGACGACCTGTCGATGGCCTACACGCCGGGCGTGGCCCGGGTATCGCTCGCGCTCGCGGCCAACCCGGAGGACGCCCGCCGCCTGACGATCAAGCGCAACAGCGTCGCCGTGGTGACGGACGGGTCGGCCGTGCTCGGCCTCGGCAACCTCGGCCCCTACGCGGCGCTGCCGGTCATGGAGGGCAAGGCCGCGCTGTTCAAGCGGTTCGCGAACATCGACGCGTGGCCGATCTGCCTGGACACCCAGGACACCGATCAGATCGTCGCCACCGTCGCGGCCATCGCCCCCGGGTTCGGCGGGATCAACCTGGAGGACATCTCCGCGCCGCGCTGCTTCGAGGTCGAGCGGCGGCTCCGCGCGATGCTTGACATCCCGGTGTTCCACGATGACCAGCACGGGACCGCGATCGTCGTGCTCGCCGCGCTGACCAACGCGCTGCGGGTGGTGGGCAAGGAGTTGCGCGACGTCAAGATCGTCATGGCGGGCGCGGGCGCGGCCGGCACCGCGGTCCTCAAGCTGCTGCTCACCGCCGGGGCGACCAACGTCATCTCGTGCGACATCGACGGCGCGGTCTACCGCGGACGGCCGGGGCTGAACGAGAGCCTCGGCTGGATCGCCGAGCACACCAACGCCGCCTGCTACCCGGGCGACCTGAAGGGGGCGGTCGTCGACGCCGACGTGTTCATCGGCGTGTCCGCCCCGAACGTGCTGGCCGCCGACGACGTCAAGACGATGAGCCCCGGCGCGATCGTGTTCGCGCTCGCCAACCCCGACCCCGAGGTGGACCCGGACGAGGCGCGCGAGTACGCGGCCGTCGTCGCCACCGGGCGCAGCGACTACCCGAACCAGATCAACAACGTGCTGGCCTTCCCCGGCGTGTTCCGCGGCCTGCTCGACGCGCAGTCGACCAAGATCACCGACGCCATGCTGGTGGCGGCCGCGCGGGCGCTGGCCGACGTGGTTCCGGCCGAGGAGCTCGGCCCCGACTACATCATCCCGTCGGTGTTCCATCCCGACGTCGCCACCGGGGTGGCCGCCGCCGTCCGCGAGGCCGCGAACGCCGACTAGCCAAAGGCGGGACGCGTGGCTGCTACCGCTGCCGCAACCCCGATCGTGGTGGTTACATGGATGTCATGGGTTCGGATCCGAAGGCTGGCCGACTGCTCGTCGCGACTCCGCTCCTCGAGGATCCGAACTTCCGGCGCGCGGTGGTGCTCATCGTGGAGCACGAGGACGTTCAGGGCACGCTCGGCGTGGTGCTGAACCGGCCGACCGCGATCGGCGTCGGGCAGGTGCTCGAGCAGTGGACGGAGCTGGCGACCGAGCCCTCGGTGGTGTTCCGCGGCGGCCCGGTCGCGCCCAACAGCGCCCTGGCGCTGGCGATGGTCCCCGGCAAGGACGAGCCGATCGGCTGGCGCCCGCTGGACGGCGCCCCCGCGCTGGCCCGGCTCGGCCTGCTCGACCTGGACACGCCGCCGCGGCTGCTGGCCCCGGCCATCACCAGCCTGCGCGTCTACGTCGGCTACGCCGGCTGGTCCCCCGGCCAGCTCCAGACCGAGATCGACGAGGGCGCGTGGTACGTGCTCCCGGCCGAGCCGGGCGACGTGTTCGTCGACGACCCGGACCGTCTCTGGCGCCAGGTGCTGCGCCGCCAGGAGGGCGACCTGGCGTTCCTCGCCACCTTCCCCGACGACCCGGCGCTGAACTGACGGCCCACGCGCGGAATCCGAGATCCGACCGGGCCGGCCGGGGGGTCGTCCCACCCGAAGGCCGCCGCGTGGGTAAACTTGACCCGTGAGCACCGAAGTAATGCCTGAGGGCGACCTGAAGGTACATGAGGACCGCAAGGTCGATACTTCGCATGGCGATCACGAGCGGTTCGCGCACTACGTCGACAAGAACGACATGATGAACGCGACCGTGTTCGGCACGCCGATCAAGGCGCTGTGCGGCAAGGTCTGGGTGCCCAGCCGGGACCCGAAGAAGTACCCGGTCTGCCCGGAGTGCAAGGAGATTTACGAGTCGCTGCCGCCTGGCGACGGCGACGACGGCGCTGCGGAGTAGTGGGCGAACCAGAGTCAGCCGGGTCCGTTCGGAACAATTCTTTTGCTCTTCTCCGAGGCTGGCAGCAGGCTGCTTACGAAGAGTACTTTCGCGTACCCCGGCGTGACTTTCTGCTGGTAGCGACGCCCGGCGCGGGCAAGACAACGTACGCGCTGACCGTCGCGGCGCAGCTGATGGCCCGGCGCGAGATCGTCAGCATCACGATCGTGACGCCGACCGAGCACCTCAAGTACCAGTGGGCGGCCGCCGCGCTGCGGATGGGGATCGCGATCGACCCGTCCTACCGCAACGCCCAGGGCAAGGCGGGGGCGGACTTCCAGGGCGTCGCGGTCACCTACGCGCAGGTCGCGGCCCATCCGGCGCTGCACCGGGCCCGCACCGAGGGCCGCCGGACGCTGGTCATCTTCGACGAGGTGCACCACGCGGGCGACGCCCTGTCCTGGGGCGAGGCGGTCCGGGAGGCGTTCGAGCCCGCCCGGCGGCGGCTGGCGCTGACCGGCACGCCGTTCCGGTCGGACGCGAACCCGATCCCTTTCGTCACCTATGTCCCGGAGGCGGACGGGTCGAAGCGGTCCGCCTCCGACTACGTGTACGGCTACGGGCCCGCGCTGGCGGACGGCGTGGTGCGGCCGGTGATCTTCCTCGCCTACTCGGGCGAGATGCACTGGCGGACCCGGGCCGGCGACGAGATCACCGCGACGCTCGGCACGCCGATGACCAAGGACCAGATCGCGCAGGCGTGGCGGACCGCGCTCGACCCGTCGGGGATGTGGATCACCCGCGTGCTCGAGGCCGCCGACAAGCGGCTGACCGAGGTCAGGCGGGCGATGCCGGACGCCGGGGGCCTGGTGATCGCGGGCGACCACGAGACCGCGCGGGCCTACGCCGGGCTGCTGCGGCGGATCAGCGGCGAGCGGCCGGTGGTGGTGCTGTCGGACGACCCGACCGCGTCCAAGAAGATCTCCGGGTTCGCCACCTCCACCGCCCGCTGGATGGTCGCGGTGCGGATGGTGTCCGAGGGCGTGGACGTGCCCCGGCTGGCGGTCGGCGTCTACGCGACGTCGGTGTCCACCGCGCTCTTCTTCGCCCAGGCGGTCGGCCGGTTCGTCCGGGTCCGGCAGCGCGGGGAGACCGCGTCGGTGTTCGTCCCCTCGGTGCCGGTGCTGCTCGGGTTCGCGGCCGAACTCGAGGCCGAGCGCGATCACGTGGTCCGGGTGCTCGACCGGGACCCGGAGGCCGAGCTCGAGGACGCGCAGCGGGAGCGCAAGACACCCGACGACTTCGAGCTCATGGGCCGGTCCTTCGAGGCGCTGAAGGCGTCGGCCACGTTCGACCGGGTGCTGTTCGACGGCGGCGAGTTCGGCACCGCGACCGAGGCCGGCTCCCCCGAGGAGGAGGACTACCTCGGGCTGCCCGGCCTGCTCGAGCCCGACCAGGTGGCCGTGCTGCTGCGCAAGCACCAGTCGGCTCAGCTCGCGTCGCGGTCGTCGGCCGCGGGCGGCTCGCCTGCGACAGGCAGCGACGGCGCCGACGCCGGGCTGTTCGGGGCGCCGGCCCCGGCCGCCGACGCCCCGCAGGCGACGGCGACGGCGACCGTCAGCCGCGCCCAGCTGGCGGTGCTCCGCAAGGAGCTCAACGGCCTGATCGGCGCGTGGAGCCACCGCACGGGCCAGCCGCACGGCGTCATCCACAACGAGCTCCGCCAGGCCTGCGGCGGCCCCGCGCTCCCGCAGGCGTCGGCCGAGCAGATCAAGGCTCGCATCGACAAGATCCGCCAGTGGGCGCTGTCCCGCCGCTAGCTGGCCGGCCGGGCACTGATTCAAAGTGAGAACACGGGCGGTGGGCGCCCGGCGTACGGATGTATCAGACGCTTGAGGCCCTCGCGCGAGGGCGCTCAGCATGGCTCTACACCAAGGAGTTAAGCCATGACCGCTGATGCATCCACTGCGGGCACCCTGGCCACGGAACCGCCCGCCGCCGAGGCGGCCGCCTCGGGACCGCTGGTTGGCGACCCGATGGCGCTGGGGCTGCCCTGCTTCATCGCCGGCTCGGTCTCGCTCGGGCTGGCGCTGGTGGGCGTGGTCCCGGCCGCCGCCGTCGGCGCGGCCCTGCCGATCATCCTCACGGCGACGTCGATCGGCCTGTTCATGGCGACAATCTGGGCCGCCTCGCTCGGGCAGAGCGCGGTCGCGAGCGTCTTCGGGATCTTCGCCGGGTTCTGGCTCAGCTACGCGGTGCTCGTGGTCGGGCTCACGCACGGCTGGTTCGGCATCGCCCCGGCCTCGGCCCAGGCCGCGCAGGAGCTGTTCCTGGTCGCGTGGCTGGTCGTCATGGTCATGCTCACGCTGGCGACGCTGCGGCTGCCGATGGCCTACACCGCCGTCTTCTTCCTGGTCGACCTGGCCCTGCTGCTGGTCTTCCTCGGGGTCAACGAGACATCGGCCGGCCTCTCGAAGGCGGCCGGGTACGTGGTCCTGCTGTTCGCCGCCGTCGGCGTGTACCTGTACTTCAGCACCGCCTCGGTCGCCACCGGCGGGCGCTCCCTCCCGCTCGGGCGGCCGGCCGTGCACGACTGAGCGCGACCACGCCCGGGGCGGCTGGTACCGGGGTCAGGCGGGGGTGACGTCGACCCCGGTGGCGCGCAGGGACTCGATCGCCTCGGAGGTGGAGCCGGGGGCCACCCCGGCCGTCAGGCCGAGCAGGACCCGGGTGCGGAAGCCGTTCGCCACCGCGTCGGCGGCGGTGGAGCGGACGCAGTAGTCGGTGGCGATGCCCGCGACGTCGACCTGGTC
>DATCGA010000603.1:0-4698 GCA_036509215.1 Trebonia sp.
GGGCCGGCCAGCACGATGCCGAGGCTGCCGCCGACCGCGAGCAGCGCCGCGAGGACGCCGACGGTCCCGGCCACCTTGTCGGCCGGGAACTCATCGCGGATGATGCCGAAGCCGACCGGCAGCATGCCGCCCGCCAGGCCCTGAATCGCCCGCGCCACGATCATCACCGCGAGGTTGGGGGCCACGGCGGCCAGCACCGAGCCGAGCGCGAGGGCGACCAGCGTGGCCACGAAGACCCACTTCTTGCCGTAGATGTCACCGACCCGCCCCAGGATCGGGGTCATCACCGAGGCCGACAGCAGGTAGGCGGTCAGCACCCAGGTCACCGCGCTCTGCGAGGTGTGCAGCTCGGCCTGAATGGTGCTCAGAACCGGGATCACCATCGACTGCAGGAGCGCGAACGCGCCGATGCCGACCACCAGCGTCGCGAACGTCACCCGATAGTGCGATCGCTGCGCGCTCTCCATGCCAGGCCTCCAATTAACCGGAATCATCATTCCGCTACAGCATACCGTAGCGGAATGATGATTCCGTTAACAGAAATGCCAAAAAGAGGTCATCGGGAACAACTCATCGGCGTCGATCGTCAGTCATCGAGGGCCGCGTAGGCCGTAGTCGTGAAATCACCGATGAGGAGCGGACCCAGGTGCGAGGTGAACGCGTGCTGGGTGAGCAGGATCAGCGTCAGGTTCTCGGCCGGGTCGTTGGCCCAGCTCGTGCCCAGTCCGCCGGTCCAGCCGTAGGTCCCGACCGAGTGGTAGACCTGCGAGCGGCGGGTCACCACCGACACGCCAAATCCCCAGCCCATGTCGTCGAAGTCGCCCGGAGCGATGCCGGAGACCGCCTTCACCGCGGCCGGCAGCTGGTCCGAGGTCATCAGCGAGACCGACGGCCTCGACAGGATCCTGACCCCCCGGTGGCTGCCGCCGCCCATCAGCATCGACGCGAACGCGAGGTAGTCGGGTGCGGTGGAGACCAGCCCGCCCGCGCCGGACGGGAACGCCGGGGGACTGGCCCACTGCCCGTCCGGCGGGTCGTAGACGACCACTTCACCGCTGTCGTCCCTGGTGTACTGGGGCGGCAGCCGGTCGACCGCGTCCGGCGGAACCCAGAACCCGGTGTCGGTCATGCCCAGCGGCGCGAAGATCCGCTCGTGCAGGAAGTCGCCGAACGGCTGTCCGGTGACCCGGGCGATCAGCACGCCGAGGATGTCCGAGCCGGTGTTGTAGAGCCACCGGGTGCCCGGCTGATGAGCCAGCGGCAGCGCGCCGAGCTGCCGCATCCACATCTCCGGCTCGACCACCTCGGCGGGCCGGGGCATCCCGCCCCGCAGCGCGTCGAGCGCGTCCATGAACGGCACCGACCCCGGCGGCCCGAACATGCCGTGCCCGAAGCCGATCCCGGCCGTGAACGTCAGCAGGTCCCGCAGCGTAATCGGCCGCTCGGCGGGCACGGTGTCGTCGAGCGGGCCGTCCACCCGGGTCAGCACCCGCCGGGCGGCGAGCTCGGGCAGGAACTCGTCGACCGGGTCGTCGAGCCGGAGCACGCACTCCTCGACCAGAATGAGGGCGGCGACGGCGGCGACCGGCTTCGACATCGAGGCGATCCGGAAGATCGTGTCCGGCTCGGCCCCGCCCGCCGTCTCCAGGTGCGTCTCGCCGCCGCGCGACAGCAGCGCGACCACCTCGGCCGTCTCGCCGCGCTGGACCGACCCGGTCAGCAGGTCGGAAACCCGCCTCAGCCGCGATTTCGAGAACCCGCCCATCGAAGCACCCCCCTAACCGTGCAGAGAACATCGCCAGCTACGACCGTACAGCCGGGGGAGAATCATCGCCGGGCGTCGGCCCGGCTACTGCTCGTCGACCACCACGATGTCGGACTCGGCCAGCGCCGACCGGAGCTCGCCGAGCGTGCAGGCCTCCTCGGGGACCAGTACCCCGGCCGGCCCGGAGCGGGCGCCCGCGGCCAGCGAGCGGGCGAACAGCACCGTGCCCGCCGCCGCCGACCGGTAGTCGCCCCGGCAGCGCAGCGTCCGGGCGGCCAGGCAGGCGCCGCGGCGGCGGACCGCGACCCAGTGCGCGACCGGCTCGGCCCCCTGCTCGCCCGACGGCGGGCCGGCGAAGGCCGACCGCGGCAGCCGGGCGATGATCCCGGCCGAGTTGAACGCGAGCAGGGCGCTGTGCACCCGGTGCTCGCTGATGCAGAGGTAGGGGCTGACCGCCCGGCCGCCCGCCACCGCGCCGAGCCAGCCGTTGTCGGCCTCGGCGAAGCCCACGCAGCGACGTCGGCCGAACGGCTCCGGCAGCGGCACGACGGTCGTCTGGTGCCTGGTCTCTCGGGTCAGCGCCCGGTGCGCGAACCGGCTCCCGGCCGGCCCGACCGCGCTCTTGGCCGAGACGGTGAAGACCAGCTCGACCTCGTCCGCCTCCGGATGATCGGCCAGCAGGTCGGCCGCCACGAGGTTGGTCAGGCCGGGGGCGACGCCCGCGTTCATCAGCACCGTGCCGCGCGGCTCGCCCGGCAGCCGGCGCAGCCGCTGCACGGCGCCGGCCGCCATCGCCGAGACGTTGATCAGCACGCCGCCGCGCTTCAGCACCATCCGCTCGGCCACCAGCCGCTCGTCGGGGACGGTGCTGACGATGAGGTCGATGCCGTCGAGCGCCCGCTCGAGGGTGTCGGGCTCGTCCAGGTCGACCGACCGGAAGTCGGCCCCGGAATCGGGCCGCCGGCCAGCCCTGACGCTGGTCCAGCCGGCCGCCCCGAACGCCCCCGCGATCGCCGTCCCCAGCACCCCCTGACCGCCGAGCACGAGCACCCGGCCGGCGCTCGGCACGTTCACGTCCGGCATCGTCCCCCCTCGCGATCGACACTGGGCTATACGGCTAGGCTACGAATAATGGCCTGGATAGGAAGATCCAATTGACTACCGGTACTCAGACCAATTTTGCAGACGACGAGTTCCCCGCCGACCTGCTGGTGGAGCTTGACCGTTCCCGCCCCCGCACCCTGCGCGCGCAGCTCGAGCGCGGCCTGCGCGAGGCCATTGCCCGCAAGACGCTCGCACCCGGAACCATGCTGCCGCCGTCGCGGGTCCTCGCGGCCGAGCTCGGGCTGTCCCGCTCGCTCGTCGTCGGGGCCTACGAGCAGCTGGTCATCGAGGGCTACCTGGAGGCCCGGCAGGGCTCGGGCACCCGGGTCAGGGCGCCCGGCGTCGACACCCGGCAGGCCTCGGCCGGGCCGGGTGACTCGCCGTACTGGCCGCTGCCGCTCGCCCACGACGGCAAGATCTCCAGAAGCGGGCTGCCCGACCCGGCCCTGTTCCCGCGCAACGAGTGGGTGCGGCACTACCGCGACGTGCTGCAGGACCTGCCGGACATGGGGCTGCTCTACCCGCCGCCGCGGGGCGAGCTCGAGCTGCGGGCGGCGCTCACCGCCTACCTCGGCCGCGTCCGCGGCGTGCGCGCCACCCCGGACCAGGTGGTGATCTGCGGCGGCTTCTCCCAGGGGCTGATGCTGCTGTGCCGGGCGCTGGGCAGGCGCGGCGTCACCCGCATCGCCGTCGAGGACCCGTGCTTCCTGTTCCACCGCCGGATCATCGAGGCGGCCGGCCTCGAATGGGTCCCGGTCCCGGTCGACGGCGAGGGGATCAGGACCGACCTGCTGGCCGGGCTGGAGGTGTCGGCGGTGCTGCTGTCGCCCGCCCACTCCTACCCGAGCGGGGTCGCGCTCTCGGCCAACCGGCGGGTCACGCTGATCGAATGGGCGCGCAAGTCCGGGGCGCTGGTGATCGAGGACGACTACGACGCCGAGCTCCGCTACGACCGGCTCCCGGTCGGCGCGCTGCAGGGCCTCGACCCGGACCGGGTCGTGTACGGCGGCAGCGCCAGCAAGGTCCTCAGCCCGGCCCTGCGGCTGGGCTGGATGATCGCCCCGCCCGAGCTGGCGGGCGACATCATCCGGGTCCGGCTGCTCGAGGACTTCGCCGCCGAAGCGCTCGGGCAGCTCACCCTCGCCCGGTTCATCGACAGCGGCGGCTTCGCCCGGCACCTGCGGCGGGTCCGCCCCATCTACCGCGGGCGGCGCGACCGGCTGCTGGCGGTGCTCGACGCGCACCTGCCCGAGATCGAGCCCAGCGGCGAGGCGGCCGGGCTGCACCTGCTGCTGCGGCTGCCCGAG
The DNA here is from genome assembly GCA_036509215.1 of Trebonia sp. Lineage (GTDB taxonomy): Bacteria > Actinomycetota > Actinomycetes > Streptosporangiales > Streptosporangiaceae > Trebonia. The sequence continues at coordinate 4,177 of DATCGA010000603.1, forward strand.
GGGCGCGACCCGGATCAAGTCGCGACGCTGGCGGCCAAGCACGACATCCAGCTCGAGAACGCGACCTGGCACTGGGCCGACCACTGCAACGCGCCCCCCGCGCTGCTGGTCGGTTACGGCGCGCAGCGTGAGCACGCGCTGGCGCACGGCATCGAGGCGCTCGCGGCCGAGCCGTGGTGAGTCGCCCCGGTCCGTTACCCCGGTCCGTTAGCCTGTCCGGTATGCCGGTATTGACGGTGCTGCAGCACCTCTGGGACCGGGCGACGGGCACACAGCCCGCGCCGCCGGACTGGGTCGTCGCCGTGAGCGGGGTCGTTGCGCTGATCGTGGTGCTCAACGGCTGGTTCTGGCACCTGACCAGGAACGCGATCACGATCGCGCACGAGGGCGGGCACGCCCTCGTCTCGCTGCTGGCCGGGCGGCGGCTGCAGGGCATCCGGCTGCACTCCGACACCTCGGGCGAGACCCGGTCCCGGGGCAGGCCGGACGGCCCCGGCCTCGTCATCACCACCATGGCCGGGT
>DATCGA010000604.1:0-3276 GCA_036509215.1 Trebonia sp.
GGGGCGGCGGTGCCGGCCGGCCGGCCGGCCGAGCTGCGCGGCGCGGCGGCGGTCGCGAACGGGGCCCGGCTGTCCGGGCAGCGATCCAGGTTCTCGGTCCTCGCGCTGGTCGACGGGGTGCCCGGCGTGGTCTACGCGCCGCACGGCAAGGTCGAGATCGTGCTCGCCTTCAGCTACCGCGACGACCGCATCTCCGGTATCGAGGTGATCGCCGACGCCGGGCGGCTCGACGCGCTCGAGCTGGCCGTTCCCGACTAGCCCGCGGGTCAGCCGCAGAACGTCGCGATGCTGCCCGCCAGCAGGGGCGCCTCGAGGATGTTGTAGTGCGTGCTGCCAGGGGCGATGGCCAGCCGGGACGGGGTGGGCAGGCCGCCCTCCCAGCCCGCGTCGCGCTGCCCGCCGCCGAGCAGCGAGTAGAACTCGGCCGCGTGCGACGGCGGGATGCTGTCGCAGTCCCCGTAGACGAGCAGGGCCGGGACCTCCATCAGCCTGACCTCGTCGGCCCAGTCGTAGGGCTGGCGCAGCAGCGCGCCGGTCTTGTCGATCAGGGTCGGGAACGACGCGGGGTCGGGCGCGACCTTCGCCCACTGTTCGTACAGCGGGCTCTGCCGCAGGGTGCCGAGCAGGGTGGCGGCGCTCATCTGGTCAAAGCCGGCCAGGATCTCGGGGAACCAGGCCGAGCGGCGGCACGGCGCGGAGATGACCACCAGCCTGCGCACCGCCTCCGGGTGCCGGATCGCGCAGCGCAGGCCGGCGGTGCCGCCGAGCGAGTAGCCGAGCAGGTCGACCGGGCCGAGCCCGAGGCGCTCGATGACCGCCGCGATGTCCTGGCCGAAGTCGTCCCAGCTGAACGAGCGGCCGATGTCGGCCGTGTGGCCGTGCCCCTGCAGCTCGACGGCGATCACCTGGCGGTCGGCCGCGAGCTGGCTCGCAAGCCGGTCGAACGAGCTCGCCAGGCCGTACCCGCCGTGCACCAGGACCAGCGGCGTCCCGCCGCGGCCGCGGCTCTCCCAGTAGATGTCGACCCCGTTGGCCGGCGCGTACCCGGTGGCCGGCTGCTGCCCGGTCGGCGTCATGAGCGCGTCCCCCTCGTGGTTTCCCTGTGCCTGCTCTTACTGTGACGATGCCACACGGCCGGAGTCATCGGCCGCCGGCCGCGCCGCCGGGCGCCGGACGGCGTCCATCAGCAGGTCGAACATGCGCTCAAGCTGCTCGCGCCCGCCCGCCAGCGAGGTGGCGGTGAAGCTGCCGACGATCATCGCGACGATGTCCTCGGGCCGCACATCGTCGCGCAGCGTGCCGCTGTCGGCGTCGGCCTCGAAGACGGCCCGCACGGCCTCGGCCAGCTCCTCGCGGGCGTGCGACACGGTCACCGTGCCCGAGGCGAAGACGGCCCGGAGCGTGTCCGCCATCTCCCGCTTGGCCGCGACGTAGTCGGCGAACCGGTCCATCCAGGCCCGCAGCGCGCGGTCGGGCGGACGGGTCGCCAGCAGGTCGTCCACGCTGGCGCAGAGGTCGGCCAGCTCCTTGCGGTACAGCGCCTCGACCAGCGCCTCGCGGGTCGGGAAGTGCCGGTACAGGGTGCCGATGCCGACGCCGCAGTCGCGCGCGATCTGCTCCAGCGTCACCGGCTCGCGGCCGGACGCGAACGCGGCCCTGGCCGCGTCGAGCAGCCGCGCCCGGTTCCGCTCGGCGTCCGCGCGCGGACGCCTGGGCTGGGTCTGGCCGGCGCTCGGCATAATACGGAGGATCCTCCGTTTATCTGTTACGATGGATTTACCGGAGGTTCCTCCGGTTCCTTTTCACTATGCCACGTTCGGAGGATCTCCGATGACGACAGCAGGCGAGATGCAGAATTTCCGCCCGCCCGCCTTCCCTTCGGCCCCGGTCCCTTCTCCTGGCGGCACCGCGCCGCTGGCGGGGCGGGTGGTCGCTCGCATCGGCTTCGGCGCGATGCAGCTGGAAGGCGGGAAGGCCGACCGGGGCACGGCGACGGCGGTGCTGCGGCAGGCGGTCGGGGCCGGCGTCAACCACATCGACACCGCGCAGTTCTACGGCGAGTGCAACGCGCTCATCCGCGCCGCGCTGGCGCCCTACCCCGACGACCTGGTGCTGGCGACCAAGGTCGGCGCGGTCAGGGACGGCGGCGGCGGGCTCGTCCCGGCGCAGCGGCCGCACGAGCTGCGGGCCCAGGTCGAGGCCAACCTGGCCGCGCTCGGGGTCGAGCGGCTCGGCCTGGTCAACCTGCGCCGCGTCGACGCTCCCCCCGGCATCGTGGCCGAGGGCGATCAGCTCGTCGACCTCGACGACCAGCTCGCGGAGCTGACGGCTCTGCGGGACGCGGGCAAGATCGGCGGCATCGGCCTCAGCAGCGTCTCCGCCCAGCAGCTCGACCGGGCGGCGCCCGTCGGCATCGCCTGCGTGCAGAACCTCTACAGCGTCATCGACCGGACGGCGGAACCCGTCCTTGACCGGTGCCGCGAGCTCGGCGTCGCCTGGGTGCCGTTCTTCCCGCTCGGCTCGGCCTTCGCCAACCGGGCCCGGGTGACCGACGACCCGACCGTGACCGCGATCGCGGCCGAGATCGGGGTCACCGCCGCGCAAGTCGGGCTGGCCTGGCTGCTGTCGCACTACGAGGGCACGCTGCTGATCCCGGGCACCTCCGACCCCGCTCATCTGGCCGAGAACATCGCGGCCGGGGCCGTTCGGCTGCCCGCGGCGTCGATCACCGCGCTCGATCAACTGGCGGCATCATGACCGGCAGCAGCGCCCGGCCGACGGTCGAGCGGTTTCTCCAGGCCGCCGTCAGCCCGGCGCCGGGGGACATGGCGGACTGCTACGCCGAGCGGTTCGTCATCGAGATGCCGTTCGCCGGCGGCCTCGCGCCCGAGCGCACGGAGATGACCAGGGAGGAGTTCCGGGCTCGGGTCACCGCCGGGCTGGCCGCGCGCCGGTACACCCGGGCGGTGGACGTGCGCGTCCACGAGACGGCCGACCCCGAGGTGGTGGTGGTCGAGTACAGGCTCGAGGGGCGCAAGGTCGCCGACGCGAGCCCGTTCTCGCTCGCCTTCGTCATGGTGGTGACGGTCCGCGACGGCCTCATCGTGCACTCGCGCGACTACAGCAACCCGATCGACGGCGCCCGCCTGCTCGGCCGGCTACCGCAGCTGGTCGCGATGCTGGCCGACGAGGGCGCGCAGTAGCCTCCGGCCGGCCGGGCGGCTTAACCCCGCCGGGCGGCGGACCCGGAAGCGCAGGTGGGTGACCCGGGCCCCC
>DATCGA010000605.1:0-9606 GCA_036509215.1 Trebonia sp.
CAGCGCGAGGGCCGGCATCAGCAGCCGCCCTGGTGTCCGCCGGCCGTCTGCGAGGGCGGTCAGCAGCAGCCAGCCGAGGGCGGCGCCGACCAGCGCGACCGCGAACGTCAGGGCCGGCGGGCCCGCGATCGCCGCCCAGCCCTGGGTCGGGACCCCGGCCTGGCTCATCGCCAGCCGGCCCCAGGGGAAGCCGCCCCACGGCCAGCGGTCCCTGAACGCCTCGGCCGCCACCCACCAGCCCGCCACCGCGAGCGGCCACCAGCGCAGGTTGAGCAGCAGCCGTTGCCCGACCGCGAACACCGCGAAGATGAGCGCCGAGGCGATCGCGAGCGCGACCCAGGCGAACCAGGCGAGGTTGACGACCCAGGCGACCAGCGGGAAGAAGAACGCGAGGCCGAAGACCAGGCCGACCGTGAACGCGCCCCGCAGCGAGCGCCCGGACAGGGCCACGACCAGCAGGGCGGGGCTGACGAAGGCCAGCGGCCACAGGCCGAGCGGAGGGAACGCCGCCGCCAGCAGCAGGCCGGCCGCCGCGCTGACCGCCAGCGCCCAGCGCGGCCGGAGCGGCGGCCGGGCGGCGCCGCGCGACCGGGCGGCGCCGGGTTCGCCCGGCCCGCGCGGCTGGTCAAGCAGGCTGGAGATCGCCGGCTCGCGCGGCTGCGGCGCGTCCTGCGGGTCCGCGTCGGTTTGCCCTGGGATCATCTACGCAGGGTATGACGGGATGGGGTCGCGACGCGAAGCGGGCAACTTCGCTATTTACCGTGAACATGGCAAACCGTTGCGTTATATTCAGTGCTGCTAATACGGCGACGGGGGGAGCCGGTGTGTTTTTTTGGTGTACGCGTGCGGATTGAACGGCCCGAATGGCTGCGGCCGTGATCCGCGTTCGCCGTCGCGACTTCGCGTCAGGATCGCACAAGGTAGCCGGGCTGCAGGGCATTGCCGAGTCCGTACCGCGGGGCGTCACGATCTACCTGCTGCCCGGCCTGACCGGCCGCCAGCGCCGGGCGGTGATCCGCAGGCTCCGGCAGGAGGCGAGCCGCGGCTGCGGTCCCCGGCTGCCGCTGGCGCAGCTGCTGTTCGCGCTCCTGCTCGACCAGGTGCGGGGGGCGCTCGGGCTCGCGGCGGGGGCCGTCCGGCTGCACCCGGGGACGACGATGCTGCCCGCCGTCTTCATCGCCGCCGTGATGACGCTGTTCGTGCTCGTCTCGGCCGGGGCGGGGCCAGGCCCGGCCGGTGGGCCCGCGCTGGCGGCGGCCCAGTCGGGCACCGGGCTCGGGTCGACGGTCCAGGCTGGCGCCGGCGGTCCGGTCGGTGCCGGTCCGGTCTCCGCCGGCGGAGACCGCGAGGGCGCCCCCGCGGGCGCCATGGAAGCGAGCGACATCAGGCCGAGCGATATTCGGTCGGGCGGCACCGGGTTGAGCGGCACCGGGTCGGGTGGCACCGGGCCCGGCGGCCGGGGGCTCGGCTCGGGGCTGCCGGCGCCCGCAGCGGGGCCGCGCTCGGCCGGGCGGCCGCGGGCCGCGCGGGTCTGCTTCGGCGCGATGGCGGGGGTGGCCGCGAAACGCAGTGCGCTGGCCTGCCACCGCACGTCCAGTTAGTCGGCTTTAGTCTGGGTAGCGTTGCTAGATGAGACACGGGGAGCGTGGGTAAGGCAAGCACGTCTACGGATGGGTGGCTTCAGATGGCCGGAGTGGAGAGCGGGCAGGCGGACGACGACGCGGCCGCGCGGCAGGCGGCCGAGGTCGCCGTCGAGCTGTCCGAGGCGGAGGGCCCGGAGGACAAGAAGCGGATCATCGGGGCGCTGCAGTACATGGCGGGCCGGGGGGCCGACGCGGTGCGACGCAGCGGCGGCGCTGCCCGCCGGGGGGCCGGCAGCGCCACCGGGACCGTCGCCAGGACCGCAGGCGGCGCCCGCAAGGGGGCCGGCACGGCCGGGCGCGGGGTCAGCTCGGGTCTGTCCTGGCTCACCGCCCAGGTGGTGGCGATGGGGCCGCGGCTGCAGGTCCGCGACCAGGCCACGCTGCGGGCGCGGTTCCCTGGCCGGTCCGATGACGACATCGCCGGGCTGCTGGTCGAGCGGGCCGCGCGGGCCACCGCCGCCGTCGGCGGCGCGACCGGCGCCTGCGCGGCGCTGCCGGCCCTGCCGGCGTTCCCGGTTGAGGTCGCGGCCGAGACGCTGGCGGTGGTGGGAATCGAGATCAAGCTGCTGGCCGAGCTGCACGAGATCTACGGCCAGCCGGCCGTCGGCAGCGCCGCCGACCGGGCGCGGGCCTACATCGGCGCCTGGGCCAGCCGCCGCGGCGTGTACCAGGTGGACGGCGGGCTGCTCCTGATCGCGGGCTCGCCGCTGGCCCGGCAGCTGACCAGGCGGCTGGCGGCGCGGGTGCGCAGGTCCGCCTTCTCGCTCAGCCCGCTGCTGACCGGCGCGCTCGCGGGGGTGCTGCTCAACCGCAGGGAGACCCGCAGGCTCGGCCGTCAGATCCGCGACGACCTGCGCAGCCGCCGCACGACGTTCACCGCCAGCGTGATCGGACGGCCGACCGCCACCCCGGGCGTCTGACCGGGGCCCGGGCGACGGCGGATGGTCGGCAACGCGACGACGAACCCGGCGCCCGGGCTGAGGTACGCGACCGGGGCCGGACGGTGGGTGCTGGCCGCCACCGTGCTCGGGTCGGGCATCGCCGCCCTCGACGCGACCGTCGTCGGCATCGCGCTCCCCGCCATCGCCAAGGACTTCCACGCCTCGGTGTCGAGCATGCAGTGGGTCGTCGACGGCTACACGCTGCCGCTGGCCGGGCTGCTGCTGCTCGGCGGCGCGCTCGGCGACGCCTTCGGCCGCCGGAAGATCTTCGTGATCGGCACCGTGTGGTTCGCGCTGGCGTCGCTCGGCTGCGGCCTGGCGCCGGACGCCGCGTTCCTCATCGCGGCCCGCGCGGTGCAGGGGGCCGGCGCCGCGCTGCTGGTTCCGGGCAGCCTGGCCATCATCCAGGCGTCGTTCAGCGCCAAGGACCGCCCGAAGGCCATCGGCGCCTGGTCCGGGCTGGGCGGCGTCGCCACCGCGATCGGGCCGTTCCTGGGCGGCTGGCTGATCACGGCCGTGTCCTGGCGGCTGGTGTTCTTCATCAACCTGCCGGCCGCGGCGGCCGTCATCGCTATTTCGATACGGCACGTTCCTGAATCGCGCGCGCCCGGCCCCCGCCAGCCGCTCGACGTGGCCGGGGCGGTGACGATCAGCCTGGCGCTTGCGGGCATCACCTACGGGCTGATCGCGGCGTCGGACGGCAACTGGACGTCGCCGACGGTGCTGGTCACCCTGCTTGCCGGCATCGCCCTGCTGGCAGGCTTCTGCGTCATCGAATCACGCAGCCGGCACGCGATGCTGCCGCTCGCGATCTTCCGCTCCCGCCAGTTCAGCGGCGCCAACGCCGTCACCTTCGTCGTCTACGGCGCCCTCGGCGGCGCCCTGTTCCTGGTGCCGGTCGTGCTCCAGGAGGTGTGCGGCTACAGCGCGCTCGAGGCCGGGGTGTCGCTGCTGCCGATCACGGTCATCATGCTCGCCCTGTCGGCCAGGTCGGCCGCGCTGGCCGCCCGGATCGGCCCGAGGCTGCAGATGACGGTCGGCCCCCTGGTGATCGCGGCCGGGCTGCTGCTGTTCACCCGGGTGCAGGGCAGCGGGGACTACCTGACCCAGGTGCTGCCGGCCGTGCTGGTGTTCGGGTTCGGGCTGGCGATCAACGTGGCCCCGCTGACCGCCACCGCCCTCTCCGCCGCGCCCGCCGAGCACGCGGGCATCGCCTCGGCGGTCAACAATGACGTGGCCCGGGCGGCCAGCCTCATCGCGGTGGCGGTGCTCCCGCCGCTGGCGGGCATCACCGGGGACGTCTACCTGCACCCGGCCGCGCTGACGAGCGGCTTCCACACCGCCGTGCTGATCGCGGCCGTGGTCGCGGCGGCGGGCGGCGCGCTGGCCGCCGCGACCATTCGCAACCCGTCACGGGGGCCGGTCGGCCCGCCGTCGGCCGGCCCGGGCGCAGAGCCGGTCGGCGGCCTGCACTGCGCCCTGGACGCCCCGCCGCTGCGCCCGGAGCCGGAGACCGCCGACCCCGGCGGGCGCGGCGGCGGTCCGGTAACCTCGGGATCATGACAGCGGAGGACACGCAGGCCACCGAGGCCGTGCGCACGGCCGCGCGCGCGGCCCGCGCGGCGGCGCCCAGCCTGGCGGGGGCGGCCGACGCCGCGATCGACGCCGCGATCGGGGCGATGGCCAGGGGCCTGGCCGACGCCGCCCCGGCCGTGCTGGCCGCCAACGAGGCGGACATGAAGGCGGCGGCCGACGCCGGGCTGGCGGCCGGGGTGCGGGACCGCCTGCGGCTCGACGCGGATCGCCTGAAGGCGATGGCGGCCCAGCTCGAGATCCTGGCCGGCGTCCCCTCCGAGCCGTCATCGCGCAAGATCCGCGACCTGCCCGGCGGCCTGGTGCTGACCGAGCGGAGCCGGCCGGTCGGCGTGATCGGCGCGAACTTCGAGGCCAGGCCCAACGTGGTCGTGGATATCGCCTCGCAGCTGGTCAAGTCGCGGAACGCGGGCGTGCTGCGGACCGGCAGCGCGGCCCTGCGGTCGGCCATCGCGCTCGCCGACGAGGTGATCACCCCGGCCCTGGCCGCGGCCGGCCTCGACCCGGCCGCGATCGAGCTCATCCGGGTGCCCGGCCAGGCGGCCGCGTACGCGCTGGTCCGCGAGCCGAGGCTCATCCCGCTGGTGATCCTGCGCGGCAGCGGCGACTCGACCCGGGCGCTGGCGGCCGAGGGGGCGGCGCACGGGGTGCGCACGCTGGCGCACGCCGACGGCGGCGGGGTGCTTTACATTCACCCGTCCGCCGAGCGGGCGGAGGCCGCCCGGCTGATCGGCGCGAGCCTGGACCGGCTGGGCGTCTGCAACCGGCTCAACCTGCTCCTCCTCGACCGGGCAGTGTGGGACTCCTGGCTGCCGGAGATCACCGGGCAGCTGGCCGGGCTCGGCATCAGGGTCTCGCTCCCGCCGCACGACCACCCGCTCGGCTACGAGTGGGCGCTCGACTCCGAACGCGAGGCCACGGTGACCGTGGCGCCGGCCGGCGGCCCGGCCGAGGCGGCCATGATCGCCAACGACGAGACCTCCGGCCTGGCGGCCGGCATCGCCGCCGCCGACGAGGCCGCCGCGGCCGAGTTCCTCGCCGCCTACACCGGCACGGGAGCGTTCTGGAACGCCACCACCAGGCTCCTTGACGGGTTCAAGCTGCTTGAGCTGCCGGAGACCGGGATCAACATCGACGCGGTGCCCGGTCCGAGGGGTCCGGTGACGTTTCGCGACCTTTGCCTGCGTCAGTTTGTGGTAACACCTGCCTGAGTGATTCCGCTGCGCGGATGTGGCATGTGTGTCGATACTCAGCATGTGGTGGGCGACGACTTCGCGGCCGTACTTGCGGCTGCCCAGGACGGGAGCGAAGAGCATTTCGCGGTTCTGTGGCGCGACGCGAACCCGGCGCTTGTCCGTTACCTCCGGGTTCTCGTCCCCGACGCGGCCGAGGATATCGCCGCCGAGACCTGGGTCTCCGTGGTCAGGGGGCTCGCGGCGTTCATCGGCGACGAGGGCGCCTGGCGGGCCTGGCTGTTCACCACCGCCCGGCGGCGGATGCTCGATCAGGCCCGGCACCTGCGGCGGCACCCGGCCGAGCCGCTCGACCAGATCGGCCTGGCCGAGGTGCCGACGGCACCGGGCGCGGAGCAGGTCGCCCTGGACAACATCGCCACCGAGTCCGCCATCGCGCTGCTTTCCCGGCTCCCCGAGCAGCAGGCCAACGTGATCCTGCTGCGGGTGGTGGCAGGCCTCGACACCGACGTGATCGCCGAGATGCTCGGCACATCGGCCGGCGCGGTCCGGGTGGCCGCGCACCGCGGCCTGCGCAAGCTTGAGACACTGCTCACCGGCCCTGGGGTCACGTCGCGGGCAGGGGTGTAACGCTTTGCTCGGGAACGGCGTTCCGGACGATGACATGCCTGACAGCCAGCCGACACCGCCCTGGGGCCTCGCTTTTGACGAGCGGGACCTCGACGCCCTGCTGTCCGGGGAGACCGCAGCCACCCCGGCGGCGCTGAGGCCGATTGAGAGCACGCTGGCCGCGCTCCGCGCGGGCGCAACCGGCCTTGAGCTCTCCCGCGAGGCGGCCGCCAGGGCGGCGTTCCGCGCGTTCGCGCCCGCGCCGCCGGCCGTCGCGCCGACCGCGCGGGCGGGGGCCGGGCCCGCCGCCGTCACCGCTCACACCCTCATCCTGCCGCCGCCCGACGGCCGGCCGCAGCCCGCGCCGCGACGCAGGCACCGGCATCGCCGCTCGGCGGCCGGCCGCTCCGGCAGGCCGGGCATCGCGGTGACCGGTGTCGCCGCGGCCGCCTTGATCGTGGTCGCGGCGGCGGTCACCGGCGCCCTGACCGGCTCGATCGGGGAGCTCACGTCGTTCGGGCGTCAGCCCGCAAGCGCCAGCGCGTCGGCCCGTGCGACCGTCCAGCCGCCGGGTTCACAGGGGGTGCTGGTGACCGGCGCCGCACGCGCCCCGAGCCCGAAGCCGTCCACAGCTGCGTCTGCGCCCGCCGCCCCGCGTCCGACCGTGAGCCCGGCCTCGCTGTGCCGCGAGTACTTCCAGTACCTGACCGGCTTCTACCACCAGATGGCGGGCGGCGCGGCGGCCTGGGTCGCCGTGCGCGGGCAGCTGGGCAAGCTGGCAGGCGGCCCGCTCAAGATCGACGGGTACTGCTTTCGCGTCCTCGACAACCCGCTCGCGGGCAAGGGCGGGTGGCAACCGGCCGACGGCAATGCCGGCGGCCCGGGCGCGGGCGGGCCGTCCGACGCGGGGACCGGCGCCGCCGGCGGCGGCGGCGGCGGAATCGCGGGCGGCGAGACCGGTGGCCAGGGCAGCGGGACATCCGGCCAGCCGAGCGAGTCCGGCGGCCAGGCCAGCCGGACGGATGCCCAGGGTCTGGGCAGCGCCTCCGGGGGCTGACGCGGGCAGGCCCTCGGCTTCACCGCCGTGCTAGGCCGGGTCAGGCCTCCTCGGCCAGCGCCTCGAGGATGGCCGTGCAGGCCTGCTCGAAGGCTCTGAGCTGGGCGTCGCTCAGCCGGTCGAACACCAGTCGCCGCACCACCGCGACGTGCTGCGGCGCCGCCTCGCGAATGGCGTCGGCCCCGGCGGCGGTGAGCGCGATGAAGGCGCCCCGGCCGTCGGCCGCGCACTCCTGCCGCTTCACCAGCCCGCGGCGCTCCATCCGGGTGAGCTGATGCGACAGCCTGCTCTGCTCCCAGTTCAGCGCGTCGCAGATCTGAAACGGGCGAAGCCGCTGCTCGGCCGCCTCGCTGAGCGCGACGAGCACCTCGTACTCCGGCAGCGTCAGCCCGCAGTCCTGCTGAAGCTGCCGGTTGAGGGCGGCCGGCAGCAGCGAGCCCAGCCGCAGGTAGGTACGCCAGGCCTGCTGTTCGTCTTCGCTGAGCCACACCCCGGTCATGCGGCCAGCATAACGCGAGGTTGATGATGGATCATTTATGGCCGTGCTAGCCCTGTCGCCGGGTGCCCGGGCGCTGGCGGCCGCTGGGCGGGCGGAGCGGGCTCATCTCGGCCTCGCTGTGCCGGCGCGGACCCGACCATCGCGCCGGGACGGCGTCGATGGCCTCCGCGATCTGGTAGGCCGCCCTCTCGTAGTTGACCCGCCAGCCGACGAACTCGGGCCAGGCGTCGGACGCCTCGCGGGTGATCTTGAAGCCGACCTCGTCCAGCCGGCTGATCGCGTCAAGGAATTCCTCGTAGGTGAGCGTGATCCCGGCCTCCGGGTCCGCCTCCTCGGGCACGTCGAGGCCCATCGCCCGGGCAACCCGCCCGAGGCACGAGAAGCCGCCGCGCAGGCAGAGCCTGGCCGCCACCACCGGCGCCTGCTCCGGCGAGAGGACCAGCATCAGCGCGGCCGAGTCGAGGACCGCGAGCAGCGAGATCACCCACGAGGAGTACGGGAGGGGCGAGCGAAACCGGACCAGCGGCAGGTAGGTGGTGTGGCTCTCGGCCACGTCCGCCGCCCAGCGCTCCCACGTTCGGTAGAGCTCGGGGAGCGTGTCAATCGACGACACCCCGGTGCCGAGCGCGTAGTACGTCCGGGCGAGCAGCTCAGGTCCCCAGGACGGCGCGCCCGAGCGCGAGACGAGCAGCGCGACCTCGGTCTCCCGCCGGTTGAAGGCCGAGTAGAGCGTCGGCAGGTAGCCGACCTGGAGCGCGACCACCACCATCCCGGTCGCCGCCGCCAGGAAGACCAGCGCGGCGGGGGCGGCGCCCCTCGGCTCGGAGAAGCCGAGGGTGAAGATCGACGAGCCGGCGTCGGTCAGCGCGGAGGTGATGCTGATGCCGTTGCAGGGCCAGAGCACCAGCGTGTACCCGACGACGAAGATGGCGAGCCAGCCCACCAGCTGGGTGAGCAGGATCGCGGCGGCCTGGGTGGCCAGCACCCGGTCACGCCGCTTGTAGTCGTCCAGCCGTCTCGTCACCATCCGGTACGCGGAGACCACCACCCGGTCCGCCAGCCGGGTCAGCCACGAGGCCAGCGGGCGGGGCACGATCAGCGTCCCGATCACGCTCTGCCAGCCCGACAGCACCAGCAGCGCGCCGAACGCGGCCGCGACCCAGCGCGCGGCAAGCGGTGCGACCATGGGCTCAGCAGTCCGAGTAGATGGGCTTGTACCCGGCCGGAGGGGGGCCGATGACGTAACCGGTGCCCAGGGGGACCAGGAAATAGGTGAGCTGCCAGTTGTTGCACGCGCTGCCGTCGATGCCGGTGCCCTTGTCCTGGTGGCTGGTGAACGTCACGGTCGCCGACTCGCCGCCGTTGGGCGTGCCCGCCAGGGAGACCAGCGTCATCCCGGTGTCCTGGGTGGACCCGTAGCCGGTGTCGAAGGCGGACTCGGACTCGGCCGCCTGCTCCGGCCCGTTGTGCGCGCTCTGGTACTCGGCGTAGTTGTGGGTGTTGATCCCCTGGAAGTTCCGGCTCAGCGTCGTCTCCACCGCGGGCTCGGCCCCCGTCGCGGCGACGTTCGCGCCCAGGCTGACCAGGCTCGAAGTCGGCGACGGGGCGGCCGAGGCGCTGGCGGCGGCGCTGGCCGGGGCGCTCGCGCTGGCGGAGGTCGGCCCGGTCGGCTGGGCGGCTGACCCGGCGGTGGGGCTGGCGGGGGGCTGGGCCGTGCTCTGCTTGCTCGACCGCGAGACAAGGGCGTAGGCGCCGCCGCCGGCCGCCAGCATCACCAGCACCACGGCGACGATGAGGGCCGCCGTCCTGCCGCCCGATGACCGCCCGCCGCCCGGCGGCGGCCCCGGCTGCGCGCCGTAGGGCGGCTGCGGCGGCGGGTAGGCGGGGACCTGCTGTGACGGGGGCGGATAGGCCGAGGGCGGCTGGCCCGATCCGGCGTACACCGTGTCGGCCGACTGCCACGGCTGGGCCGCCTGCCACTGCCCGCCGGACTCGGTCCGCGGGGCGGCCTGGGCGTCCGGGGCGAACCAGGCCGCGAACGGGTCGGGCTCGGCCGTCGCCGGCGTCGGCG
>DATCGA010000606.1:0-23378 GCA_036509215.1 Trebonia sp.
GGGAACTGGCACGGCGGGTCCGCAGGCGCACCGGACTGGGCATCCGCGACCTGGGACCGATGCGCGCGGCAGGCCGCGAGGCGCTGCTCGGCCTGAACCTGGCCGACCGGCGGTTCGGGTACCCGCTTGAGATGGTCATGAACGCGGCCGCGGCCGGCTGGCGCGTGTCAGAGGTCCAGGTGGCCTACCTCCCCCGCGTTGGAAAGTCCAAGGTGACAGGGACCGTCGGCGGCTGCGTGCGGACCGTGCACGACATGAGCCAGGTACTCGCCCGGTGACGGCCACGGCACCGAAACCAGCTACCACCCTGCTCGTCATCGCCAAGCAGCCGGTGCCCGGCCGGGTCAAGACCCGCCTGGTGCCGCCGTGCACCTACGAGCAGGCCGCCGCGCTGGCCGAGGCCGCGCTGGCCGACACGCTGCGCACCGTCCTGATGGCTCCGGCCGCGCGACGGGTCCTGGTGCTCGACGGCGAGCCGGGCCCGTGGCTCCCCCCTGGGTTCGAGGTCGTGCCGCAGTGCGGCGGCCCGCTCGACGAGCGCCTGGCCGCTGCCTTCGCCGCCGTTCGCGGCCCGGCGCTGCTCATCGGGATGGACACACCGCAGGTCACGCCTGGTCTGCTGGCCGTCGACTGGGAGGCTGCCGACGCCGTGTTCGGGCCGGCCGCCGACGGGGGCTTCTGGGCGCTCGGCCTGCGCGAGCCCGATCCCGCCCTGCTGCGCGGCGTCCCCATGTCAACCTCGGCCACCGGCGCCATCCAGCGGGCCCGGCTTGTCGCGGCCGGCCTGCGCGTGACCGAGCTGCCGCAGCTGCGCGACGTGGACACGGCGGCGGATGCCCTGGCGGTGGCCCGCGACGCGCCGCAGAGCCGGTTCGCCGCGCGGGCGCGCGAGCTAGCCGTGGTCCTGAGCCCGGTCCGCACGGGGAAAGCCGCCCTCGGCGCAAGCGCCCTGGGGGGAGCGGCGTGAGGACAGGCGCGATCGCTCTATACGAAGAGGCCTTGCGCGAGCAGACGGAGGCGCTGGTCCTGCGGACCGCCGACGGCCGCGCGCTGCCGCTGCCGGTCTCCCGCTGGTGCGGTCCGCCCGACGCGGCCGACGAGGAACTGCTCCGGCGCTGCCGCGGCCCCGTCCTCGACGTGGGCTGCGGCCCCGGGCGGCTGACCATGGCGCTGACCGAGCGGGGGATTCCGGCGCTGGGAGTGGACATCTCGCGGACTGCGGTGGACCGGGTGCGCCGGGCCGGGGCGCCCGCCTTGCACCGTTCGGTATTCGACCCGCTGCCCGGGCGCGGCCGGTGGGCCACGGTACTGCTCGCGGACGGCAACATCGGCATCGGCGGCCTGCCCACCCGGCTCCTGCTGCGCTGCGCCGAGCTCCTGGCGCCAGGCGGCCGGATCCTCATCGAAGCCGAGCCCGGCGACGTCGATGAGCAGCTGACCGGATGGCTGGAACACCCAGACAGCCGGCGCGGCCCGGTCTTCCCCTGGGCTCGCCTGGGCGCGGCGGCCTTGCGGCGCGCCGCCGCGGACGCCGGCCTGCACGTCACCGGGCAATGGCGTCACGCGGACCGTGCGTTCGTCTCCGTGACCACCGCTAGCGGCATCCATCCCGTGAGTGAAACAGACCATCCCGTGAGTGAAACAGACCGTCCCGTGAGTGAAACAGACCGCTTCGAGGCCGCCCCCTGTCACTAGTAAAATAGGTGCGCTCCAACACCGCTTACAGACGGGCGGTTGTTCGCTGCCCGTGTTAACAGCCGATCGAGGAGGATCCATCATGGGCGTAAAGCTGGCGTTCCTGGCAACGCTTGAGGCCAAGGAGGGGAAGGGCGGCGATCTCGGCGCGTTCCTGCAGGCGGGCCGCGAGCTCGCGCTTACGGAGGACGGCACGGTCACCTGGTACGCGTTCCGGATCGATGAGACCCATTACGGGATTTTCGACACCTTCGAGACCGAAGACGCCCGGGCCGCGCACCTCAACGGCCCCATCCCCCAGGCGCTGGCCGGGGTCGCCGGCGAGCTGCTGGCGAGCGAGCCGTCGATCCGGCCGGTCGACATCGTCGCGGTCAAGTAACCGGGCACAGATGGCCGGCGACCGGGTACTCCGGCCGCCGGCCATCTGCACCGCCCCCAGCGGATTCCTGGCTAGCTCACCGCGATGCCGGCCGGGGTGGCCCCCGCAGGCAGGGGGGCAGGCGAGCCGGGCAGCTCGGTCAGGTTGCCGCCGCTGCTGATGGCGAAGGCACCGACCGACCCGACGCGGTTCTCGTTGACGTACAGGTACCGGCCGTCCGGGCTCACGCCGGGGTCGACCGCGCCGACGCCGCCGGTGGCCGAGACCGTGGTGCTGCCGAGCAGCGTCAGAGCGCCACCCGGGGCGATCGAGTAGCGCGAGATGGTGCCGGACCCGGTGTTCACCGCGAACAGGTAACGGCCGTCCGGGGTGATCGTGACCCAGCACGGTGCCGTCTGCTGGTCGGCGACCGGGGAGCTTCCGATCGAGTTGAGCACCCCGGCTCGCGAGTCGGTGAACGCGGAGACCGTGCCGAGCCCGGTGCCGTTGTGGGCGTTGGACACGAACAGCTGGCCGGGGTCGGTCGGCCGGAACTGGCTGCCGAACGGGCCCACTCCCTGGGCGGTGAACGGCGACCCCGGGGCCGCCGTCAGCCGCCCTCCCAGGCCGACGGTGAAGCTGTCGATCTGGGAGGTGCCCACCCGCGTGCCGATCAGCCTGCTGCCGGTGCCGTTGAACAGCACGTCTCCTGGCTGGGCGGCGGCGGGCAGAGCTACCGTCGACCCGGGCACCGGACTCAGGTTTCCGAAGAAACCGAGCCGGAAGCCGGTGTAGTTGCTGTCGGCCGGGCCTGCGTTGGCGACGTAGACCAGGCTGCCGTGGACCGCGATGCTGACCGGCAGCGCGCCGTTCGAGGACACCACGCTCGCCAGGCGCAGCGACCCGTCCGGCTCGATGCGCAGCGCCGAGACCTGGTCGCTGCCCGCGTCGACGGCCAGCAGGAACCGGCCGCCGTCCGCGATCTGCACCGCGCCCTCGGAAGCCAGGCCCGTCCCGCTGCCAGCGCCGCCGGCGCTGAAGGGGGAGCCGGGCAACGGGGTCAGCGACCCGTCAGCGTGCCGGTCGAACGCCGCGATCGTGTTCGCGCCCGCAGTGTTGTCATCGAGGTAGACATGCCCGGTAACCGGAGACGGAAGGGGCGACGCCGACGCCACCGCCGGAGCGGCCAGCACGGCCCCGGCCGCGAGCACGCTGAGCGCGACCGGGACCCGCCAGCGGGACGCCGGCAGCCACTTATTCGGGATCTTCATTGTTCCTCCAGTATCGAGAGATACAGAACCGCTCCCACACCCCTTAGTCCCAGGCGCAAACCGGCCCGTTACGCGGTTGGCTGATTCAATATTCGCGTATTTTGTTTTCGCCATTTGATCAAGCTCGCATAGGCATGGCAAATAGTCGCGGGGTGATTGTCGCGCGACCCTGAGAAAGCCAGCGCTGACGTCATTCACGATGCCGATGAAAAATCCGGTGTTCCGCCGGTAAGCCCTGGCTCCGCGCGCTGCGCGCGGAGCGCGCGCTACGACACCGTCTTGCGGCTGCCGGCGTGCCAGTCCTCTTCCGTCCCGGCCGCGCCGGCGTCCACGCCGAAGCTGCGCAGCTGCGGGCGCTCGCGCAGGCTCCGCTTGAGCTCGGCGAAGCCGGGAAAGCCGGCCAGGCCGGTCACGTAGTCCCAGAGCCGGACGGCGTCGTCGGGGTCCGGGAGGCGGCTGATGACCGGGCCGAAGAAGGCCGTCCCGTCCGGCGGGCCGAACTGGATGATCGGCGTTCCGACATCCCGTCCGGTCAGCGCGAGCGCCTCGTCGCCTTCGGCCCGGATCTCGTCGTCCCATCGGGTGTCGTCGAGCGCGTCCGCCAGGTCGGCGGGCAAGGCCGCCGTGGCGAGCAGCGGCGACACGAAGGCCCGGCTGCCGCGGGTGGCCGGCGTCAGCGCGGCGGCACCCGGCGAGTCGAAGATCTGGCTGCTGACCGCCTCGTAGAACGGCCCGACGGCGTCGCGCCCGTGCTCGGCGCGCGCCCGCGCCGCGACCCGCAGCAGCCGCAGCCCGGAGGTGTGCCCCTCGTCGTAGCCGGCCGGGAAGTGGCTGTCGTAGTCGATCGCGGAGTTGATCAACCGCAGCGAGATGAACCGCCAGTCGACGGTGTAGTCCCGCCGCGCGGCCACCATCCGCACCCACTTGCTGGTCATCCAGGCGAACGGGCACACCGGGTCGAAGTAGAAGCGGATGTCGGCGTCGCTCATGCTGCCTCCGTGTCTGGTCAGGCCGTCGCGGCGGGCGAGTGCTCGCGCAGATAGCGGACGAGGCCGATGACATCGTCGGGGACGAGCCGCCCGATGGCGCTGCTCGAGTACACGCTGACGATGACGTTACCCGCGGGGTCGAGCACGAAGCCAGTGGACTGCAGGTACACCGGGTCGGGGTTGACGAAGGCACCGGTAACGGAGGCCACGGCCGGGGCGTCCGCGCCGTAGCCGACCGGGAAGGTCAGGTTGAGCTTGGCGACCAGGGCGGCGGTGGCCTGCCGGTCGTCGACCGAGAGGGCGGCGACCCGGATGCCCGCCTCCGCCAGCGCCGGACCGGACCGCTCGAACGCCCGCAGCTGCGCGTTGCAGTACGGGCACCAGGAGCCCCGGTAGATCAGCACGACGCCGAAGTCGCCGGCGAACGCGTCCGGGATGGTGAGCATCTGGTCGTCGGAAGTGGTGATCGTCAGCCGGGGGAACGGGTCGCCGGGGTTGAGCAGAGGCACTGTGCTTCTCCTTCACGGATGGTCGCGACGGCGTTGGGGGGAGAGCCGTCTCGCCTGTATGCGTCGCGCCCGTCCGCGCGTCTTACCGATGGACTTCGCCGGGGCGCCGGCTGGTAAGAAGCCGCCGCCGCGCGCCGCTAACCAATGCGCTCAAGAAGTTCAACCGCATTCGTCCGAACGGACCCGGCCGGCTCTGGGTCGTCCGGCCGCACCGTCAACCTTTAAGGAGACCGCAGTGGCAGCTGACTTCACCGGAAAGACCGCGCTCATCACCGGGGCCGGCCGCGGCATCGGCCGGGCCATCGCGCTCGGGCTGGCCGACGGCGGCGCCGGCGTTATCCTGCTCGCCCGCACTGCCGGGCAACTCGACGAGACCAGCGCCCTGCTGCGCGAGCAAGGCGTGCCCGCCGGGCGGATCAGCGTGCTGCCCGCTGATTTGGCCGATGACCGAGACCGCGGCCGTGCCGCGGCGGCCGCGCTGACGGCGGGCGGCGTCGACATCCTGGTCAACAACGCGGCCACGGTTGAGCCGCTGGGACCCACCATCGGCATCGCGGCCGCCGACCTGCGGCTGGCCTTCGAGGTCAACGTAGTCGCGCCGGCCGAGCTCACCGCCGCTGTTCTGCCCGGCATGCTCGACGCCGGCTGGGGCCGCGTCGTGAACGTCTCCAGCGCGATTGTCGCCCACCCGGCGGGCATGGTCCGGGGCAACGCCTACGCCACCACCAAGGCCGCGCTCGAGGCGCATACCGTGAACCTTGCCGCCGAGCTGGCCGGCACCGGCGTGACCGTCAACGCCTATCGGCCCGGCGGGGTCGACACCGCCATGCAGGCCTGGATCCGCGGCCAGGACCCCGAGCGCATCGGCGCCCTGCACGAGCGGTTCAACAAGAACTTCGCCGAGGGCGCCCTGATCACCCCGGAGCACTCGGCCGCGGCGCTGCTTGCGCACCTGGCCGGCGACGACACCGGGGCCATCTGGGACGTCAGCACCGCCCCCGTGGGGGCCTAACGCCCTGCTCTGCCTGCGGCGCTGGCCAGCGCCGCAGGCAGCCGGTCGAGGGCGGGCACGGTGAGATCGGGCGGCCGGCCTATCGTGTCGAACGCAGTGGCCGAGCGGTTCACCCAGGCCGTGAGCATGCCAGCCGCGCTCGCCCCGACGCTGTCGAACGGGTTGCAGGTGACCAGCCGGATCCGCCCCATCGGCCGGGCCAGCCGCTCGGCCGCGTGCCGGTACACGACGGGCGACGGTTTGAACACCCGCACCCCATCGGCGCTTATCCGCTGGCCGAAGAAGTCCCCGAGGCCGCTGTTGCCAAGGCAGTTCTCGATCATGGCGGGGCTGCCGTTCGAGAGCACGGTCAGCTCATACCCGCTGTCCGCAAGCGCCCGCAGCGCCGGGACTGCGTCCGGGAAAGCCGGCAGCCGGTCATAAAGCTCGACCAGCCGCCGGGCCTGCCCGTCGGGCAGGCTGGCACCGACCGAGGCGAGCGCGAAGTCGAGCGCGCGCGACGTCACCCACCGGAAGTCCTCGTACTGCCCCATCGCGGTGAGCCGGAATGAGTATTCCAGCTGCTTGAGCCGCCACAGCCGCGCTGTTTCGCGGCCGTCGCAGGCGCCGAGAACCTGATCGAGCTCGGTGGAGATGGCGATCGGGTCAACCAGCGTTCCGTACAGGTCGAAGGCCAGTACCTCGAGATCACCCGGATCGGTCGCGGCGCTACGCACCGGTGACGGCGAGCAGGAGTCCGGTGAAGTCCTCGCCGCACGGGCCGCACGCCGCCAGGTGCGCGGCGACGCCCGGGTAGCGCTCGGCCGCGTCCCCGCCGGTCACGGTGTGGTCGACGTAGATATTCAAAACGGCCATCGCCTCCTCGCAGCCAACGTCGCGCGGATCGGTTTGCAGGAACCGGTCCAGCCGCTCCAGTTCGCTCATCGTTGCTCCAAGCCCTGATCGTCCAAATAACCTTTAGCGACGAGCGCTCGGCGGATCTTACGCCTCGCGTCGAAAATCACCTTGTACACCGCGTTGCGCTGCAGGCCCAGCCTCGCGGCCAGCGCGTCGAGCGGTATCCCGTCGACCACGATCGCGACGAAGATCCGTCGCTGGTGCGCGGTCAGCTCGTCTTGCACGACGCGGCCCACCTCGGCCAGGATGCCCGCCGCCTCGGCGTGCTGCTGCGGGTTGATCCCCAGCCTGTCGGGGAGGTTCTCCCACTGCCCGGCGTCGAGCGCGACCGGCGGGTTACGCCAGTAATGGCGGCCGAGTTTTCCCGAAACCTCCAGGATGACGAACCGGTACGCCCAGGTGAAGAAGCGGCTCTCGCCCCGGAAATCCTTGAGCTTGGCCAGAATCGCGAGCATCGCGTCGTCGGCCGCCTGGTGCGCCACGTCGGTGAGCTCCGGGCCGGTGACCGGGGTACTGCCCGATCGGCGGTTCACCTCCGCCAGCGCGATGCGCACCAGCCGGGCATGCAGCTCGCCCTCGGCTTCCCGCCGTCGCGTGCCGTCGCCCGCCGACAGGCGGCGCACCCAGTCGGCCGACTCCGCGTCGAGTTCCCGCTCCGTGGGCTCAACAAGTTCCACGATCGCCACGCTACCCGGCGACGAGCCCTCCGGCGTCGCGACCACGGCCGCGCGTGCTGCCGAAGTCCAGCCTTCCTGCTCACGGTGGCCCCATTGGAGCCGCGCGTAACGTAGCGCCCGTAGACCGCTGACCTTACGCCGCGGCGGCGGCCGGGGCGGTGGTGAGCGGCAGCCCGGCCCGCTCCGCGTTGCTGAAGTCGTCGTCGATGGCGGTGACGACGTGCCCGGCCGCGTGCAGGATCGACGCGGCGACGCTGGCGCGGTACCCAGCCTGGCAGTGCACCCAGACGGGGTCCGGGGGCAGGTCGGGCAGGCGGCCGGGCAGCTGGTGCAGGGGCACGTGCAGCGCCCCCTCGATATGACCGGCTGACCACTCCAGCCTGCGCCGGACGTCGAGCACGGCGACCGGCTGCTCCCGCAACATAGCCGCCAGTGCCGAGAAGTCGGAGACTGGATAGGACGCCAGGTGCGGCGCCTCGTCGCGCCACTCGTGGGGCGGTCCGGCCATGCCCGCGATCCGGTCGATGCCGATCCTGGTCAGGTCGCGCTGGGCGTCGGCGACCTGACCGGGGCTCTCGCCGATCAGCGTCAGCGGGGTGCCGGGCGGCAGCAGCCAGCCGAGGTTGGCCACCAGGTTGTCGCCGTACTCGAAGCTGAGCGAACCGGGCAGGTGTCCGGCCGCGAACGCCCGCCGGCTGCGCAGATCCACGACCCACTCGCCCTCGGCGATGCGCCGCCTGATCTGCGCGACCCCGGACAGGGCGGGCGGCACCAGGTCGGAAGCGGTCGGCCCGGCCGCGTTGGCCGGGCCCATCTGGGCGTAGTAGGCCGGATAGTCATCCAGCCCGGCCAGCAGGCCCGCCACGTACGAGTCGGCGTCGAGGCTGAACGCCGGGTTGGCGCGCCGCTCCCCGCCGATCGTCGAGCCGTCCGCGCCGTCCGCGCCGTCCGCGCCGGAAGGCCCGCCCGCGCCGCCCGAGCCCGAAGGCCCGGCCGCGCAGAAGCTGCCGAACCCGTGCGTGGGATAGACCACCGCCTGGTCGGGCAGCTCCGCCGCCAGCCGCCGCAGCGACCGGCGCTGCGCCGCCGCCAGAGCGGGCGCGCGCGAGGCCCCGAGCAGGTCGGGCCGCCCGGCCGACCCGTGCAGCAGCGAGCCGCCGGTGAACACTCCGACCACGTCGCCGGAAAAAGCGTCCTCGAGCGCGTAGGCCAGGTGCGTGAACGTGTGCCCCGGGGTAGCGATGACCCGGACCCGCATCGACCGCCCGACCGGGATCACGTCGCCGTCGGAGATCGGGTCCCGGTCGAACGCCACCGCGTCGGCCGCGTTCACGTGGTACGCCGCGCCGGTGGCGCGGGCCAGGGCCAGCCCGCCGGTGACGTAGTCGTTGTGAATGTGGGTCTCGAACACGTGGGTCACCGCGATCCCGCGGCTCGCGGCCAGGGCCAGCACCCGGTCGATGTCGCGCTGCGGGTCCACCACGAACCCGGTCGCGCCGTCGGTGACCAGATAGCTCCGGTCGCCCAGCGACGGCGTCTGGATCGTCACAATGTCGGCCACTGCTGTCTCCTGCCGTTGCAGATGCGAAAGGGGCGCTGTCTTGCATACAACCAGGCCGCCCGACGGATTGTCAATAAATCAGACCGATTTAATAGGATTAGCCGGACGGCCCAAGCCGACCTCCGGGCAGGCCCGGAGGAAGGGTTTTAGGAGTTGCTCTCCGGGTGGGTGATGTCCACCGGCGGCAGATCCTGCACGTCCTGCTTGGCGATCGTGAGCTGGGTGCCGTCGACCGTGGTGTCCACCGCGCTGATCGGGATCGCCACCTCCTTGCGGCCCCACAGGTGGCCCTCCTGCAGCAGCACGTGGGTCACGTGACCGGTGTCGGGGTGGACGACAAGGCCCTGCACGTGGCCGATGGCGCCGTCGGTGGCGAGCACCGGCTGGCCGCGCCGTACCCCCACCTCGCCCACCGGGACGGTGTCATAGGTGACCTTCCGCGATACCGGGCTGCCGCCCTGGGTGCCCATGCCGCCGGCCCCGCCGATGCCGTCGAGGTCGCCCAGGCCGCCCGCGCCGTAGTAGGGCCAGGAGAGCACGTCGCCCGCGCCGTAGGACGCGAAAGACGTGGTCCGAGGGATGAACTTGGTCTCCTCGGCCTGCTCGAGCTTCTCGAACTCCGCCTTGGTGCAGCGGATGCGGACCGCGCCCGGCGCGCCGTCGACGAGGTCGAGCGGGACCAGCCGGCTCGGGCCGTCCCGGAAGCCGGGCTTGACCACGAGGTGGGTAAGCGACTTGGCGACGGGGTCGACGACCACCCGGCTCACCTTGCCGACCGGCCTGTCGCTGCAGCTGGCTTCGGCGCCAATGGTGAATTCGGCCGTGTCCGCCATAACTGTCCTCTTCCTGTCGTTCTCAGAGATCAGGGCAGCTCTACTCTCCCACTGGTGACTTTACGCTCACCGGTTTCGCATCGGCAGAGGGTGGCTTCCGGGTGGGCCAACCCAGCCCCGACCTGTCGCCGACGCCGTTGACACCCATAGACGATGTCGCTGGCGTAGCCGACAGGTCGCGACCCATGTCGGTGGCGTAGGTGACAGCCCTCAGACCCGGACCGACAGCTCGGTGCCGCCCTTGAGCGGGAGGGACATGCCGAGGAAGCCGTTGGCCGGGTCGCGCACGTAGGCCAGGTAGTCGGGCTCGGCGTTGTCGTTGAACACGATCGCGCCCGGGCGGAGCTGGGGCGCGACCATCTCGATGACGGAGCGGGCGAGCGAGGGCCCGGGGCCGGCCGGCCAGCCGTCGACGAGCAGGAAGTCGAGCGGCCCGCCGAGGTCGGCGAACGTCTCGAGCACGTCGCCGACGCGGATCTCGGCGTAGCCGTCGAGGCTCGCCTCGGCCAGGCTGGCCCGGGCGGCCGCGGCCTTGGCGGGGACGATCTCCGAGCCGATGACCACCCCGCCGCCGTTGTCCCTGACCGCCGCGGTCAGGTAGAGCGTCGACACGCCGAGCGAGGTGGCGAACTCGGCCACCCGGGTCGCGCCGATGGCCCGGCACAGCAGGTACATCAGGTCGCCCTGCTCGGGGTCGACCGGGAACGCGCGCTCGGCGAACTGGAACGGGTCGCGCGGCGGCCGCTCGTTAGGCCCGCCGGCCCCCGGCCGCCCCTGGCCGCCGCCGCGACCAGCCCGGGCGCCGGGCGGACGGCCGCCCGACCGGATCCGGTCGATGACGGCGTGCACGGCCGGGTCCCGAAGCGGGCCGGTGGATGACTCGGTCATGAGCGCCCTCCCAGGAGCTGTCTGCCGTCTCTGCGGCGCGGCCCTGCCAGCGTAAACGCTGGCTGTGGAGGGTCAGGCGGGTCCGTTGGGAAGATCCAGTTCTTCTTATCCGAACGGTCCGGGCTGACTCAGATTCCGCCGGCCAGCCCGAATACCCCGCGCCGACCTGGGGAGAGGTGCTTCTCTGGCGTAGTTCGGTTCGGCTAGTTGGAGAAGCGCATGAGCAACGAACTGGCAGGCAAGCGAATCGCGTTCCTGGTCGCCAACGTGGGCGTCGAGCAGGTTGAGCTGACGAGCCCTTGGCAGGCCGTTCAAAACGCCGGCGGCGAGCCGGTGCTGCTCGCCCCGGAGAAGGAGCCGGTCCAGGCCGTCAGCCACGACACCGAGCCGGCCGGCTGCTTCGATCCCGATCACGCGGTCGGCGACGTCCTCGCCGAGGACTTTGCGGCGCTGGTGCTGCCCGGCGGCGTCGCCAATCCCGACAAGCTGCGCCTGGTGCCCGAGGCGATCGCCTTCGTTCGGGCCATCGCGGCGGCCGGCAAGCCGATCGCGGCGATCTGCCACGGCCCGTGGACGCTGATCGAGGCGGGCGTGGTGGCGGGCAAGTCGCTCACCAGCTGGCCGAGCCTGCAGACCGACATCAGCAACGCCGGCGGCGACTGGCACGACCAGCAGGTGCTGCTCTGCTCGGCGATGGGCTTCGACCTGGTGACCAGCCGCCAGCCCGCCGATCTGCACGCCTTCAACCACCAGCTGATCACGACGTTCGCGCGAGTGGCCTAAAGCGTGCATGTCTGCGCCGTGACGGGCGGAATGGCCGCCGCGATAAACCCGCCCACGAACGCGAAGAGCGCGAAGATGACGATCAGCACCGCCGCCCAGCGCCGCACCCCGTGGCGGGTGAGCCAGACCACGACCGGGTCCAGCCCCGCCGCGATGAAGAACGCGAGCCCGATCAGGATCAGGACCGAGCTGGCCTTGAGGAACAGCTCGACCAGACCGTAGGTGACGGCGACGCCGGCGCGCCCATCAGCCCGACCATGAACGGCGAGCGTGCGTTCAGGGGCTTCCCTGGCTTCCCGAGCCCGCCCGACCGCCGCTCCGCCTCGGCGTCCTCGATGGCCTCGCGAACCGGGTGCCCCTGTTTAACCTCATCGAGCAGCGGTGAGGTAGCAGGCACATGCTCCGCGGCAGCCTGGTCGCTCTGCTTCCCAGCAAGCGCCACGAAATGCGCAGAATGCAGTAAGACTTCTGGCGAGGGCTCGTCAGCCCTCGGCGATTACCACGGGAGGGTCCTCATCGTGTCCAGCAGCATGTTCGGCGTCGCCTTCGACGCCCGTGACGCCCAGGCCGCCGCCAGCTTCTGGGCGGCGGTCCTCGGCCGCTCCGTCGCCGACGGGGCGACCAGTGACAACGCCCTGATCAGCGCCGACCCGGCCATCCCCGGATCCAAGATTAGCTTCCACCGGGTTCCGGAGGGCAAGACGGTCAAGAACCGGATGCACTTCGACGTGATCACGACCGACTTCGACGCCGAAGTCGACCGGCTGACCGGCCTCGGCGCGACCAAGCTGAACGAGGTCAACGGGGCCGCCGCGCACTGGGTCACCCTCGCCGACCCCGAGGGCAACGAGTTCGACCTCATCGCCGGCTAGCTAGCCGCCGGCTGGGCCGTTGGGGATGAAGTGCCAGGCCGGGGGTAGCGCAGGCGTATGGCTGATACAGGAACTAACTCACGCGAGGCGGCCGCCGAGCTTCGGATCGCCCGGGTCAGGGCGCTCAACAACCATGACCTCGTCGCCGTAGTGACCTATCTGCTCGCCCGGTATCCGGACACGTTCCCGGCGCTGCTAGACGACGCGCTGAGCTCGGTCAGTCCCAAGGCCCCCCCGGCGGACGCATAGCCGCAGGCGGAGGCAGGGCGCCTAGACGGTGGCGCTGTCGAGTTGGGCCAGGTAGCCGCCGAAGCCGTCCGGCGCACGCGATTCGCGCCGGGCGGAGGTGATGACGGGCAGGGCGCGGGTGCGCAGCGCCCGGCTGCCCGTCGTCGCCAGCCAGAGGTCCGCCGGGCGCAGATGCCTGCTCCGGCGCAGTATCGCGCGTGCTCCCGCCGCCCGGGCCTCGCCGGCGCTCTTGGCGCTGATCCTGACGACGGAGGCGCCCCCGCGCCGCGCGACCTGGGCGGTCTGGTCGCGGCAGGCGTCGGCGACCACGACCAGGTGCACCGGCACGCCGCGCAGCGCCCGGGCCGCACGGCGCAGGCTGGCCAGGCAGGAGGGAAGAAGGTCCTGCTCATTGTGCGCGGGGACGATGACGCCGATGGAGCGGATCACACGATTCCGCCGACCTGGGCCACGGATCGCAGGTCGTCGCCGGACTGGGTGTAGACCTCGGCGGTGAAGTCCGGGTCGCGGTACCGCGCCAGCCGGGCCAGCTGCGGGTGTCCGGCCAGGGCCGCGTGCACCGCGTCGCCGGTGCGCGGATGATCAGGCGCGGGGTGCCGCCAGTGCACCGCGAGCAGGTGGCCGTCGGAGCGCAGCGCGCCAATGCCGAGACGCAGCAGCTGGTCAAGGTCCGCGTCGTCGAAGTAGTAGAGGAGCTCGGAGAACACGATGAGGTCGAATACGCCCGGCGGCCACTCCCTGGGAATCACCCGCCGCTCGACCTGCACGCCGGGCAGTCCCGCGGTCCTGGCCCGGGCCGACGCGACCGCGTCCGGGACGGCGTCGCAGGCGAGCAGGCTGTCGCAGCGGGATGCGAGCCGCGCGGTGAGCACCCCGATCGAGCAGCCAGGCTCGAACGCGCCGCCGTAGTGCTCCCGGGGCAGCAGGGCGACGGTCAGCGCGTACTTGCGCTTCTCGTACCAGCGGTCAGCCAGCCCGTACGGATCGGGCGAGGCGCCGTAGCGTTCGCGGAAATAGCCGGGATCGAGCGTCACGGCAGCAGGACCTCCATGGTGCGGGTGAAGTGGGCGATCATGTCGGGGCTCAGCACCGGCCCGAGGCCATGGCCCCTGTCTTCGGTCTGACTGGCGAAGCAGGTGATCGCCGCCCGCTTCCTGCTGGTCGTGCGCGGCGGGAGCGGGACCCGCAGCGCCCGGTCCCACGGCACCCGGGGGTCGGCCGGGGAGGCCCAGTGCCACATCCAGACCGGGAAGCAGTAGAAGGCTTCGGGCGCTGCCCCGCGGGCGGCGCGCCCGGCTGCCTCGTGGTCGGGGTGCATGTCGCGGTCCCACGGGGCGAGGCAGAGGTCGAAGCCCGCGACAAGCGGGGCCAGCGCCGCCGCGAGCTCATCCTCGCGGTCGGCCAGCCCACTGTCGGGCAGGCCGAGCCGGATCACCTCTGCCCCCCGGGTGCCCAGGGCGTGAAGCGCGGCGACGGTTTCCGCGGCCCGCCGACGCGCGAGCGCGGCCGGGGAGGAATACCCCTGGTGCGAGCGCTCGCCGTCGGTGACCGCCACCAGCCGCAGCCGAGCGCGCGAGGCCGCCAGCATCGATATCAGCCCGCCGGCGCCGAGCACCTCGTCGTCGGGATGCGCGGCCACGATGACTGCGCTCCTCACCCCGGCCAGCCCGGTCGGACCGGCGGCGGGGAGCGTGCTCAGCCACGGCCAGGCAGCCCAGGATCGCTCATCGGTGCCGGGCGCGTCGATCGGATGCCGGCCGGCGGCGCGGCTCACCACGTGTCTTCGCGCTGGGCGATGAGCTCCCCGAGCCGAGCCAGATCGCGCTCTGTCGGCATGGCGGGACCCCCGGGTCGAATAGATCAACGGAGATCACCGGCTACCCAGGCCTGCGCGGTTCACACCCGCCGGCCGCTGCCGCCCGACCGGCCCGGCGCGGGCGGAATACACCGGCGCGCCCTGGGTAGCCGGGGCGCGCCCGCGAGAACTCGGGGCGAGATTTCGCGCCCTGGCCATCGGAAGGAACAGCGTCATGGCACTCGTCCTGCTCGTACTCCTGCTCGCCCTGATCCTGGGCGGCCTGGGATTCGTCCTCCACGTCCTGTGGTGGATCGCGCTCGTTGTCCTCGTGCTCTGGCTGCTCGGCTTCCTCGTCCGCGTCGGCAAAGGCACCTCGCGCAGCCGCTGGTACCGATGGTGACGTCCGCTCCCGCCCGCCTGCCTGCCGCGGACGGGTTGCCAGGCTGATCAGGAGGTACCGATGACGAGCCCTGCGGGGGACCCCGGGACGGGGGAAGGCTCCGGGACTGCGTCCGATCCGCGGCCGGAGTCGGTGGCCGAGCGTGATGACCGCAACCTGGCCGAGCTGATCCAGGAACTGCGGGTGGTGAGCCTCGGCGTGCAGGTGCTGTTCGGCTTCCTGCTCTCGCTGCCGTTCACGGTCAGGTTCAGCAGCCTGGGCACCGGCCACCGCGACCTGTACCTGGCCAGCCTCGTGCTGTCCGCCGTCGCGACCGTGCTGCTGCTCGGCCCGGTCGCCTACCACCGGCTGGTGTTCCGCCGCGGCCTGAAAGAGCCGCTGGTCAGATACGCGAACCTGATGGCGGTCCTCGGCCTGGCGGCCGTCGGCGGGGCCGTGCTGTCGGCCGTTCTCCTGGTGACCAGCTACGTCGCGGGCACGCTGCCGGGCGCGGTGATTACCGCCCTTGTCGCCTGCATGCTGGTCGGCCTGTGGTTCGCCCTGCCGCTGGCGCGGCGCGAGGACGACGGATTAGCCGAGCGTGACGACGGCGGCGATCTGGTCCACGCCCGAGACGTTCAGCAGGGTCTGCGTCACCGACCCGGTCGAGCCGACCTGGATGGTGAGCCTGGCCTGCCTGGCCGCGCTGATCAGGGCTCGGATGGCGGCGCTGTCGGCGTAGGTGACCGCGGTCAGGTCGACGATGAACGCGGCTGCGGCGACGGCAGCGGCGTCGAGGGCGGCCTGGAACCGGCCCACGTTGGTCAGGTCGATGTCGCCGGCCGCCCACACGGTGGCGGGTCCGCGTTCATCGGCGGGCAGGAACTCGAACCGCGCCTGCGAGGCGGCGTCGTCGTCAGTCATGGCTTCAAGTCCTTGGTCAGGGTCACCGTCGTGCCGTGCACGGCGGGATCGATCGTGACTTCGCTCATCAGGGCGTGCATGAAGATGACCCCGTGGCCCCTGGTGCCAGGGGCGGGCTCTTCGCGGTCGGCCGGCGGCGGTCGCCAGTTCCCGGTGTCGGCCACGGTCAGCCGGATGGCGGCGTGGTCGGCGTGCGCCGTGAGGGTGATCAAAACCGGGGCCGCGCCGTCCGGGCGGCCGGCCGTGGCGTGCTCGACCGCGTTGGCGGTGGCCTCGCCCGCCGCGATCATGACGTCGCTCGCCTCCCGGCCGCCGATGCCGGCCGCCGCCAGCCACCGTCGCAGCTCCGCCCGGAGAAAGGCCAGGCAGGATGGGTCGTCGGCGGACACCCGGACGGTCAGCGGCGCAGGCGGGTGCCGGTAGATCAAGACCGCGACGTCGTCGTCGTAGCCGGGCGCGGGCGTCATGGCCGACATGACGTGGTCCGCCACTAGGTCCGGATCGTCGCCGGCCCGTTCGGTCATCGCGACCGCGGCGGCGTCGATCCCGGCGTCAAGCGGCTGGCTACGGCGCTCGATCAGCCCGTCGGTGTACAGCATCAGGGTCGCGCCGGCCGGCAGCGCCGCCGTCGCCTGGGGCCGCTCCCAGCCGTCCGGCAGCATGCCCAGCGGCAGCGACCGGGCCTGGTCGAGCAGCCGGCGCTGGCCGTCGGCGGTGACGAGGACGGGCGGCGGGTGGCCGGCGCAGCTGTAGGTGACGGTCCCGGCCGCGTGGTCGATGACCGCGCAGAACATCGTGGCGCACTCCGCCCCGGGAATCCGGCCGGCGAACGTGTCCAGGTCGGTCAGGGCCTCGGCCGGACCGCAGGCGCGGAGCAGCATGGCCTGGCTGGCCGAGCGGAGCTGCCCCATGACGGCGGCGGCGGGCAGCCCCCGGCCGACGCAGTCGCCGACGACCACGCCGGTGCGCTGCCCCGGCAGCGGAACCGCGTCGTACCAGTCGCCGCCGACCTCGAGCGGTGGAACCGCCGGGGTGTACCGGGCCGCGAACCCGTGCGGCAGCTCGGTCGGGGCGAGGATCGCGTGCTGGAGGGTAAGCGCGACCGCGCGGGTCTGCTCGAAGTCTCGCGCCTTGGCCAGCACCTGGCCCAGGTGGCTGGTGAGGACCGCGAACAGTTCCCGCGCCTCGGCCCCGACCGGCACCCCGGCCGGGAACTCGGCCGCGATGGCCGATGACCCGGTGCCGCCGAGCGGGGCGGCCAGCAGGCAGCCGTCTCCCTCGTCCGGCAGCAGCGCGACCGAGGCTGCGGGCTGGTGCCGGACGGAATCCAGGGCCGAGGTCACCGCGGCGGAGGCGACCAGGCCGCCGCCCGCCAGCGGCCATCTGGTGACGGCGGGGTTGCCATCGCTCGACCACAGCGCCGTGATGACCGCGCTCGCGTGGATCGCGGCCCCGATCTCGCGGGCGGCGGTGGTCAGCATCTCGGAGATCTCCCCGGTGGCGGCCAGGGCGGCGGCGAAGCCGGCCAGCGTCGCCTCGCGCTGCCCGGCCAGCCGCTCCGCGGTCACGTCGCGGGCGGTGCCGACGAACAGCTGGCCGTGCCCGTCCGGGCTCGGCAGGCTGGCCGAGCTGCACGCCAGCCACACGGTGCGCCCGCCGGAGTGCCGGGCCGGGACCGTGTAGCGCCCGCCGCCGTCCCGCTTGTAGTCGGCGAACGCCCGGGCCATCACCGCCCACCCGTCGGGGTCGGCGCCGCGGTCCGGGATCCACGGGTGCGGCCACCGGTACGGCAGGCCGTCCGGGCTGTAGCCGACCAGGGTCAGGAAGGCCTGGTTGGCCTCCAGGATCGTGCCGTCCTCGTCGGTGACGAAGAAGCCCTCCTGCAGCGAGTCGACCAGCGTGCGGCGGAACTGCGACTCGCGGTTCCTGAACCTGGCCATCTCCAGGTTGGAGCGGACCCGGGCGAGCAGCTCCACCGCCGAGAACGGCTTGACCAGGTAGTCGTCGGCACCCGCGCGGAGGCCCTCGACCGACGCCTCCTGCCCGGCCCGGGCCGAAAGCAGCAGCACCGGCACGCCCGCCGTGCGGGCGTCCGCCCGCACCGCCGCCACCAGGCCGAGCCCGTCCAGCCGGGGCATCATCACGTCGCTGATCACCAGGTCGGGGAGGCCGACGCGGACGGCGGCGAGGGCGGCCTGCCCGTCGGTGACCATCGTGACGTGGTAGCCGGCCGTGCGCAGCAGCCGGGCCAGGTACTCGCGCATGTCGGCGTTGTCGTCGGCCACCAGCACCCGGGCCGGCACCGCCCGCGCGGCCGGCACCCGCGCGGCCGGCGAGGCTGGCCCCGCCTCGCCGGCCGGCGGGCTGGTGTCGGCGACGTCGTCGTCGTCCAGCAGGGTCCCGGGCAGCCAGCGCAGGGCTTCCTGGATGTAGGGGTCGGCGGTGGCCGACACCGTCGCCGCGTGGCCGGCCGCGACGAGGGCCTCGGCGGGCAGGTGCGCGTGCCCGGACGGCAGCCGGATGGTGAACGTGGTGCCCGCGCCCTCCGCGCTCGACGCGGTGATGGCGCCGCCGTGCAGCTGGACGAGCTCCTGGACCAGCGCCAGCCCGATGCCGCTGCCCTCGTTCGACCGGGAGCGGGCGTTCTCGATGCGGTGGAACCGCTCGAACAGGCGGGGCATCTCGCGGGCGGGGACGCCGATGCCGGCGTCGGCCACGGTGATGACCGCCTGCCCGCCCTCGGCCCGCACGGCGACCCGGATGGCGCCGTCGAAGGTGAACTTCAGCGCGTTGCTGAGCAGGTTCAGCACCACCTTCTCCCACATGCCGCAGTCGAGGTAGACCGGATCGGGCAGCGGCGGGCAGTCCACCTCGAAGGCGAGGCCCGCCCGCTCCACGGCGGACCGGAAGACGCTGGCGAGCTCGGCCGTCACCTGCCCGATGTCGGCCGGCTCGTAGCTCGCCTGCATCCGCCCGGCCTCGATCCTGGAGAAGTCGAGCAGGGTGTTGACCAGACGGCCGAGGCGCAGCCCGTTGCGCCCGATGACCTCGAGCTCCTCGCGCACCTGGGGGCCGGCGTCGGCCAGCAGCCGCTGCAGCTCCTGGGCCGGCCCCATGATCAGCGTCAGCGGGGTCCGGAACTCGTGGCTGATGTTGGAGAAGAACGTGGTCTTGGCCCGGTCGAGCTCGGCCAGCGCCTCCGCCCGGCGGGTCTGGTCCCGGTAGCTGCGGGCGCTCGCGATCGCGGCCGCGAGGTGCCCGGCCACCAGGCCCGCGAAGGCGCGGTAGCCCTCGTCCAGCGGCCGGTACCGGTTCAGGGCGGCCACCAGGAAGCCGTACGGGGCGCCGCCCTGCTGCCCAAGCGGCCCGATCAGCGCCTGCGCCGGCGGCTCGCGCCACGGCCCGGCGGGCAGGCCGGGGAACCGTGCGCCGTCGAGGTCGGCCAGCGCGGGCTCGCCCCGCAGCGTCGCCGCGACCGGCCACACCGCGTCCGGATCGCCCGCCGCAAGCGAGACCGGGGCGGCCGGGTGACCGGCGGCGATGCCGGTGCTGGCCGCCAGCCGGGCGGTGACGCCGTCGTCGTCGAACAGATAGGTCAGCGTGAACGGCAGGTCCTGCCGGTTGCGGTCCAGCTGCCGCCCGGCGAACTCCAGCGTCTCCTGCTCGGTCCGGACGGCGCTCGGGTCGGAGCCCAGATCGCGCAGGGTCGCCATCCGGCGCTCGCCGATGACCCGCTCGGTGTCCTCGCGGACCACGCACAGCATGCCGACGACCGCGCCGTCGTCGTCGCGCAGCGGGCTGTAGGAGAAGGTGTGATAGCTCTCCTCCGGATAGCCGGACCGCTCGAGGAACAGCAGCAGCCCTTCGTCCCAGGTCGCCTGGCCGGTGGCTAGCACGATGTCGATCCGAGGGCCGATGTCGTCCCAGATCTCCTCCCACACCTCGCTGGCCGGCCGCCCGAGCGCCCACGGGTACTTGCGGCCCAGCGTGTCGCGCCGGTAGGCGGCGTTGCAGAAGAACGTCAGCTGCGGCCCCCAGGCCATCCACATCGGGAACCGTGACGACAGCAGGATGTCGACCGCCGTCTGCAGGCTCTGCGGCCAGGACCCGGGCAGCCCGAGCGCGGTGGCGGCCCAGTCCACCGCGGCGAGGTCGCGGCCGACCTCTTCGTCGGCGGCGAACAACCTGGCCTCGCCCCGCCTCGGCTCGGCATCTGCCGCACGCGTCACCGGCCGTCCCCTCCTCCAGGCCCCGGAACCCCGGTCCAGTCAGCCGGATAATACGACAACCCCCAGCTACCTGCGGTGGCGCGTTCTAATCGACCCGGGCCGATGCGAAGAGAGAAAGGCTTCAAAGCCGTTATCCCGAACGGTCCGGGGCGACTCTAACCCGTCCACTGGCGCCCGTCCCCGCGCCACCCGCCCGCGCCTGTCGCCTACGCCACCGACAGGTTCCGCGACAGGTGCCGTTTCGGGTCGATGGCGTAGCCGACCGCTGGTACGCCGCGGCCGTCTCTACCAGCAATCTCCCGGCTTCACCGTATTCAGCTATTGGGTCGAGGTGAACTCCACCGTCACCAGCTCCACCAAGGAGGCGGAGAACACCGACTAAGGGCACTGCCGGCGCAGCTCCGCCCGGGGCCGGAGGCTGCGAGGGGTCTGTCCGCACGCCGCCCGGGCCGCGTTCGCCTGGTCGGCGTCTCCCGATCGTTGGCATTTGGCCGGGAAATAGTCCGAATTTGGTAAGATACGCCCGATGTCCAGAAAGACCCCGCGGCTGAACAGCCTGACGAGTCTGCGCTACTACGCCGCCGCGGCGGTCGTCGTGACGCACGTCAACCCGTTCTTCCTCACGTCGGCGCTGCAGCGCGAGGCGACCGCGTACTGGTACGTGGGCGTGAGCTTCTTCTTCATGCTCTCGGGGTTCGTGCTCACCTGGTCGTGCTCCTGGCAGTCGGCCAGGCCGTTCTGGTGGAACCGGTTCAGCCGGATCTGGCCGCTGCAGGCCACGATGATGATCATCGTCTACCTGACCCTGTGGGACTTCGTGACTCACCCGCCGAACGCGGTCGGCTGGATCCTGCAGCCGCTCGTGCTTCAGGCCTGGGACCCGAATCCCCGCGTGTACGCGGGCGGCAACGGCCCGACCTGGTCGCTGTCGTGCGAGTTCTTCTTCTACGCGATGTTCCCGCTGCTGGTGCGCGTCGTGCGCAGGCTCGGGCCGCGGGGCCTGGCGATCTCGGCCGCGGTGGTGCTGGCCGCCATGGGCCTGGTGCCCGCCCTCGTCGGATCGCACGTCTCGGCCTCGACGTACCTGTGGCTGTTCTACTACCTGCCCGGCTACCGGATCGGCGAGTTCATCATCGGGATGCTGGCGGCCCGCGCGGTCCAGGTCGGGCTGCGCTTCCCGCGCCCGTCTCTGGGCTACCTGCTCGGCTGGGGCTGGGTCGCCGCCTGGGTGGTGCTCACGACGTACTACACGCGGACCCACCACGCCGACGTGGCCCGGCCGTTCGCGACCATGCTGGTCCTGCCCGGGTTCGTGCTGCTGGTCATCGTGGGTGCCTCGGCCGACCTGACCGGGCGCACGCGGCTGATGGGCGCGTGGCTTCCGGTCAAGCTAGGGGAGTGGTCGTTCGCTCTGTACCTGGTTCAGGACGGGATCATCTCGGTGCTGACCAGGCACCTGACGCTGAGCAAGCCGGAACTGGCGCTCGGCGCATGGCTGCTGCTGGCCTTCATCGTCGGGTGCACCGTCGTCGCGGCGGCCGCCCACTACGCGGTCGAGAAGCCCGCCGAGGCGTGGCTGCGGGCTCGCGGGCCGGGGCGCCGCCCCGCCGGGGACGGCCGCCGTCCGCCCGGGGCAGACGATCGTCCGCCCGAGAAGCCGCCGGAGGTCGGCGACCGCCGGTCTGAGAACGCGTGGACGGGACCGCGCCACCGCCGGACCGGGGTGCGGCCGGAGCCGACCTACCCGACGGCCCTGCAGCCCTAGCGCGACTGGCCCGCGCGGGCGGGGCTGTTCGGCGGCGGCGCGGCGGAGAAGATCCCGTCTGGAGCGTAGCGCTTCCTGGCGGCCAGCAGCCGGGCCGTGGTGTCGCCGTAGGCGTGCGCGATCTGGTGGCCGTCGTCCGGCCCGCGCAGTCCGGCGAACGCGGTTGGCAGGGCGGACGGGACCAGCGCGGTCGCGAGCGAGTCGGCCCAGGTGCGGTGCAGCACCCCGGCGTGATCGCCGGGAAGCCATCCCGAGACGACCTCGACGGCGAAGTGCTCCCGTCTGACTCCGAACGCGGTGTCCGCGGCCGGGATTCGCGTGCCGTGGCCGTGGAAATGCCGAACCGTGATCCCGGAGAACGGCGATGTCATCGCCGCGCCCGCGCGCACCAGCGCGAGGATGACATCCGGCGTGAGGCTGGCGACGTTGCGGGTGCGGACCGCGTAGTGACGTCCGCCGACCGAGTGGAAGCTGGCCCGGCCCAGCATGCCGACCGGCGCCGTGGGGATGACCCGGCAGGCCAGCGGGCTGCCCAGCCGCCGCAGGGCCGTGATCATCTTCTCGCCCAGCGCCGGGTCGCCGCTCCAGGCCGGGAACAAGTACAGGAGCGGGTCGCCGCCTTCCCCGGCCAGGACCCCGCTCTGCGCGGTGAGCTCTCGGGGCGCGCCCGCCAGCAGGCAGTCGAGCCGGCTCCACACGTCGACGGCCTCCGCCCACGGGAACAGGATGAGGCCGGCCAGCACCTGCTCGAGCGGATGCAACTGGATGCGCATGGAGGTCACCACGCCGAAGTTCCCGCCGCCGCCCCGCAGCGCCCAGTACAGCTCGGGTTCCGTGGCGGCGTCGGACTGCACCCGCCGGCCGTCCTCCAAGACGACGTCGGCGCCGACGAGGTTGTCCAGGGCAAGGCCGTAACGGCCGGTCAGCGGGCCGTAGCCGCCGGCCAGGGTCAGCCCGGCCATGCCCAGGCGCCCGGTCATCCCGACGACGGCGGTCAGGCCGTGCCCGGCTGCGGCGTCGGCGACGTCGGCCGCGGTGGCACCGCCGGCGACGGTGGCGATCCGCGCCCGCGGGTCGATGGTGACCCGCCGCATCTGGGACAGGTCGATCACCAGCCCGCCCGGCCGGATGGCCCGGTCGGCCCAGTCGTGGCCTCCGCCGCGCACGGAAAGCGGCAGCTGGTGCTCGCGCGCGGCCCGGACCGCGGCCTGCACGTCACCGGGCGAGGTACCCCGCCATGTCCCATGCGACCGACGCCGCCGCCGCTTCCATGGCTAGCATGCATCGCCCCCCGTGTTCTGCTGGCCGATCCGTCGCCGCTGCGTCGTCTGACGCAGGCCTGACGGTGAGCAGAGAAACCGGACCAGGCGTGAGTAGCAGTGTCCGCCACGGCCGGACGGGCCGTATCCGTGGAAACTACTGAGTCCGGGGCCTGGCGATCACTGGGACAGCGCGCGCCTCAGCTCGGAGCGGGTGCGGACGCCGAGCTTGCGGTGGATGGACGCGACGTGCGTCTCCACCGTCCGCACGCTGACGAACAGCTCCGCCGCCGCCTCGCGGTAGGTGGCGCCGCCGGCGATCTGGTCCGCGACACGCCGCTCAGCGTCGGTCAGGCCGGTGGCGGACCTGGCCGCCACCGCCCGGGGCAGCTCGGCGTCGATGTCGGCCAGCAGGGGCCCGTGGCCCATC
>DATCGA010000607.1:0-9113 GCA_036509215.1 Trebonia sp.
AGCCCCCACCCGCACCCTCGCCGCCCGCGACCCCCGCACCCCCGCCTGCGCCCCAGCCTCCACCCGCACCCCCGCCGCCCGCGCCTCGCCCCGACCTCCCGCATGCCGACCACCATCCCCCCGCCCCCAACCCCGCCCGCCCCCCACGTTGGGGCGAAAGGGACGTACGAGAAAGGAGAGGGTTGCTCATAGGGCATGTGGGAACTATTCCCGTCGGCTAGACACCATCGGTAGCGAAGTGGCTGCCAAACGTCAACAACGGGGGATAGCAAACAGTGAACCTGAACACCGCGGACATGAAGGACATGCTGACCAAGATGGGCGGTCAGCGCGGGCAGGCTGGTGGCATGGAAGCCATCTGCAAGCTCTTCGGTGCCAGCGACCTGCAGGGCATGATGGCAAAGCTCCAGTCCAAGGGGCTGGGCCGTGAGGTCAAGTCCTGGGTCTCCAACGGTCAGAACACGCAGGTCACCGGCGCGGACATCAAGAAGGCGGCCGACCCGGTCGCGCTTCGCGCGATGGCCAACGAGCAGGGCATGTCGCCCGACGAGATGTGCGGCCACATCGCCAAGATCCTGCCGCACGTCGTCGACGAGGCCACGCCCGACGGCATGGTGCCGCAGCAGGGCGCGCACGCCATGAAGGACGGCGCGATGAAGGGCAAGGACGCGATGAACTCCGGTCGCGGCGCCATGAAGAACATGGCCAAGAAGTAGCGGTATCGTCAGGCAGGCGTCGGCACAGTCGCCGGCGCCTGCCGCATGTCTGCCGCGCGAAAGGGGTCCGTGGGTGAAGGTGCTGGTGACTGGCGGGGCCGGGTACATCGGCGGCGTGGTGACGCACGCGCTGGTCGAGGCCGGGCATCAGGTGGTGGTGCTCGACGACCTGTCGACCGGTTTTGCCGACAACATCCCCGAGGGCGTCGAGTTCCACCAGCTCTCCGTGCACGAGGTCAGCCGGGTGCTGACGGCGGACGCCGGGTTCGACGGCGTGCTGCACTTCGCGGGCAAGATCGAGGTCGCCGAGTCGGTCGCCCGTCCCGACCTGTACTGGGACGTGAACGTGGTCGGCACGATCGCGGTGCTGACCGCTATGCGCGCGGCGGGCACGCCCCGGCTGATCTTCTCCTCGACCGGGTCGATGTACGACCCGGCTGGCGTGGAGAAGGGCGGAAAGCTAGCCGAGGACGCCGCCGTCCGGCCGAACAACCCCTACGCCGCCACCAAGCTCGCGGTCGACCTGATGCTGGCGGGGGAGTGCGGCGCGTTCGGCCTCGGGGCCGCGTCGCTGCGTTACTTCAACGCCTCCGGCGCGGTCGGCAAGCTGGGCGAGCGGCACTCGCCGGAGTCGCACCTGATCCCGATCGTGCTCGACGTCGCGTCCGGCCGCCGCGACGAGTTGATGCTGTACGGCGACGACTACCCGACCCCCGACGGGACCTGCGTCCGCGACTACATCCACGTCGCCGACCTGGCCACCGCGCACCTGCTCGCGCTGGACGCGGTCAAGCCGAGCCGTCACGAGATCTACAACCTCGGCAACGGCGACGGCTACAGCAATAAGCAGGTCATCGAGGCGGTCCGCGAGGTAACCGGCCGCCCGGTCCCGGTCAAGCTCTCGCCTCGGCGTCCCGGCGACGCCGCCGCCACCGTCGCCGCCAGCGACAAGGCCCACCGCGAGCTGGGCTGGCGGCCGGCCCGGCCGCGCCTGCACGACATCATCGCCGACGCCTGGTCCTTCCACCAGTCTGCCTGGTAATACGCACCTCGCCGACGGCCAACAGCTTTAGTGAGCTGTTGGCCGTCGTTTGTTTTGTGTTGGGTGGATGCTTTTGCGCTGTTCCTCTGAGCCTGTTCTGGTGCACTATAGAGTCGATTTTCGCAAGTGCTCCTTCCGGTTTCTGTGACAGGAGGTCCGACTTGACGATCGAGGTGAGCCGGCGCCAGCTGATGGCGTCCATGGGCGGGATAGTGCTGGGGTCGTTCGCCTTGCCATCCGCTCTCCGTAAGGCTCTGGATAACGCGCCCGCATCCGTACTCAGCCACCGCAGCAAGACCCGGCCGATCTCCGAGATCGAGCACGTGGTCGTACTCATGCAGGAGAACCGGTCGTTCGACCACTACTTCGGCGCCATGCCGGGCGTCCGCGGCTTCGGCGACCCCACGGCCATTCCGGGCGTCTTCAAGCAGACGGACTCGGACAATCCCGACGGGTACCTGTACCCGTTCCACGCCGACACGCACAGCAGCAGCGCGCAGAGCCTGCCGTCGATCAACCACGACTGGGCGCCGCAGCACGACTCGTGGAACAACGGGGCCATGAACGGCTTCGTGAGCTCCCGCATCAACACCACGATCGACTCCTACGACGGCAGCGCCGGACAGTACTCGATGGCGTACTTCAAGCGGGACGACATCCCCTTCCAGTGGGCCCTGGCGGACGCTTTCACGATCTGCGACGGCTATCACAGCTCGGTGATGGGGCCGACCTGGCCCAACCGGCTCTACCTGATGACCGGCCAGATCGACCCCGCCGGCGCCAATGGGGGTCCGATCTACGGGGACTCGGTGCCCGACGACGGCTACTCGTGGCAGACCTATCCGGAGATGCTGACCGCCGCCGGCGTGTCCTGGAAGGTGTACCAGGAGGTCGACAACTACGGCTTCAACGTGCTGGAGTACTTCGACCAGTACCAGAACGCGTCCACCTCGTCGCCGCTGTACCAGAACGCGATGAAGTTCTACCAGCCCGGGCAGTTCGAGTACGACGCCATCCACGACCGGCTGCCGGCGGTGTCGTACATCCTGCCGACCTCGTACCAGTCCGAGCACCCCGACTTCATGCCCGCGGCCGGCGCGGACTACGTGGCGAGCAAGGTCAACGCGATCGCCGCCAACCCCGACGTCTGGGCCAAGACGGTCTTCATCCTCATCTACGACGAGAACGACGGCTACTTCGATCACGTCCTCCCGCCGACCGCGCCGCTGGGCACGCCCGGCGAGTACATCACCGCGTCGGCCAAGGCGGCGACGGCCGCGCCGGGGCCTATCGGCCTCGGCTTCCGCGTCCCCTGCATCATCGTCTCGCCGTGGACGGTGGGCGGCTACGTCTGCCACGACACGTTCGACCACACGTCGGTCACCCGGCTGCTCGAGCAGGTGACCGGGGTCGTCAACCCCAACATCACCCAGTGGCGGCGCGACACCGTCGGCGACTTCACCAGCGCGCTCGGCACCACACCGTTCGGGCGGTTCCCGCGGCTGCCGGACACCAAGGCGCAACTGGAGCTGGCCGAGAAGGAAGTGCTCCAGTTCCAGCTCCCGCCCGTTCCGGGGTCGAGCCAGACCCCGCCCGTCCAGCCACCGGGGCGGAAGCCGGTGCGCGGTGGGCAGCTCCCCTCCGTCGCTAAGCCCTCCGGGAGCGTGACGGCATGAACCGGCGCATCACCCGCCCTCGCGCGGCCATCGCCGGCGGCACCGCGTTCGTGGTCGTCGCCGCGGTCGCGGTATCGCTGACGCTCACCCACGGGACCAGCGCGGCAGGCGCCGCCGGGGCCAAAAAGCCGATCAACGCGCGGCTGAGCAGTTCCTCCTGCACCGGCCCGGCCGGCGCGGCGTACATCGCGACCGCCGGCTACCAGGCCTTCGACGCCGTCGACACCAACAACTGCTACGAGGTCCAGCAGTACAACGTGGGCGACCCGGCGGTGCCTAACACCGGCACGTCGGACAGCAACTACAGCGGCACTGACGAGGGCATCGCGATGTACGGCAACACGCTGTACTTCGCCCTCACCGGCGACGACGAGGTCGGGGTGGTTCCGTCCCAGTCGCTCAACCCGAAGGACTACGTCGATACGCCCGAGACCGACATCAAGGTGGGCGTCGACCCCGAGAATCTGGCCGTGACCCCGGACGGGAGCCAGGTGTGGGTGGCCGACACCGGCCCGCAGACCGGCCTGCCGACCATGGGCGGGATCAGCGTGATCTCGACCGCCACCGACACGGTGACGGCGACGCTGAAGCTGCCGGTGACCGATCCTCGGAATATCGCGTTCTCGCCGTCGGGGGCCACCGCCTACGTGACCACCTCGCTCGGCGTCCTCGTCTACAACACCGCCAACGACCGGCTGGTCACGCTGATCCCCGGGCTCGGGAACCCCGAGGGCGTCACGGTCGCGCCGAACGGCACGATCTACGTGACCAATACCGTCCAGAACGTGATCGACGTCATCAACCCGGCCACCAACCGCGTCAGCCGCCCGATCGCCGTCGGCCAGCTGCCTTGGCAGATGGCGCTCACCGCCAACGGCGGCACGCTGTACGTGGCTGACGGCGACTCCGACGCGGTCTCGGTCATCAACACCGCGACCAACGCGGTCACCAACACCATCGCCGTCTCCGGCGACCCGGTCAGCGTGGCCCTCACCCCCGACGGCAGCCGGCTGTGGGTCGGCGGGCTCACCTCGGGCAACGTGTCGGTCATCGACACCTCCGACGACACCATCGTCGGCGCCTTCGCCGTCGGCTACGGCGAGTATCCCAACTCGGGCGACGGCGACGAGCCGACCGGCATCGTCATGACCACCACCCTCACCCCCGGCGCCTAGCGCGCCCCGGACCCCAGCGCTCACCATGTCACCCCGCCGCCCGCCTGCCCCGAACGTCGCAGGCGTTTCCCATGATCACGAAGCCTTTTATCCTGGCGAAGGAACAAACTCCTATAGCGACC
Source organism: Trebonia sp. (assembly GCA_036509215.1). Taxonomy (GTDB): domain Bacteria; phylum Actinomycetota; class Actinomycetes; order Streptosporangiales; family Streptosporangiaceae; genus Trebonia. Next base: position 4,732 of record DATCGA010000607.1, read on the forward strand.
AAAATCCTTCGTAATCACGCTAAGTCCGCCGTTCTTGTTCGGATAACAGCAAGAAGCGCTGCGGTGCACGGGTCGGTTGCCGTTCGCGCGCCTCGAACGACGACTCGTCCCGGTTCTCGTGCCGCTACTGTGACGCGGGTGACCAGAGGGCTGCATCACGTCGAGCTGTGGGTACCGGTGTTCGGGCGCGGGGCCGCCGAGTGGGGGTGGCTGCTGGACCGGCTCGGCTACGAGACGTTCCAGGACTGGCCCGCCGGGCGGAGCTGGCGGCTGGGGGACACCTACATCGTGGTCGAGCAGTCGCCTGCGCTGACCGCCGCCGAGCACGATCGCCGTCGCCCCGGTCTCAACCACCTCGCCTTCCACGCGGGCACCAGGCAGGACGTCGATTCGCTGGCGGCCGACGGTCCGGCCCACGGCTGGACCCTGCTCTTCGCCGACAAGCATCCCTACGCAGGCGGCCCCGAGCACTACGCGGCCTACCTCGCCAGCACCGACGGGTTCGAGGTAGAACTGGTCGCCGCCGACTAGGCCGCGACTAGGCCGCGACTAGGCCGCGACTAGGCCGCGACTAGCCCCAGACGCGGCGGGCGAGCCGGACCACCAGGTCGAGCTTGGATCGCTGGACCGCCGGGGTGACGGGGTTGGCAATCGGGACCGACGCGAAACCGCACTGGGTGGAGAGCGCGAGATCCTCCAGCGGCTTGTAGCGCGCTGCCTCGGCGATCCGGGCGAGCACGTCGTCGTCGTACTCGAGCCTGGGCGACTTGGTGGTCGGCAGGCCGAGCACGACGGTGGCGGACGCGCGGACGTCGCGCAGCGCCTCGAACCCGCCCGCCCGGTCGGAGTCGTACTCCAGCAGTAGCCGGTCCATCGCCAGCCTCGGGAACAGGGCGGCGGAGATGACGCCGTAGCCGCCGGCCGAGTGCCACGCGCCCGCCGGGCCGTTGCCCCGGCAGACGTGCAGCGCCGACGTCACCCCGGTCACCCCGTCAAACAGGGAACTGTCGAGGTCCGCGTCGAACGCGAGCTCGGCGTCCGGGTCGCGGCCGGCCGCGATCATGCCGGCGCGGGTGTCGGGGTCGCACAGCGAGCCGTAGTTCGGCGCGTCGAGCTGGATGTAGTCGCAGCCAAGCGCGGCCAGCGCGTCCACCACCGAGCGGAGGTAGTCGCGGACCTCGGTCAGGTACTCCTCGCACGAGTCGTAGGCGGCCCCCGAGCGGGCCGGCGACCAGTAACGGCGGTGGTAGCTCGGCGCGGCCATGGTGAACTTGGTCCTGGCCCGCGCGTAGTGGGCGAGGAACGAGTACTCGGCGGTCATGTCCCCGAGCCGCTTCGCGGTCGCGACCCGGCTAACCACCACTGGGTACCCGCGCGGCCGGCCGCCGGCCGGGACGCCGAACACCCCCGTGCCGGCGCCGCGCCAGTTCAGCGCCCCGGAATCGGTCCCCGAGCGGGTGCGGGACCCGGCGTCGGGCCCGGCCAGCGTCGCGAACGCATCGACGAACCGAGGCGTCTGCGCCCAGGAGACCCTGCGCACCTCGCCGTCGGTAATGACGTCGAGCCCGATCTCCTCCTGCAGCATGATCGCGTCCCGCACGGCATCGTCGAGCAGCGCGCCGTCGGCCGGGCTGGACCGCCGAGCGGCGCGGACCACCGCGTCGTCGCGTAGCAGGCTGCCGACCGTGTCCGCCCGGGGCTGTGTTTGCCGCCCGGGGACCGCCCGCTGGTGGTTTACCTGAATCGTCGACTCGGGGGGCGCGTCATTGCTCTCGATGGTCACGGGGTGTCCTCCGGCGGGGGTCGTGTCAGCGGATGGTGCCGAGCGCGGGGATCACCCGGGCCGGATTCTGGTGATGGCCGGCGGGCAGTTCCTTTTCGACTGCCGGATCGGCCTCGGCGAGCAGGTAGCGTTCACGGTAGAAACCAGCTAACTGCGTGTCAACACCTGATTCGCGGGCATTAGCCGGCTGTGCCGGGCCGACAAACGGCCGCGCTTTCCGTTGTGAGCCCCGGGCGTCACGATTCGCGCGCACGAAATCCATCTGCCGACTACGCCATCGACGCGATTTCACCCCGGTGACCTACGCTATTGACCGCGCTCATTAGAGTCGCTGGCGTCATTGACCGACTCCAATTGCGCTGCTGCCGCGGGTGACGGGGCGAGGCCGACGCGAGCCGATCCAGTAAATCTGGATGAGTCAGAGGTGACCGATGTCACCGGGGGTGCGAGACGGCGGGGAGGCCAGGAGCGTGAGCAGGTTCTCGTTCCAGACCATGATCGTGAACGAGTCGAACTGGTAGGTGCGGGCGGGCGGTCCGGCCAGCGCGAGGATCTCGGCTCGCGGAATGAGGTCGGCGGTGCCGTCGGCGGGCCCGGTGACGACGAAGTTCGCGTCCGCCGTGCGCGGGTCGTACCAGGACGCCGACGACTGGTAGAGCCGGGTCACGGTGCCCCCGGCGGGCGGCGGGTGCCAGGAGACCGTCAGCATCCGCACCGCGCCGCCGCTGTCGAGGGTGGTGATGTTGTCCTCGGTGTAGGTGCCGAGCCCGGTCGTCAGATTGTGTGCGGTCAGCCAGCCGGCCAGCGCCTGCTCGGGGGTGACGGCGGCGGGCTGGGCGGCCTCGTAGCCGAGCGCGGCCAGCTGACAGCCCCCCGCGAGCGCGAGCGCCGTCACGAGCGCCCGCGCGGGCGCCGCCGCAAGCGCCGCCGCGCCGGGTCTCAACCGGGACCGCCAGCCGCGGGCACCAGGCCCGAACCAAGGCCGCGAATCGCCAGCCCGAAGCCGGAACCGGAACCAGAACCGCCCGCCGCCGGCCGGCCGGGCGCCGGTCAGCCACGGGCCGAATATCCGGCCGGCCAGCACCGCGCCGTACGGCAGCGCGGCGGCCAACTCACGGGCGTCGAACGGCGTGGCCGGGATGACGCTGGCGACGAAGCCGGCCAGGTTCACCACCAGGCCGACGGCCAGTACATCGGAAATCAGGTCAGCCCGGCAGGGAACCCGCCACACGGCGAAGCCGAATGCCGCCGCCGCGAGCGCTACCCCGGGCGCGTGCAGCCAGGCGAAGATCGTCTGCGGGCCCGGCTGGGCCACCCCGACGTCCGCGCCGAACAAGTTAAGCGCGTCCTGCAGGGTCATCGACAGGTGACCGGGCACCCGGCCCGGCGTCACCATCCCGGTCTCGACCGGCAGCAGGACGAACCCGCCCAGCCGGCTGATGGCGGTGGTGACGAGCTGGGCGGCGCCGGCCGCGCAGCAGGCGGCGACGGCGACCGCCAGCTCGAACCACTGCCCGCGCAGGGCGCAGGCGGCGCGCCGGAACCGGGACCGGCCCGGCCGGCCGCCCGGGTCCTCCGCCCGTCCGCCGCTCCCGGTGGTGCTCGCCCAGATCGCGTGCAGCCCCCCGGCGAAGGCGAGCGGCACCGCCGCGTCGACGAGCGCGATCTTGTCTGCGACGACCGCGATCGTCAGCAGGAACCAGAGCGCGGCCACCGTGTGCCAGCGGCGCGGCGCGCGGTCGAGCAGCAGGAAGATCGCCAGCAGCAGCACCTGGGTGCCGACGTGATCCGGCTGCGCCAGCAGCACCTGGACGCCGTTGCCGAGCTGCGGCGCGAGCATGATCCCGGCCGCGATCAGCGCGCGCGCCCAGCCCTCGGCGCCCCTGGCCCGGCCCCGGGCTAGGGCGGCCGCCGCCAGCACCAGCAGCGTGTAGGTGATCGCGGCGCACACGTGCACTACGTTCGGGCCCAGCCCGCGCGCCAGCTCGACGAGCGCGTACTCGGGCAGCTCGGTGGTGTAAAAGGAGACGTCGGTCAGCGTCCAGCCGCGCAGCAGCCAGTTGCCGTGCAGCAGATCCCACGCCTCGAGCGCGTTGGACGCGCCGTCCGACCCGGCTGCGAACGTCGCCGACAGCCGCAGGTAGCAGGCGAACAGGCCGGCGGCGGCCCCGCCGACCGCGATCGCCGCCAGCGTCCGGCGAATGACCCGCGCGCGCGGCCCGCGCCGGCCGGCGATACCCGTCCGTTCCGCCACGAGACTCACTGACGGAACGATATCGGCTACTCACCAAGCGTGACGGCGAAATCGGCGACCAGAGCGTCACTCGTCGTCGTGCTTCTCCCGCAGCCCGCCCCGGCCCTGCCCCAGCCGCCAGCTGCTGACGACCTTGCCCACCGCGGTGATCAGGAACAGCTGGCCGATCAGCATCTCGAGCACCGCGAAGGACTGGCCCGGGTTGCCGACCGGGGTCAGGTCGCCGTAGCCGGTGGTGGTGAGCGTGGTGAACGAGAAGAACAGGTCCTGCGAGAACGTGCCCGGGCCGTGGGGGCCGAAGAACGGCGGCTGCGGCTGCACGATGCCGATGGCGCGGTAGAGGAA
>DATCGA010000608.1:0-2249 GCA_036509215.1 Trebonia sp.
CTTCGACTAGTCGTCGCCACCAGGGGACGATCACGAGCAGGCCCGCGATCACCAGCAGTCCGCCTGCCACGAAGTAGAACGCCAACGGGGTGGTTGAGCAGGTCGGCCCCTCGCCCAGCGCCTGGTTGAAGTCGTTGATCCTGGCGCACGTGCTTGCGGCCGGGGCGCTGGCGTAGCCGATGGCGACCGCGACCGGGGCAGCGATGATCAACAGGACCCCGATCACGCGGCGAGGCATTCCGCTCACTGGCAACCCTTCTCGTTTCTTGCGATAGCGAGAAGAATCGTCGCAGAAGTCCCCCGGATGTCACGCCGCATTGCGCGGCGGCTGACGTCAGGTAAGGTTTCCGCCCGACCTCGAATGCTTTGCCTTCGGATTTAGCCGGGCCGCCGTTGACGCAGGTGCTCGTACGAGACGCCGGTGAAGGTAGCGAGGCGGTCACGGAACGACGTCGCCGAGTCCGGCCACAGCAGCGTGACCCGGCCGGTCCGCTCGTCGCGGTACCAGCTGGTGCAGCCGCCCTGCGTCCAGACCGTGTCCCGCGCCATCGCGTCGATGTCGCGCATGTACGCGTGCACCGCCTCGGCGGTGACCTCGAGCGCGTCGGCGCCGCTGGCGGCCAGATGATCGAGCGCGCTGAGCACGTAGCTGACCTGCGTCTCGATCATGTAGATGGCCGAATTGTGGCCGAGCGCGGCGTTCGGCCCGTCCAGCACGTACATGTTCGGGAAGCCGTGCACGGTGGTGGAGGCGTGCGCGGCCATGCCGTTGCTCCACTCCTCACCGAGCAGCCGGGAGCGGCGGCCGCGGATGTGGCCGGCGATGGACGGGCGGGTGGAGTTGAACCCGGTCGCGAGCACGAGCACGTCCAGCTCGTAGCTGCCGCCGCCGGCCGCGACCGCGGTGCGGCTGTCGCAGCCGCCCACGTTCCCGCTGCCGTCCGCGATCCGGGCCAGCGGGGTCGGCTCGAGCCGCACGTGGCCGAGCTGCAGGGCGGCGTAGTAGTCGTCGGAGAACAGGATCCGCTTGCAGCCGATCTCGTAGTCGGGGGTCAGCAGGCGGCGCACCCGCGCGTCGGGGACCGAGGCGGCGAGATGGTCGAGCGCTCGCTGGCGGAGCAGGTCGATGTCCGGGTGGCGCCGCTGGCGGGCCCCGAGGCCGCGCTCGGCCTCGGCGAACAGCTCGTCCCTGAGCGCGGTGACGGTCCCCGGGTCGGCCGCGAAGCGCTCCATCTCCTCCCGGCTGTACTCGCGGTCGCCGCGCGGCAGGATGTACGGGGCGGAACGCTGGAAGACCACGATCTCGCTGGCCTCGGCGGCCAGCCGGGGCAGGATCTGGATCGCCGAGGCGCCGGTGCCGATCACCCCGACCCGCTTGCCGACCAGGGATACCTTCGCGTTCCAGCGGGCCGAGTGCCACCAGCGTCCGCCGAACCCGTCCAGGTTCTTGATCGGCGGGATCTTCGGCTCAGAGAGCCGTCCGGTGGCGATGACGAGGTTGGCGGCCGAGAAGTCGCCCCCGGTGGTGCGGACCAGCCAGCGGGCGTCGTCGTCGCCCCATTCCGCCTCCGACAGCGCGCAGTTCAGCCGCAGGTGGTCCTCGAGTCCCTCCTCGGCCACGCAGTCCCGCAGGTAGGAGTGGATCTCACGTCCCTCGGCGAAAACCCGCGACCAGTGCGGGTTCGGCCGGAAGGAGAACGAGTACAGATGCGAGGGGATGTCGCACGACACGCCCGGATAGCGGTTGTCCCGCCAGGTCCCGCCGACGTCGTCGGCCTGCTCGATGATGACGAACGAGTCCCGGCCCCGGCGGGCGAGCTGGATGCCCATGCCGATCCCGGCGAACCCCGCGCCCACGATCAGGACGTCGACCGACGTCACCGCGCCCCGGTCAGACACGCGGCCGTCAGACACCGGCCGCGACCTTGCCGTATCCGGTGGTGCGCTGCCAGACCGGCCGGCCCAGCTCCCGGGCGACCCGCTCGATGTCGCCGCGGCTGAGGACGAGGCCTGCCTCCGCCCCCGCGTCGGGCGCGAGGCGTCCGTCGAGGAGCAGGCCGCCGAGGTCGTTGGCGCCACTGCGGAGCAGGTCAACCGACGCGTCGAGGCCGAACTTGGGCCAGGCCGCCTGGATATTGCCGATGCGCTGATGCAGCATCAGCCGGGCGACCGCGTGCACCGCCAGGACCTGCCGCCAGGACGGACCGGGAACGTCAGCGCCGACCAGGCCGGGGGCGGGGGTGGGGGCG
>DATCGA010000609.1:0-19262 GCA_036509215.1 Trebonia sp.
CCGGCCGCGACCGGGAGAAGCTCGCGGACACGTACGCCGGGGAACCGGGAATCAGCACCGAGACCGTCGACCTGACCGACGAGGAGTCCATCGCCGCCCTCGGCAAGCGGCTCGGCCCGGTTCACCAGGTGGTCTCGACCGCCTCCGCCCGGGCCCGGGGGCGCATCGCCGACCTGGACCGGGACGCGGTCCGGCTGTCCTTTGACACCAAGGTGCTCGGACCGCTCATGCTGGCCAAGCACCTGGCGCCGCGGATGAGCGAGGGCGGGTCGTTCGTCATCTTCTCCGGCGTCGCCGCCACCAAGATCACGGTCGGCACGCTCGGGGTAGCCATCACCAACGCCGCCGCCGACACGCTGGCCCGCTCGCTCGCGCTCGAGCTGGCCCCGATCCGGGTCAACGCGATCTTCCCGGGTGTGATCGACAGCGGTGCCTGGGACGCCCTCGGCCAGGAGGCGAAGGCGAAGTACTACGCCGACATGACCGCCCGCAACCCGGCCCGCCGGATCGGCACCACCGACGACGTCGCCAACACCGTCCTGTTCGCGATGAGCAGCACCTTCCTGACCGGGCAGACTCTGCACATCGACGGCGGCGAGCCGCTCACTTAACTGGGCCCCCGGCCTGAGGAGGACCGATCCGATGACACACGCAATCGCGTGGGACGCAGTGACCCCTGATGACGTGAAGCGCGCCCTTCAGGAGTACGACCGGCTTGGGCCTGAGCAGTTCTTCGCCCAGCACGGCTACGCCCCGACCACGACCTATGACCTGATCTGGGAGAAACGCCCGTACCCGCCCAAGGCGATCCTCGGCACCGCCTACGAGTTCGCCGTCGGCCGGCGGCTCGCCTCGGGCGACTTCGAGGGCGGCAAGTCCGGCGCCGTCAAGGTGCTGGACAAGCTCGGGTTCGACGTCCAGCCGCGGCACCCGGCGAGCTAAAGTTCTGCCGGTGACGACCGTCGCGCTGGTCACCGGCGCCAACCGGGGTATCGGGCTCGAGGTCTGCCGCCAGCTGGCCGCCGCCGGCCACGACGTCGTGCTGACCGCCCGCGACGAAACCGCCGCGGCGACGGCGGCCCGGGCGACCGGAGCCACGGCGCTCCGGCTTGACGTCACCGACCCGGTCAGCATCGACGAGGCCGCCGCCGCCGTGCGGGATCGCTACGGCAAGCTCGACGTCCTCGTCAACAACGCCGCCATCAGCTACGACACGTGGCAGCGGGCGATCACGGCCGATCTCGCGGTCGTCCGCGAGGCGGCCGAGACCAACCTGTACGGGCCCTGGCTGATGGTCCAGCGGTTCCTGCCGCTGCTGCGCGCCAGCGACCACCCGCGCATCGTGAACGTCTCCAGCGAGGCCGGCTCGCTGACCAGCATGGGCGGCGGGACGCCCGCCTACACGGCCTCCAAGGCGGCGCTGAACGCGCTCACCCGGATGCTGGCGGCCGAGTTGCGCTCCGAGCGCTTTCTGGTCAACGCGGTCTGCCCCGGCTGGGTCGCGACCGACATGGGCGGGGCCGGCGGCCGCCCGGTCGCCGAGGGCGCGGCCGGCGTCGTGTGGGCCGCCACCCTCCCCGACAACGGCCCGACCGGCGGCTTCTTCCGCGACGGGCGCCCGCTTCCCTGGTGAAACGCGCGGCCGCGCCGGCGGCCTAGCCTTCGTGCGGAACGGTGTCACGGACGGCGGCGATGATCTCGTCGGCCACCACGTCCGGGTGCTCGAGCGGCAGGAACGTCCGTCCGCCCGGCACCGTCGTCAGGCTGGCATGCGGGAACGCCTCGCTCAGCTGCCGTCCGAGCTCGGCCCCGAAGTACGCGTCGTCGTCTCCCCAGACAATCCGGACCGGGCCGGCGAACCGGCCGAACCGGCTGGCGGCGTCGAGCAGGACGCGCGGGTGAACTCCTCGCGCGAACGTGGCCAGGTCGCGACGGATCGCCGCGCGAGCCAGCGGCTCGATCCACCCGCGGGTCAGCTCGGGATCGAGCGGCGCGCTGGTCAGCGGCCCGAAGCCGAGCTTGCCAGTTCGCACCCGCGTTGACCGCAGCCCCGGTACCAGGCAGGCCACCAGCGCCGGATGGCGCCCGGCGAAGAAGAGCGGCGCCAGCGCGCGGGGCGGGAACGTGCCGAACGCGTCGCAGTTGGTCAGCACGGCGGCGCCGATCCTGCTGGTGTCGCCGGCCAGCATGAGCTGGCAGATCGCCCCGCCGGTGTCGTTGCCGACGATGGTCACGTTGCCGAGGCCCAGCGTCGCGATGAAGTCGCCGACGAGCCCGGCGACCCCCTGCGGCGACAGGTCGGCCTCGGCGTTCATCGGGTGCCCGTGGGCGCCGAGCGGGAGCGTCGGCGCGTAGCTGCGGATGCCCTCGGCCGCGAGACGCTCGGCCACCGGCTCCCACAGCCGCGAGTCGACGAGCAGCCCGTGCAGGAACACCACCGGCGGCCGGGAACTGGACGCCGGGCCGGCCGCGCGGTAGCTAACCCTGCCCTGCGGCAGCTCCGCCACGGCGAGTCCGGCTGAAGTCTGGTCAGTCATCATGTCTAAAACATACATACTGCATGTATGTTTGTCTAGGTCAATCACGGTGGGAGAATGGGCTATGCCTTCACCGACGCACGCGCCTGCACCGACGCCCGCGCCCGCACCGGCGTCCGCCGGCCCGCGAGCGCGCCGCACGCAGGCCGACCGGTCCGCCGCGACCCGTGACGCGCTGCTGGCGGCCGCGCGCAGGCTCTTCGCCGAGCAGGGCTTCGCCGACGTGTCGACCGACGCGATCGTCGCGGCGGCGGGGGTCACCCGGGGCGCGCTGTACCACCAGTTCGCGGACAAGACCGCGCTGTTCGACGCGGTCCTGGAAGCGGTCGAGGCCGACATCGCCCGGCGGCTGGCCGAGGACGCGGCCGCCGCCGGGGTCTCCGATCCGGTCGACGCCATGCGGCACGTGCTGCGCACCTGGCTCGACATCTGCGTCGAGCCCGAGATCCACCGCATCGCCCTCATCGACGGTCCCTCGGTCGTCGGCTGGGCGCACTGGCGCGAAGTCTGCCAGCGCCACGTCTTCGGCCTGGCGCAGGCCATGCTCGAGCAGGGCATCGAATCCGGCCGGATCCGCCCGCAGCCGGTCCGGGCGCTCGCGCACGTGCTGATGGGCGCCAGCGACGAGGCCGCCCTCTACGTCGCCGAAGCACCCGACCGCGCCCAGGCCCGCGCCGACATGCTCCAGGTCCTCGACCGTCTCATCGACGTCGTATCTGCCTGACCCCTACGGCTCACGCGTCACAACCCCCAGCCCAAGGTCAGGGATTGACCCATGACCGTGTTCCGTTGGGGGCGCTATACGACCTGTCCAGCACACAGTGCCCAAATCGCACACAATGACGTGGCTCAAACAGCACACAAAGAGACCCGCCCCGGCCGCCGGCCATCGGAGCCCGGCCGTCCCCGCGCCGTGGTGTGCCGTCTCCGTCTGCCATTCCGTATAGGCGCCGATGAGTAAAGTGTCATGATTTTCAACGTGGTCAAACAGGGGCTGTACTTGGTCGGCAGTACGATCAGCGCGCTTCTGCGGGTGGTCGCGATCGGATGGCTGGTGTTTGCCTATGGCCGTGCCCCGACTGCCGAGACTCACCTGCCGGCGCTGTACATCGTGTACGCCCTGGCGTTTGCGATCGCCGTCGTCGTGCACGAGTTCGGGCACCTGCTGGCCTGCCTGGCGGTCGGGGCGCAGGTGAGGGCGTTCCGGCTTGGCGACGAGCGCTCCGCGATCCGGTTCCGGGCGCGAACGGTCGCGCTGTCCGCCCCCCGGCTGATGGCCATGCTGTGGGCGCGCGAGCTCCTGCGGGTTTGCGTTAGAGGACGCTCCAACTCATAGGCTCGTCGGTGACGACCTGGGGCGGAGCTAGCGGGGGAGACATCCATGAAGACCTGGTTCATCACCGGAACGTCGCGTGGCTTCGGCCGCGAGTGGGCGATCGCCGCCCTTGAGCGCGGCGACAAGGTAGCGGCGACCGCGCGAAATCTCGAGACGCTCGACGATCTGGTCGCCAAGTACGGCGACGCGGTGCTGCCGATCAGGCTCGACGTCACCGACCGCGACGCCGACTTCGCGGCGGTGAAGCGCGCGCACGAGCACCTCGGGCGGCTCGACATCGTGGTCAACAACGCCGGGTACGGGCAGTTCGGCATGGTCGAGGAGATCAGCGAGGCCGAGATCCGCGCCCAGCTGGAGACGAACGTGCTCGGCGCGCTCTGGGTCACCCAGGCGGCGCTGCCGTACCTGCGCGAGCAGGGCAGCGGGCACATCCTGCAGGTGTCGTCGATCGGCGGCATCTCGGCGTTCATGAACACCGGCGCCTACCACGCCTCCAAGTGGGCGCTCGAGGGACTCAGCCAGAGCCTGGCCCAGGAGGTGGCCGAGTTCGGGGTGAAGGTCACGCTGGTCGAGCCGAGCGGCTACGGGACCGACTGGTCGGGCTCGTCGGCCAAGCACGCCGCCGAGCGGCCGGCCTACGACCACGTCCGCGAGACGGCGGCGGCCGGCCGCAAGGCGCGGTACCGCCGACCGGGCGACCCGACCGCGACCCGGCAGGCGATCCTCACGCTGGTCGACAGCGCGAACCCGCCGCTGCGGATGTTCCTCGGCGAGGCGCCGCTGGGAATCGCGACCGCCGACTACGACTCGAGGCTGGCCGCCTGGCGCGAATGGCAGCCGGTGGCCGCCGCCGCCCAGGGTTGATCAGCTCCCGATCAACCCCGGCGTGAGCGCGGCCATGGCCTCGATCACCGGATCGAGGCCGGGCCGCGACGCGACGATCCTGACGATGGCCTCGTCCAGCCCGACGCTCAGCCGGGCGAACGCGGCCGCCGCCGCAGCGGCCGGGCCGTAGTAGCCGACCGCCTGCAGCATCTCGTCGGGGGCCGCGTCGACCAGTTCCGTCATCGGGGCGCCGCGGTCACGCCGCGCCTCGAGCTCGGTCAGCTCGGCGTCAAAGCCCATCTGGCCGAACAGGCCGCGGTAGCCCTCGTTCTGCGGGATACCGGGATGGCCCATGGCGTAGCCGAGCACCTGGGTGCCGAACGCCCGCCGGGCGGCCGCCACGTCATCGTCGATGCAGACCCGGATGTACATGGTCAGCGGCACCGAGCCGGGGGCGCGGCCCGCCCGCGCGGCGCCCGCGTCGACCAGCTCCCGGCTGACCGCGATGCGCTCGGGGGTGGCCCAGTTGAGCAGCGCCCCGTCCGAGATCTCGCCCGCCAGCCGCAGCATCTGCGGGCCGAGCGCGGCCAGCGCGACCGGGGCCGGCGGCAGCGCTCCCACCTCGAGCGAGGCGGCCTGCGGCCACCCGGGCGCGCCCGATCCCACGCCCGCCCGGGCGATAATCGGCCCGGCCGCGACCTGCTGGTCGGCCAGCAGCCCGCGGATCGCGCTGACGTACTCGCGCATGATCGCGATCGGCCGGTCGGGCAGCCCGACCGACGCCCAGAACTTGGGCCCGTACCCGCCGGTGCCGATGCCGAGCACGAACCGCCCGTCCGACAGCTGGGCCACGGTGGCCGCCTGGGCCGCGAGGCCGAGCGCGGTCCACATCCGCGCCGCCGGGACGACCGAGATCCCGGTCCGCAGCGAGGTGTCCTGAGCCCACGCCGAGCACACGTGGAAGGAATCGGGCACCCCGCCGGCCGGCGTCCACAGGCTCTCGAACCCGAGCCGCGCCGCCTCCCGCGCGACCGCCCGCAGCTGCTCGAACGGAAGGCCGAGCCTGGCATCAAGCCCCACGCCAATCATCATGGTCAACTCACTCCCCGGTGAACTCCGCGATCGCAGACTCGTAAGCGTCGAACGCCCGCTCGACCGGCCCCCGCCCGGCCGACGGCAGCCAGTGCACCACCCGGTCGAACCCCTCGGCCGCGTACGTCGCGAACACCGCCGGGTCGGCCGGGACCCCCATGACCTGCAGCGAGATGTGCCGATCGGCCCGCAGCCGCAGCTCCGCCGACCGCTTGATGAGGTCAGAAGGTCCGTGGTTGGGCATCCACGCATCGCCGAACGCCAGCACCCGGTCGAACACCGTCGGCCCCTCGCCCCCGACGATGACCGGCGGATGCGGCCGCTGGGCCGGCTTCGGCCACGACCAGATCCGGTCGAAGTTCACGTGGTCGCCCGAGTACGACGCCTCGTCGGTCGTCCAGATCGCCTTGATCGCCTCGACCCGCTCGCGCATCACCGCCATCCGGGTGCGCGGGTCGGTGCCGTGGTTCGCCATCTCCTCACGGTTCCAGCCCGCGCCGACGCCGAACTCCAACCGCCCGCCCGACAGGTAGTCGACGCTGGCCGTCTCCTTGGCGGTGATGATCGGGTCGCGCTGGATCACCAGGCAGACGCCCGACCCGACCCGCAGCCGCGAGGTCGCCGCCGCCGCCGCGGTCAGCGCCACGAACAGGTCGAACGTGTGGACGTAGCGGTACGGCAGCGGCTCCCCGCCCGGATAGGGCGAGTGCTCGACCGGCATGTGGGTGTGCTCGGGGAAGAACAGCGACTCGTGCCCTCGCTCCTCGGCCAGCCGGGCGACGTCGCCCGGCCGGATCGCGTCATGGGTGGGGAAGATCGCTACGCCGAATTCCATGGTGATCATTCTTCCCAACCTCGCGGCGAGTTCCCGGCGGATTCCCAGACTTCGCAACCCGACTTCCCAGACCCGCCGGGCACTCTCGATGTCATGGACGAGAACAGGAACTACGGGTACGAGCCGACCGCTCCCCACAACACCACGAACCGCACCACCGGCCGCACCACCGGCCGGGGCCGGCTGATCGCCGGCGCCGCCGCCGCGACCGTGCTCGTCGGCGGGGCCGCCTTCGGCGCGGTGACGATGCTGAACGGCTCCTCGGCGGCGGCCTCGACCGGACCGACCGGGCAGGCGGCGGTGCTGAACGACGCGCTCACCACCGCGTCCACCCCCGGCACGACCGCGAGCAGCAGCAGCAGCGGCACCACCACCACCACCGGCGCCGCGACGACCCAGGTGCGGCACCTGCGCGACGCGGTCGCCCGGCTCCGCAGGCTCGGCGGCATCGACGGCCAGTTCACCTTCGAGACGAAGACCGGGACGAAGACGCTCGCGTTCGAGCGGGGCACGATCCAGTCGGTCGCGGGCCAGGACGTCGTGGTCCGCGCCAAGGACGGCACCACCTGGAACTGGACGCTCGTCACCGACTCGGTCGTCCGCGAGAACGGCACCAAGACCACCACAAGCTCCCTCGCCGCGGGCGACCTGGTGTTCGTCGGCGGCCCGGTCGTCAGCGGCAGCCACGACGCGCGGCTGATCGTGATCAGGAACCCCCAGAAGAGCAGCAGCGCCGGCACCACTCCAAGCGCCAGCACCAGCTCGACCGTCAGCTAGCCGAGCATGCCCGCGACCCCGCCCGGACCCGCTCCCGCGTCGGCCATCAGGCCGCCATCGGGCGGGTCCGGCGTCGGCCCGGGCCCGGCGGTCCGCCGCCGCCCGGCGGGCGACCGGGCGATTCGACGGCAGCCGCCGTGCAAAAGACGCCCAGGAAGCGGCGACCCGGAGGAACCGGGCGAGCCGGCTGTCACTGGCCGGCCCTCGGAATCGGTGCGCCAGCCAGGGCAGTCCCGCCAGGAGGAGCACGATCGCGATCACGTCCATCCGGGCGATCACGGTGGCGAGCCGGTCCGGCGAAGCGGGCCAGGCGAGCCGAGCCGTGAGCCCCGCCGCCACCGCGAACAGCAGCCAGCGCCCGAGTCCGCGCGCCATCAGCGCCTCCCTCGCCATCACCGGAAGGCCCGATGGCCAGATAAGCAGACAACATCAAAATCGTCTGATCGAACGGACCGGGGCGACTCTCACCCGTCCACCAGCCCCGGTCAGGCCGGTGACCTGCATGCCATAAGCTCGCCTGATCCCGACACCCGACACGAGAGGCAGCCGTCCCGTGACCGTCACCCGCGAGCAGGTCATCGCTCTGCCCAAGGCCGAGCTCCACCTGCACATCGAGGGGACGCTCGAGCCCGAGCTCGCGTTCGAGCTCGCCGCGCGCAACGGCGTGGCGCTCTCCCACCGGGACGTCGAGGCGCTGCGGGGGGCCTACTCGTTCAGGGGCCTGGGCTCGTTCCTCGGCCTCTACTACGAGTGCATGGCGGTGCTGCGCACGGCCGAGGACTTCGCCGATCTCGCCTCGGCCTACCTCGCCCGGGCGCGGGCGGACGGGGTGACCCGGGTCGAGATGTTCTTCGACCCGCAGGTGCACCTGTCCCGCGGCGTCCCGCTGACCGAGGTCATCGGCGGGCTGCGGACGGCGGCCGACCGCAGCGCGGCCGGCGGCGGCCCCCAGGTCGCGCTGATCGCGTGCTTCCTGCGCGACCGCGGCCCCGACGACGCGGCCAAGACCCTCGAGGAACTCAGCCCGCACGCCGGCCAGCTCCTCGCCGTCGGCCTCGACTCGGCCGAGGTCGGCTACCCGCCGGGCGACTTCGCCGCCGTCTTCGACGCCGCCCGAGGGCTCGGGCTGCACACGGTCGCGCACGCGGGGGAGGAGGGCCCGCCCGACTACGTATGGCAGGCGATCGACCTGCTCGGCGTGGAGCGGGTCGACCACGGCATCCGCAGCGTCGAGGACTTGGCGCTGCTGCGCCGCCTCGCCGCGGACCGGACGCCGCTGACCGTCTGCCCGCTGTCCAACGTCCGCCTCCGCTGCGTCCCCGCGATCGCCGAGCACCCGCTGCCCAGGCTGCTCGACGCGGGCGTCAACGTCACCATCAACTCCGACGACCCCGCCTACTTCGGCGGCTACGTCGCCGACAACTACCTGGCCCTAGCCTCAGGCCTCAACCTCGACCTCGCCGCCCTCACCGCCCTAGCCGCCAACTCCCTAAACGCCTCCCTCCGCTGACCCCCAAACCCCCGCCCCCGCCCCCGCCCAGCCCACCCGAAATCCTCATCACCGCCGTCCCACCCGAACCTCTGGCCACGATCAACCCGCGCGAACCCCTGGCCCCGATGCGAGGCCGTCCCGCCGTCCTCCGGGCCTGATCGTGTTCCGTTATGGGGTCTATACGACCCGTATGTCACACGATGACGCTGGCGACCGTTTCACCGGCGCGCGAGGCGACCCAAACGTCACACGATCACGTCGCCGAACCGGGCCGGACCACAGTCGCACCGGTCCGTTCGGGAAAATCCGCTTGGCTTGACCGTTTCTGCCCAGAATCACGCGCCCAGCAGGTAAGCCGCGACGGCCACCCGCATCGGCGCGCGGCAGCGTGAGGGTGAGCGTCGTCCCCTGGCCCGGCTGGCTGACGGCGGTGAGCGTGCCGCCGTGGGCCGAGGCCAGTTCGGCCGCGATGGCGAGGCCGATGCCGCTCCCGGACGTCCCGGCAGCAGCCTTGCCGCGCCAGAACCGCTCGAATACGTGCGGCAGCTCGTCGGCCGGGATGCCGACGCCGGTGTCGGTGACCGTGAGCACCGCGTCGGGTCCGTCCTGCCTGGTGGCGACCGTGACCCGGCCGCCCGCCGGGGTGAACTTGAGCGCGTTGCCGAGCAGGTTGGTCACCACCTGGTGCAGCCACCGCTCGTCGGCGACGACAGGCGCCCGCGCCAGCTCGCGGTCGAGCATGACCGAGGCGGCCTCGAACCGGTGGGTCAGGCTGTCGGCCGCCGCCGTCGCGATGTCGGCCAGATCGCGATGCTCGCGCGTCAGGTGCAGCCCGGCCGCGTCCGCCGCCGCCATCGTCTGCAGGTCGTCCACCATGCGGGCCAGCCGCAGCACCTCATCGCGGAGCGACCCGAGTTCGCCGGGAGTGGCCTCGATGACGCCGTCGAGTAGCGCCTCGTGTCCCGCCTGCAGCACCGCCACCGGCGTGCGCAGCTCGTGGGCGACGCTCGCCACCAGGTCGCGGCGGATCTTGTCCTCGCGGTCGAGCGTGTCGGCCATCTGGTCGAACGCGGAGGCGAGCTCGCGCAGTTCGCCCGGACCGCTGACCTGGCCCGCCCGAGCCGACCGGTCGCCGCTCGCCATCGCCCTGGTCACCGTGATCAGCCGGTTGACGGGGCGGGTGATCCGCCGGGCGACGCCGAGGCCGGCCACCAGCGCGAGCAGGGCGGCGAGCCCGGCCGTCCCGGCGATGGCCCGCAGCAGCGCGGTCCGCAGCACGTTGTCGGCGGCGCCGAGCCCGGACGCGGTGAGGCCGACCTGCACGGTGCCGACCTGACTGCCCTTGACCAGGACGGGCTCGCTTGACTGGGGCCCCTCGGCGGCGGCGAAGCCTGGGGTGGTCGCGACCGGGTGACCGGCGGTGTCCCGCACCTGAAGCTGGACGCCGCTGTGGCCGGCCACATCGATGACCGGGCTGAGATCGGCGCCCGCCCAGCCCCGG
Source organism: Trebonia sp. (assembly GCA_036509215.1). Lineage (GTDB taxonomy): Bacteria > Actinomycetota > Actinomycetes > Streptosporangiales > Streptosporangiaceae > Trebonia. The sequence goes on from DATCGA010000609.1 coordinate 10,396, forward strand.
TCGGCGTTCCACGAGCCCGCCGCCGCCACCGCGAAGGCGCTGGCCAGCTCGCTGCGCTGCCGGTTCCCGAGCGAGGACACGTCGACCGAGGAGAACACCGCGGCGAGCACCGCGAGCAGGGCGACCGCCGCCAGCGACACCCCGAGAAACGCCAGCGCCAGCCGCAGCCCCAGCGTGCTGCCGCGCTGCCCGCTGCCCGCCGCCACGGGCGGTCGAGGTGGCGGCGGGTCAGTCATCGCGGGCCAGGCCGAGCCGGTAACCGCCGCCGAGCACGGTCACGATCACCTTCGGGTCAGCTGGATCATCCTCGATCTTGCGTCGGAGGTTCTTCACATGGGAGTCGACCGTGCGCTCATAGCCCTCGAACTCGTAGCCCCGCACCTTGTTGATCAGCTCGAACCGGGAGTAGACCCGCCCGGGCACGGTCGCCAGCGTGACCAGGATGCCCCACTCGGTGGGCGTGAGCTGGACGGGCTCGCCGCGCACGGTCACCGTGCGCCGCGGCTCGTCGATGACCAGCGCCCCTCCGCCGTAGCCGGTGACACCGGACTGCGCCGCCCCCGGCCCGCCGCGACGCAGGATCGCCTGCACCCGCAGCACCAGCTCGCGCGGGCTGAACGGCTTGGTCACGTAGTCATCGGCGCCGAGCTCGAGGCCGCGTATCCGGTCCTCCTCGGCCGCCCTGGCCGTCAGCATCACGATCGGGACCGCCGACATCGCCCGCAGCTCGCTGGCCACGGTCTCGCCCGACACGTCGGGCAGGCCGAGGTCGAGGACCACGAGGTCGGGCGCGGCCTCCGTCGCCATCGTGATCGCCTCCGCGCCGGAGCCGGTCGAGAGCACGGTGAATCCCGCTCTTTCCAGGTATGTCCTGATGAAATCCCGCAGTTTGCGCTCGTCCTCAACCACCAGAACCGTCGCCGCCATTGCGCCTCCCGTCGCCGTCGCGTGACGCGCCTCCACACCGCCACCATGTCAGCTCCATCGGGCGGGCACGCTTGCTTGGTGGACTGATGGGGCACAGCAATACCGCTTGCACCGCAGCATAGGGCAGGGCCGATGACCGACAGCTTCCTGATCGTGGTGGCGCCGTGGATCATCTTCGGCGTCTGCCTCATCGTGCTGTGCATCCGCCTGCTCCGCGGCCGGCGGCGCGGTGAGCGATCAGCCGGGCTGCGGCGCAGGCGCGACGACTAGCCCGAACAGGAGCAACATGCTGGAGACTCTCCAGGTCGACTCGGTCATCTCCTACCTGATCGCGCTGGTCCTGCCCGCCTTCGACGCGATTTTCCCGGTCCTGCCGAGCGAGACAGCGGTCATCGCCCTCGGCGTCACCACCGCCGGGAGCACCGACCCGCGCATCGCCCTGCTGGTGGCCTGCGCGGCGGCCGGCGCCTTCCTCGGCGACAACCTCTGCTACCTGCTCGGCCGGCGGTTCGGGCCCGCCGTGCAGCGCCGGTTCTTCGCCACGCCCAAGGGCGCGCGGACGCGCGCGTGGGCCGAGCGGTCCCTGGACCGGTACGGAACGCAGCTCATCATCGTCTGCCGCTTCATCCCCGGCGGACGGACCGCGGTGACCCTCACCTGCGGGCTGGTCAGCTATCCGCGCCGCCGATTCGTCCCCGCGACCGCGGTCGCCGCCGTCATCTGGGCGCTCTACGCGTTCCTGATCGGCCGCATCGGCGGCCAGGCGTTCGAGCACAACGTCTGGGCCGGGCTGGCGGTGGCGTTCGGCGCCTCGGTCGTCATCAGCGCCCTGATCGAGGGCATCCGCCGGCTGCACGGCCGCCGCCGGGCCGCGTCACGGCGTCGCGCCGGACAGGTTGAGACCTACCACCCCGGCCAGGATCAGCGCGATCGAGACGAGCTTGGCGACCGAGACCCCGTCGCCGAGGAAGATCATGCCGACCGGGGTCGCGCCGGCGGCGCCGATCCCGGTCCAGACCGCGTAGGCGGGCCCGACCGGGAGCTCGCGCAGCGCGACGGTCAGCAGCCCGAAGCTGATCAGCGCGCAGAGCGCGAACCCCACCACCGGCCACGGGACCCGCAGGCCGTTGCTCAGCTTCAGGCGCACGGCGAAGCCGGTCTCGAACAAGCCGGCCGAAACAAGCGCCACCCAGGCCATCACATCACCTCACGTTCGGGTTTCCGTCTCCCTACTAATGGCTGACCGGCGGGGAATCCCCGTGTACGGGGGTTGGAGCCCAGATGGAGATGATCCGGACACGGTCTTCATCGGATCTCCACGCGGCATCGACCGCCCCTGCACAGCGATCGCCGAGCCTGGTTGATGTAACCCCCACGGAAGGCAGGGAACAGCGATGCTAGGAACCGGTATGCCGGTGCACAACCCGATCAGCGCCGCCTGGAACACGGTCGGGCGCTTCGATGACTACGAGAGCGCCCAGCGCGCGGTCGACCGGCTCTCCGACGACGGCTTCCCGGTCGAGAACCTGGACATCGTCGGGTCGGGCCTGCGGCTCGTCGAGCGGGTGACGGGCCGGCTGACGCGGGCGCGCGCCACCGGGGCGGGAGCGCTGAGCGGCCTGTGGGCGGGCCTGCTGGTCGGGGTCCTGATCGGCCTGTTCACCTCCGGGCACTCGTTCCTCGCGGTCATCGTGACCGGCGCCGCGCTGGGGGCGGGCTGGGGCGCCGCCTTCGGCTACCTGGCGCACGCCAGGACCCGAGGCGAGCGCGACTTCAGCTCGGTCCGCGGGCTGACCGCGACCCACTACGACCTGATCGCGCGCGAGGGCACCGTCGACCGCGCTCGCCTCATGCTCAGCGACGCCGGGCTGCTGCCGGAGACGGCCAACCAGTGGTAATCGGCGCCTGATTCACCACAAGCCAGGGCAGGCCGCCCGGCAATGATTCCCCATCCGCCGGGCGGTCGCGCCCGCGCCGACGACATCAGAGGCGACATCAGAGGCGGCATCAGCGCGGCGGTGGCCACCCGGCGACCGGCCTGCCGATCTCCCATTCATGGCCGAACGGGTCGATGATCCGCCCCAGCCGCCACCCGTGCTCGTCGGCCACGGGTGCCTCCGGACTGGCCCCGGCGCCGACCGCCCGTGCGAACACCGCGTCAGGATCGCCGACGACCAGCAGGGTCCGGCCGGTCGCGCCGCCGATCGCCTGGGGGCTGAACCGTTTCCGTCCGCGGTCCGCCGCCGTCACCCAGAACGCCGCGCCGTCGACGGCAAGCTGGGCGACGATGTCGTCCCCCTCGCCGACCTGGTGCAGCACCGTCGCCCCGAACGCGGCCGCATAGAACGCGACCGCCGCCCCCGCCCGGTCAACCCACAGTTCCGGCTGGATATCCGTCACACCAGGCCACGATACCGTCGGCATGTCTCGTCACCTGAGTGGCCAGCAACAACTGCCCGCAATATTCGAACTGGCAATCAGTTGCTAATTTAGGTAGTCGAGATTACCGTTTGCTGGTTCGTCTACTTCTTACTACCATTGGTGGCATGTCCCAAACATGGCTCCAATCGGTCGGGGATCCGACAGGTAGACGCCTGGCCCATCCGAAACCCCGCCGCTCATGGCGTTCCAATCCTACTTTTGGTAGGATTGTTGGCATGACGGGTTCGGGTAAGAAGTCGGCTGCGGAGGGCGCTAGCGGTCGTGGCCGCAATGTGCTTGCCCAGGCGGCCGTCCCCGAAAAGGAAAAGATCTCGATCACCTTGGATAAGACGCTGGTGGACGAGATCCGCGCTCACTTCGGAGGGCGGGCGCTCTCGGCGTCGATCAACGAGCTGCTGCACGTGGCGCTCGCCCAGGAACGCCTCGCCGAACTTGTGAGCCAGATGGAAGCGGAAGCGGGGCCGGCGTCACCGGAGGCCTATGACCGCGTTCTGGCGCAATGGTTCGAGGCGCGGTGAAGAAGGTGCCGCTTGCCCCGTGGCCGGCGGTGGTGCTCGACAGTGGGGGGTTGTGGGCCGTCGCGAGAAACGACGATGACGACGCCAGGGCAGTGCTGGCAGCCTCCAGCCGGGCCGGAGTCCCGGTCATCGTGCCGGCGGCGGTCTTGGCCGACACCCTGTTCGGCGACGAGCGTGACGCCCGGGCCAATCAGGTTTTGAAGAGGATAAAGGTCGCTCCGGTGACCGATGCGATTGCTCGTTCGGCGGCGAAGCTCAAGCGGCTGGCAGGCATGACGGGAGTTGCCGCCACTATCGACGCGCTCGTGGTCGCAACCGCCCAGGCCGCTGGCGGCGGCGTCGTCCTCACATCGGACCCGGGCGACATCCGCGCGCTGGCCGACGGCGTCACCGACACGCGCATCAGACCGGTCCGCGTTTCTTAGGTGGTCCAATGCGCCGCTTGAGAAATCCCTGAGCCTACGGTGGAGTGATGTAATGTCCGTCCATCGGGGGACGCGACAGTGCTGGGGAGCGTGGATCGGTGAATCCCCTCAAGACGGGCGATCCCGAGCTTGTCGGCGGTTACCGGCTGCTCGGCAGGCTCGGCACGGGCGGCATGGCGCAGGTGTTCCTTGGCGCGTCCCCGGGCGGCCGGAAGGTAGCGGTCAAGCTCATCCGCTCCGAGTACGCCGACGACGCCGAGTTCCGCCGCCGGTTCGCGCGCGAGATCGCGGCCGCCCGGCAGGTGGGGGGTTTTCACACCGCCGCGGTGGTCGACGCCGACCCGGACGCTGACCCGCCGTGGATGGTCACCGCCTACATCCCCGGGCCGTCGCTGTCGGAGGCGGTCGGCCGGAACGGGCCGCTGGACGTGTCCCAGGTGCGCGAGCTCGGCGCGGCGCTGGCCGAGGGGCTCACCGCCATCCACGCCTGCGGGCTCATCCACCGCGACCTCAAGCCCGGCAACATCATCCGCGGTCCCGACGGGCCGCGCATCATCGACTTCGGCGTCGCCAGGACCGCCAATGCCAGCTCGCTGACCACGGTCAACGCGCTCATCGGCACCTACGGCTACATGGCGCCTGAGCAGCTCGGCCGCAAGGAAGTCACCTTCCGCAGCGACCTGTTCGCCCTCGGCGGGGTGCTGGTGTTCGCCGCGACCGGGCACGGGCCGTTTGACGCGGACGAACTTCCCGCGGTCATCGGCCGGATCCTCAGCGAGCCGCCCGACCTCTCGCCGCTGACCGGGCCGCTGCGCGACGTCCTCGACGCCTGCCTGGACAAAGACCCCGCCCGACGGCCGGAACTGGCCGACCTCATCGCCTACTTCGCCGTGCCGGAGCAGGCTACGCCGCGCCCGCCGGCCGTTGTCCCCGACCAGCGGACGCCCTGGCCCGGCGACGCCCCGACGTCCGTGCCCGGCCAGCAGCCGACGTTCGTGGGCGGCAATGACGCCGCCCGCTGGTCCGGCCCCGGCAGCGTCGACGCGGCGGGCCCGACCGCGACCATGGTCGGCCTGCCGGCGGCCAACACCACCGTGGCGCCGGGTGACCCGGCGGGCATCCTGCTCGCCTGCTCGCCCCTGATCGGCCACAGCGGGCCGATCACGCTGGTGGCGTTCTCGCCCGACGGGAAGTTCCTGGCCACCGCGTCGGCCGACGGGAGAGTCCGTCTCTGGGATACCGGGTCCTGGCGGCAGGCGGGCCCCGACCTGTCGCCGCAGCCCCCGCACCGCGTAGCAGACGGCGGATTCGCGCAGCTCGTCTTCACCCCCGACAGCCTCGCGCTGCTGGCCAAGCCGCCGGGGACGTCGGCCGTGTTCGGCTGGCAGGTAGGTTCCTGGCAGCCTCTCAGCTCGCCGGTCAGAACCTGGGCCCGCTTCATCTCCCCGAACGGACGGTTCCTGGCCACCGAAGGGACCGGGGCGCCCGCGCTCTGGGAATGGGACGCCGCCGCGCTAAGGCACACCCCGTTTCCCCTGCAACGCAAGACAGGCTGGCGCATCGGTTTCCTCGCCGCGTTCTCGCCCGACGGCGAGCTTGTCGCCGCCACCGATCCCGGCGACGACATCGGCCTCTGGGACGCGCAGACGCGACAGCGGCGCCAGGTGCTCCGCCGGTACCACCGCCCCTTCGACTCGGCCGGCCAGGGCCTCGTGCCCTACGCCCTCAGCGACATGGTGATCTCTCCCGGCGGCGGTTTCCTGGCGGCCCTCGGCCAGGCCCGCGACAGCCGTGGCGGGAACGTCCGTTTCCTGAAGCTCTGGGGTATCGCCGACCCGAGCCGGCGGCGACGTCGCCTGTTCGAGAGAACGAGCGCCACCGCGGTTTCCCGCTGGCACATCGCCTTCGCCGCCGACGGCGGCACGCTCGCGTCGACCTTCGACGGGCGGCTGCGCCTGTGGGACACGGCCAGCCTCACGCCGACCGACCTCGGCGAGCCGGGCGAGGACGCGATGCTGGAGTTCGCCGCCGGCGGCAGGCTGCTGGCGGAGGCGGGCCGCTACCGGCTGCGCCTGTGGGACGCCGCCGCCGGCGTGGTCGCCGCCGCCGGCCCGAGAGTCTCCACCGCCCGCGACGCGATCTCCGGCGCCGCCTTCTCCCCGGACGGCAGCCTGATCGCGACCGCCGAGGGCAGCGCCGCGCGCGTCTGGCACGTGCCCGCGCTCTAATTCAAAAGCCAGAAAGCCAAAATCCGTCTATCGAACGGACCGTGGTCCCACCCCGTCCCAGGCCTAAGACCCGTTAACCGTTGAAGACGGGCCGGGGTGAACGACGCTGCTCAGGCCACCCGGAACCGGGTGGCGTCGGGTTCCTTGAGCGCCAGGCCGAGACCGGGCCGGGCCGAGTCCGGGCGCATCGAGCCGCCCTTGGGGCTGAGCGCGCCGTCGAACAGCATCGACTCGATCCGCGCGTGATCATGGAAGTACTCGAGGTGGCGCAGGTTGGGGACGGCGGCGGCGACGTGGGCGTGCAGGTTCGGCGCGCAGTGGCCGGAGATCTGCAGGTTGCGGGCGGCCGCCACCGCGGCGGCGCGCAGCCACTCGGTGATGCCGCCGCAGCGGGTGACGTCGGCCTGCAGGCAGTCAACCGCCTGCGCGTCGATCATCCGGGCGAAGTAGACCAGGTCGTACCCGTACTCGCCCGCGGCGACGTCGGGGGTCACCTGGTCGCGGACCTCGCGCAGCCCGTCGAGGTCGTCGGAGCTGACCGGCTCCTCGAACCAGGTCACGTCCTGCTCCGCCATCGCGCGGGCCACTCGCACCGCCTGCTTGCGGCCGTAGCCGCCGTTGGCGTCCACGTACAGCTCGGCATCGGGGCCGATCACCCGCCGCGCGAACACGATCCTGGCCAGGTCCCGGCCGGGCCGCGCGCCCCAGGACTCGCCGATCTTGATCTTGACCCGGGGGATGCCCAGGTCGCCGGTCCAGCGCTCGAGCTGGGCGCGCGCAGCGGCCTCGTCGTAGGTCGTGAAGCCGCCGCTGCCGTAGACCGGCACCTCGGTCCTGGCCGCCCCGAGCAGCCCGCTGACCGGGAGGCCGAGCAGGGTCGCCTTGAGGTCCCAGAGCGCCGTGTCCACCGCCGAGATCGCGCACGACACCAGCCCCGGCCGGCCCAGGTTGCGGATCGCGCGGACCATCGCCTGCCAGGCCGCGCCGGTGTCGAGCACGCTGTGGCCGGCGATCGCGGCGGCGAGCTCGCCTTCGATCAGCGGCTTGCACGCGCCTGACGCGTAGGTGTACCCGATGCCGGCCCGGCCGCCGCCGCTGACCTGCGCGACCACCAGCGTCGTCTTCGACCAGGCAAGGGTGCCGTCGGCCTCCGGCCGGTCGGTCGGAACCTCGTACACCGACGCGGACACCTTGTCCACGACCGGGAAGTCCCGGACGGCCGCCCGACGATCCGCCGCCTCCGCCGTCACGACTGCTGGTCGCTCGGCCGGTCGGCCGCAGACGCGGGCTCGCCCAGGGACACCTCGTCCTCAGCCTGCGACGCATCGGTCCGGTCCTGCGACAAGTCCTCCAGACGGAGCGGAGCGGCCCCTTCGGTCGTCGGCGCGGTGTCCTGGGTTGACGGTCCGTCGCTCTGGCTGTGCGACGCGTCGTCCACGGCTGGCGCCGAGGCGCTCTGGCCCGGCGGCACGTCGATCTGGGTCGGCGGCACGACGCCCTGGTCGGTCCAGTCACTGTTCTCGTCGGCGACCGGAGCGTCCTGGTCGCCCGCCCGGCCGTCCTGGCTGGCCAGCGGCGTCTCGATGTCGTCAAGGAAGGAGTGCCGGTTAGCCGACGGAGCCTGCTCATCGACACCGGATGCGACGTTCGGCTCGGGCAGCGAGGCGTCTATGTTCGTCACGGACGTGTCATGGTCGACCACGGCGGTGTCCGGGTCGGCCAGCGAAGCGTCCGGGTCGGCGAGGTCGGTGTCGTGGTCGGCCAGGTTCGCGTCGTGATCCGCCGGCGGGGCGCCAGCATCCGACGCCGGCGTGCTCTGCTGGCTGGCGGGAATGGCGCCCGAATCCGTCTGCTGGCTGGTGGCGGCGGACCAGGGGTGCTGGGGCGAGCGTGATCGGGCGGCGCCGAGCAGCGAGCCGAGCGCGCGGCGGACGGTGGCGCCCGCCTCCTCGACTCGCTCGGTGACCGTGAGCTGGGCGCTGCGCGCGTGGGCGCGGCCGTCGAAGACGCCGTGCGCCCCCTCGTCGCTGCCCGGCGGCTGGTCGACCGGCGCCCAGAGGTTGTTGGGGCGTCCGGGCGCGACCCGTTGCTCCGTCTGCTGCGAGTCGAAGCCGGTCCGGGCCAGGTACCGGTCGAGGACCGGCGCGGCGAACTTCTGGGCCATGATCGTCCCGGCCGTGGACGCGCCGACCCAGTGCTCCTTGCGGTCCGCGTGATCGGCCGCGAAGACGACCCCCTGCGCGGCGACCTCGGGCTGGTAGATCGGCGGGACCGGCTGCGGCTGGCGCGGCAGCCGCGACAGCACCCAGGAGAACTGGGGGGTGTTG
>DATCGA010000610.1:0-11113 GCA_036509215.1 Trebonia sp.
GTCGGAGAATCCGGTTACCCGGTCTTGGGCGGTCAGCAGCGCCCGCGGCCCGCCGAGCACGGCGAACCGGCGGTGCCCGAGGGCGGCGAGGGCGCGGGCGAGCGCGTCGGCCCCGGCCCGGTTCTCCGGCTGCACGGTGTCGATGCCGAGCAGGTCCTGGCCGATGCAGGCCGCCCGTCCGCCCGATCTGGTGAACGCGTCGAGCTCGGCCCGCAGCGCCTCCCTGGCGGCGGGGCTGTCCGACCGGCTGCCGACCAGGACGACCGCCCGCGCCCGCTGGGCGCGCATCAGCGCGACGTACTCCCGCTCGGCCGCCTCGTGGGCGGCGGTGCTGGTCATGCACACCAGCAGCCGCTCGGCGTCGGCGACCTCGATCAGCCCGGCCGCGATCGACGAGAAGTACGGGTCGGAAATATCCCGCAGCGCCACCCCGATCATCGTGCTCTGACCGGTCGCCACCGCCCTGGCCTGGAGGTTCGCGGTGTACCCAAGCTCGCCGGCCGCCTTGTGGACCCGGTCCGCCAGTTGCTGGCCGACCCGGCGGGCGCCGTCGTTCAGCACCCGCGAGGCCGTGGTCAGCGACACCCCGGCCCGGTCGGCGACGTCCTGCAGCGTGACCCGCTGCACGTCGGAACGTAGCTCCGTCACCAGATCTCCTCGTCGCTTGACCGGCTGTGCCGCCCAGCCTATTCTCGGGAAAGCCCTTTCCCAAACGATTCGGGAAGGCCGCACTTCACCGCGGAAGGCGGGTCTATGTCGCGCAAGGTCATCCAGGTCGCACTCAACGGGGTCACCGGTCGGATGGGATACCGGCAGCATCTCGTGCGCTCCCTGCTCGCGATCCGCGAGCAAGGCGGCATCAGGCTCGAGGACGGCACCGTGCTCTATCCCGAGCCGGTCCTAGTCGGCCGGAGCGAAGACCGGTTGCGCGCGATCGCCGAGCGGCACGATCTGCCCCGCTGGACCACCAGCCTGGACGAGGTCCTCGGCGACCCGGACATCGACGTCTACTTCGACACCCAGGTCACCAGCGCCCGCGAGACCGCGCTCGGCCAGGCGATCGCAGCAGGCAAGCACGTCTACACGGAAAAGCCGCTGGCCGCCTCAGCCGCGGCCGCCTTTGAACTGGCCGAGGCGGCCAAGACGGCCGGCATCACCCACGGCATCGTCCAGGACAAGCTGTTCCTGCCGGGCGTGATCAAGCTCCGCCGGCTGGTCCGGGAGGGATTCTTCGGCCGGGTGCTGTCGGTCCGGCTTGAGTTCGGCTACTGGGTCTTCGACGGCGACGGGACGCCGGCCCAGCGCCCGTCCTGGAACTACCGCGCGGAAGACGGCGGCGGCATCGTGCTCGACATGTTCCCCCACTGGCACTACCTCCTGGAGGACCTGTTCGGCCCGGTCAGCTCGGTCTACGCCCGGCAGTCGACGCACCTGGCCAGGCGATGGGACGAGGCGGGCGAGCCGTACGAGGTGACCGCCGACGACGCCGCCTACGCCATCCTCGAGTTCGCCAGCGGCGCCACCGCGTCGGTGAACTCCTCCTGGGCGGTCCGCGTCAACCGCCGCGAGCTGCTCGAGCTCCAGGTGGACGGCACCGACGGCAGCGCGGTGGCCGGGCTGCGCAACTGCGCCGTCCAGCACAAGGTGTCCACCCCGATGCCGGTCTGGAACCCGGACCTGCCCGACCCGCTCGACTACCAGGCGATGTGGACCGACGTGCCCGACAACGGCGAGTTCGACAACGGCTTCAAGGCGCAGTGGGAGCAGTTCCTGCGGGCCGCCGCGGCGGGGGTGCCATTCAAGTGGGACCTGTTCGCCGGCGCCAGGGGCGTCCAGCTGGCCGAGCTCGCCATGCGGTCGTCCGACGAGGGCCGCCGGGTAGAGATCCCCTCATGACCGCCAGCATCTCGCTCCCCGGCCGAGCGGCGCCGCTTGAGATCGCCCCGCCCGGCTGGGCGGCCGGCTACCCGCCGCCCGTCTCCCGGCGCGTCTACGCCGCCGCCCACGTCGCCTCGGTCGACGGCGGCGACCTGATCGACTGGGAGTCCACCCTTCGCTTCCGGGACCACCTCTGGGACCACGGGTTCGCGGTCGCGGAGGCCATGGACACCGCTCAGCGCGGCATGGGCCTGTCCTGGGGATCGGCCAGGGAGCTGATCACGAGCACGGCCGAGCGCGCCGCCGCCCGCCGCCGGGCGGGCCGTTTCGCCGGCCTGGCCTGCGGGGCCGGCACCGACCACCTCGCCGCCGACGAGAGCCACTCGATCAGCCAGATCATCGGCGCCTACGAGGCCCAGCTCGGGTACGTCCAGTCGGCCGGGACCGGGGTGATCCTGATGGCCAGCCGCGCCCTCGCCGCCGCCGCCCGCGGCCCCCGCGACTACCTGGACGTCTACGGCGCGCTGCTGAAGCAGGCGAGCGAGCCGGTGATCCTGCACTGGCTCGGCGACGTCTTCGATCCGGCCCTGCGCGGTTACTGGGGCGGGGCCGACTTCGAGTCCGCCGCCGCGACCGTGCTCGAGCTGGTCGACCAGGCCGGCGACCGCATCGACGGCATCAAGCTCTCGGTGCTCGACGCCGCCCAGGAGATCTGCCTGCGGCGTCGGCTCCCGGCCGGCATCCGGCTCTACACCGGAGACGACTTCGGCTACGCCGACCTGATCAGGGGGGACGAGGCCGGCCACAGTGACGCCCTGCTTGGCGCGTTCGCCGCGATCACCGGGCCGGCCGCGGCCGCGCTGCAGGCCCTCGACGCCGGCGATGTGGCCGGCTACGACGCCGCGATCGAGCCGACGGTCCCGCTCAGCCGCCTGATCTTCGAGGCGCCGACCTACTGCTACAAGACCGGGGTGGCCTTCCTCGCCTGGCTGAACGGCCTGCAGCCGCGCTTGTCGATGCTCGACGGCTTCGAGCGCAGGCGGTCGGCCGAGCACCTGATCCGGGTGTTCGAGCTGGCGGCGGCGGCCGGGGCGCTGACCGACCCGGAACTCGCGGTCAGCCGGATGGGCGCGTTGCTGAAGGAGCGCGCGTGACCAGGTTCGCCGGGCTCTCCCTCAACCAGGCGACGGTCAACAAGCTCGGCGTGGCCGAGGCCGTCGACCTGTGCGTCCGGCACGACATCCCCGCGATCGGGCTCTGGCGCGAGCACGTCGCCCGGGCCGGGCTGGCCGAATCGGCCGCGCTGGCGCAGGCGGCCGGGCTGTCGGTCTCCAGCCTGTGCCGGGGCGGCTTCTTCACCCACGCCGACCCGGTCGCCCGGTCGGCCGCGATCGCCGACAACAAGGCGGCGATCGCCGAGGCGGCCGCGCTCGGCACCGACACGCTTCTCCTCGTCTCCGGCGGCCTCGTCCCCGGCAGCCGCGACATCGGGCTGGCTCGGCGGCTGATCGCCGACGCGATCGCCGAGCTCGTCCCGGTCGCGCAGGACCACGGGGTGCGGCTGGGCATCGAGGCGCTGCACCCGGTCTTCGCGGCCGACCGGTGCGTGATCAGCCGCCTCGGGGAGGCGCTCGACCTGGCCGGCCAGTTCCCGGCCGACGCGGTCGGCGTGGTAGTCGACACGTACCACCTGTGGTGGGACGCGTCGCTGCTGCCCGACATCGCCCGCGCGGGGGACCGGATCGTCAGCTACCAGGTCTGCGACTGGACCCTGCCCCTCCCGGCCGACACCCTCCTCGGCCGCGGCCACGTGGGCGACGGGCACATCGACTTCCCGCCGATCACGGCGGCCGTGGCCGCGGCCGGCTACACCGGCCACATCGAGGTGGAGATCTTCAACCAGACGATCTGGGACGCGCCCCCCGACGACACCGCCGCCACCGTCACCAAGCGCTTCCCGCTGATCTTCTAACCCCCAGCCAAACCCCAAATCCTCATCTCGAACGGACCGTAGCGCCTCCCCCCGCCCATTCCCTGCCCCATCAGGCGTCCCTCAAGTCACTGCGCCCATTCCCCGCCCCGTCCAGCGCTCCCTCGAGTAACCGCCCATTCCCCGCCTCTCCCGCGCCCGAGGCGCCGCAAGATAACAGCAAGAAGCGCCCAGGAGCGCTAATGATCTTGGAGACTTTTTTCCTGGCGGAGGAAAAGCACGCGCACAGCGTGTTTTTCCTCCATTAGATCTTTCGTCCGGCGACCTCTCCGGAGATAACAGCAAGAAGCGCCCCGCCGCGTCACGCCGCATCAGGCCACGCCGCGCCGCGCCGCGCGGCGGGCCCAGGCTCAGCCGGTGACCCGCAGCCTCCGCGCGGCCTCGGACGCGGCGGACATCTTGCTGATCGCGAGCTGCCGCGGCACCCGGCGTAGCCCGCAGTCGGTCGAGATCTCCAGCCGCTCGGGGTCGCGGTACTGCAGGCACGCGCGGACCCGCTCGGTGATGTCGTCGGGCGTCTCCGAGTAGTGCGTCTTGATGTCGATCAGCCCGGCCGACAGGATCAGGTCCCGGTCCCACGCGCCGACCAGGTCGATCTCGGCCATCTCGCGCGCGCCGAACTCGAGGCTGAACCCGTGCACGTGGGCGTCGAGCAGGGTGGGGAACAGCCACCGGTAGGTCCGCTTGGCGTAGGGCAGCCGCCGGAACGACCCGAAGCAGATGTGCACGATGAACGTGCACCCGGTGATCCCGTCGACGACCTGGTTGATGGTCTCGACCAGGTTCTCCGGCGTCCGGTCCTCGGCCGCGTGCGAGGGGGTGAGCGGCTCCTCGATCTGAATGCAGTCGCACCCGGCCGCGACCAGCTTCTTGATGTCGGATCTGATCGCCGGGACCAGGGCGTCCGCGCACTCGCGGCGGGTGCGGTAGGTCGGGCTGAAATCGAGCTCGGTGGTGATGCCGTAGGGGCCGGGCATGCCGATCTTCGGGCGCCGGTCGGTGCGCGCCCGCAGGAACTCGTACTCAGCGGTGTAGTCCCAGATCGACTCGACCTGGTCCAGCGGCTCGCGCACCTCGTACACCGGCAGCTGGTCCCAGCCGATCGCGCCGAGCCGCCGCGGCGTCGGCTTCAGCGCCAGGCCCGCCATCTTGCCGGTGATGCCCTCGATCCAGCCGCCGCGCCGGTGCTCGCCGTCGGTCAGCATGTCAAGCCCGGCGCTCTCCTGGTCGTAGATGGCGAGCTGGCAGTAGTCGTCGAGCAGCTCCTGCCGGTCGGCCGGCCCGAACCGCCCCGCCTTCTCCCCGTCCGCCACCACATCCCACCAGCCGGGCCTGGCCCAGCCGCCGGTGGTGGTGACGGGCAGCAGGTCCGGGTACCGGTAGTCGCTCACTGAATCCTCAGCTCCTTCAGCGCGGTGATCAGTTCTGGATGGATGTGCCCGTTGCTCGCCACCACGTCGGCCCGGTCCGCGCTCAGGTGCGGCCGCCCGTCGAACAGCGTCAGCCGGCCGCCCGCCTGCTCCAGGATCAGCTGGCCGGCCGCGAGGTCCCACGCGTCCATCGCGTACTCGCAGTACGCCTCCAGCCGCCCGGCCGCGATCGCGCACAGGGTCAGCGCGGGCGACCCGAGGGCCCGGACCCCGCCCGTCACCGACATCAGCCGCTCGACCAGGCGGGCGTAGGCGCGGATCTCCTCGGGGTCGACCGTCTGCGCCTGCGCGACGACCAGCGACCGGTCAAGCGCGGCCGTCTGCGACACCCGCAGCGGCGCGCCGTTCAGCGTCGCTCCGCCGTCGGCGGAGGCGGCGTAGAGCTCGTCGTGCAGCGGATCGTAGACCGCCCCGGCCACGGTCCGGCCGTGCGCCCGCAGCGCCACCGACACGCAGAAGAAGCCGATCCCGTGCGCGTAGTTGGTGGTTCCGTCGAGCGGGTCGACGTACCAGACATGACTGGAGCCGGGGTTGCCCGCCGTTCCTTCCTCCCCGTTGACCAGGTGCTGCGGGAACGTGGCGAGGATCATCGCGGTGATCGTCCGCTGCGCTTCCCGGTCGGCGGCGGTGACCAGGTTCGCCCGCGCGTCCTTGTACCCGACCTCCAGGTCGGCCCCCGCCCGCAGCCGCCTCATCAGCACCGCGCCGCCGGCCCGGGCGGCCGCCACCGCGAGCCGCAGCTCGGCGTTGGCCGGCCGGCTCTCCGGCATGCGGGCCGACTGGCTGGCGGACGCCGCCTCCGGCCACTGGGGTCCGGTCTGCGGCTCCTCCGGCGACGAGGTCACGTGCCCGGCACCTTGAACACGTTGCGCAGCGCGTACTGCACCGGATCGAAGCTCTTGGCAGGCGCCGGGGCCGGCGCGGACTCGGGCGCAGTCGCACCCCACGTCGTCTCCGGCCGGTGCTGCAGGAAGTACACGCTGTCGGGCACGTCCAGGTCGCGGGCGACGGCCCACTCCACGTCCTGCGGCGCCCCCTCGGCCGCCTCGATCGCCGCCGCCTGCCGGCAGATGTAGCGCACCTCGTCGTCGCTCAGGCAGGGGGCCTGCGCGAGCTCGGCCGGCAGCGGCGCAAGCACGGTGCCGCTCCGACGAGCCCCCGCCGCGCCGATCTCACCCGCGCCGTCGTCACCGCCGTCGACCGCTCCGGCCGCCTCGGTGCCTGCCAGCACCGACCAGACCAGCTTGGCGCCCACCCGGCGCTCCAGAATCCGGCCGCTGCCGCGCTCGACGGTCCAGTAGTCGGGCGTCACCTGACCGGACACGACCGACTCGCCCAGCCCCCAGTTGGCCTCCACCACCAGCCGCCCCCGGTCCCCGGTGACCGGGTCGAGCGTGAACGCGACCCCGGCCGACCGCGCGTCGACCAGCTCGAGCACGCCCACCGCGAGATCGTGAGCGCGGAGCGGGCTTGACCCGCCGAACCGGCGGCGGTAGTCGAGCGCATGGGCCGAGTACCCGCTGGCCCAGCACTTGGCGATGTGCCGCAGCACCTCATCGGCGCCGGACACCCCCAGGTAGGTCTCGTACTGCCCGGCGAAGCTGGCCGCGCGCCCGTCCTCGCCCACCGCCGACGACCTGACCGCGACCCGGAGCGCCGTCCCGCGCCCGGTGCGCGATTCCAGCCGCGCGTGCGCGTCAGCGACCGCATCCGCCAGCCCGGACGGCAGCGCCTGGCTCTCGATGAGCTGTCGCGCGTGCTCCGACAGCTGAATGAGGCGCTGGTGTCCGCTGTAGTCAGCACCCGCCGTCGCGGCGGCGGAGCCGGCCGTCGGCGCGGAGAACAGCCGGTGCAGCTCCGCCAGCGCCGCCGGCGGCAGCCAGCCCTCCAGCGCGCCGGCCGTGATCGCGTACCCGTCCGGCACCCGCCAGCCGGTCGATGCCAGCTGCCCGAGCCGCGCCATCTTCGGCCCGACCCGAGGCGCGTCCGACGCCCGGACGGCCGCGAGATCCAGCACCGCCTCCCCAGCCGCGGCAGGACTCACGCGAGAACCTGGACCGTTCCCGCCCGGCCGTCGACCCGGACCCGATCGCCGGTTTTGATCATCGTGGTGGCGACCGCGGTGCCGACCACGCAGGGGATGCCGTACTCGCGGCTGACGATCGCCGCGTGCGTCAGCGAGCCGCCGGTGTCGCACACGCAGGCCAGGATGATGCCGAAGGCCGGCGTCCACTCGGTCGTGGTCCCGCCGCAGACCAGGACCTCGCCCGGCTGCACGGTATGCAGATCGGTGACCGTGGTGATCACCCGGGCGACCCCTTCCGCGACGCCCTTGGCGGCCGGGAACCCGCGGATCTCGACCACCCCGGTGCCGAAGCCGCCCGCCGGCTCCGCCCGCAGCGTCTCCAGGAAGTGCCCCGACAACCCGAACACCTCGATCATAATCGGGTCGGGCACGGTGTCGGGGATCGTGCCGAGCATGGTCGGCAGCGAAGGCCCGCGCTCCCGCCAGTGCTGGAAGTAGGCCCGCCGGTCGGGGATCATCGCCGCCAGGTCGGCCCACCGGCCCTCCCCGCCCGACTCCATCACCTCGATCAGCTCCGGCTTGAACAGGAAGAACATGTCCGACGGGTCGGCGATCCGCCCGGAATCCGTCAGCCGGGCGCCGAGCTCGAGCGTCGCCCGCCGCACCGGGATCGCCGCCCGGCGGTCGATCAGGTAGTTGTGCTCCTCGTTCCACCAGGCGAAGTTGGCGGCCTGGTTCGACGCCAGCGCCTGGTTGAACCGGGCCAGGTCCGACCCGTTGACCGAGCGCCGCGCCTGCTCAATCTGCGAGTCCCGTTCCAGGACCGCCGCCGCCCGGGCCCCGCGGAAGTCGAACCCGGCCGGCTTGGCCAGGAACGTGCCGATCGAGTAAAGCGCGGGCGACGGGTCCTCGATCCAGGACGGGGTGTCGATCCGGCAGGTCTCCTCGGTCCGCTGCCCGTAGACCGCCAGGAACGAGTCGAACTCGGCCACCCAGGCGGCGCCGCGCGGCAGCGCCAGGATCCGCATGCGCATGTCGGCGGGGGAGCCCTGCGTCAGCGCCGGGTCCAGGCCGAGCGACCGCGCCAGCCCGGCCAGCCGCCACAGCTCCTCGTCGGTCCGGCTGTAGAACGTCTGCTGGCCGGACAGGAACGACGAGACCTGCGACCCCGAGAGCCCGATTTCCTCCGCCAGCGCGTAGAACGCCAGGTAGTTCGCGGTCAGCACGTACATGACCTCGAAGTGGATGAACCAGGCGCGCCGGTGGAAGGCGTACGCGTCCTTGAGCACCGTCCACAGCTCGGCGGGCGACATGGCCGACAGGTCGAGGTTGTCGAAATGCTCGTAGGCGGCGATCAGCTCCGCCGCCCGCATCGACCAGTACGAGCCGAAGTCGGCCAGGATCGGCGACACGTACTGCCCGAACCGGGCCGCCCGCGCCTGCACCTGCCACTGGGTGTCCACGTCGATGGTGCCGATGTAGACGTGGGTGCCCGCCAGCCGGTTGACCGAGCCCCGGGTCGGCGGCACCCCGACGATCTCCGCCCCGAGCTGCGCCCCCCAGGTCTGCGCGTCGTCCAGGGTCGAGATCGAGGCAGGCACCATCCCCTCGCTGAAGTGCAGCGAGTCCCGCAGCCAGTAGCGCTCGTTATCGGCCAGCGAGAACGGGCGGACCGGTCCGGCCACGAACGGCTGCGAGCCGAACGCCTGCCGATAACCCGGGTACAGCTCTTCCCTGACGAAATCGTCGACAGGAAACACGCGCGGCGGATCTGCTGACACGGCCAACCCCCACCTCGACCTTGAAGCGTGGCGTAATATCCCAAAGTCTGTCCGACCCCAGGCGTGGCCACAAGATCAAATTCAAGATCAACGGCGGGCTGATATCGAACGGACCGTTGGCTTCCGCCCGGTCCGTTTCCGTTCCCCTACCCTCAGGCGTACTTCTGGATGAGGAGTCCGAGCGCGGGCAGCGCCGCCTTGACCTGCTTGCCGGCCCGGGCGCGAATGGCGTTGTACGCCTTGACGATGGTCGGCCGGCTCGAGTTGTCGCGACGCCGGTCGGTGATCGCGAGCAGCGCCTCGGACACCTCTTCCTCGCGGGCGGCCAGGTAGCCGCCGAAGTCCCCGCTGCTGGGCGTGTACTGCGCGCAGAACTGGGCCCAGTACGGCTGGAGGGCGTCGGCCACATTCGGCAGGATCGTTTCGATCATCCCGTGGATGTGATTGGAATCGAAGCGCCGCACGGTGTTGTACGCGAGCTTGATCGCCGCCCCCGTGACGCCGGACATCTCGGTGACCTGATTGGTGACCAGATCCTCGCAGTCCGCGACGGCCCTCGGCCGGATATCGGGTGCGAGCAGCATCTCCTGCAGCGTAGCCATGCCTGGTCTGGTCTCCCTCTGCGGTCACGTGATCCGATGAGGCGTCAGCCGTCAGGCCTCGCCGGAATGCAACGATATGGCCACCGGCGCACCCGATGTGGGGTTGTTTGCGAGATGGGCATTACTGTCCGGGAGCGCGAAGACCTGACCTGGCCGACGGCCGTAAGGCCCGGTCGTGGTAGATGTGGACGGCGCCATCGGCGCGCAGTCGTGCGCCCTTACCCGAGAGGACCGTCATGCGCTACGCGACCACCTATGACAAGACCGGTGCGCCGGTCGTCGCCGAAGTCCAGGGCGATCTGCTCGTCCCGCTGGTCGGCCTGACCGAGCTCGGCCCGGCCACGACCGCCGAGGTGCTGCTCGGGGCCGAGCGGCTCAGCGCCGACGCCTTCCCCGCCGCCGAGGCCGAGTTCCGGCCGGTGGTGCCCAACCCGGCCAAGGTCTTCTGCGTCGGCCTCAACTACAAGGCGCACATCGAGGAGACCGGGCGCAGCGACTCCGACTACCCGGTGCTGTTCCCGAAGTTCGCGAGCAGCCTGGCGGGCCCGTTCGCGGAGCTCGAGCTGCCGGCCGAGTCGCACCAGATCGACTACGAGGGCGAGCTCACGGTCGTGATCGGGAAGCCGGGCCGCCGGATCAGCGAGGACGACGCGGCCGGCCACGTCCTCGGCTACACGGTCGCCAACGACATCTCGATGCGCGACTACCAGTACAAGACCCACCAGTGGATGCAGGGCAAGGCGTGGGACGCCTGCACCCCGCTCGGCCCGTACCTGGTCACCGCGGACGAGGTCGACATCACCAGGCAGCGGATCTCCACCACCGTCAACGGCGAGAAGGTGCAGGACTCCAGCATCGACCTGCTGATCTTCCCGATCGCCCGGCTGATCGCGACGATCTCCGAGTTCACCGCGCTGAGCACCGGCGACCTGATCTTGACCGGCACCCCGTCCGGCGTCGGCCACCGCCGCACCCCGCCCCTCTACCTCAAGTCCGGCGACGTCGTCGGCGTCGAGGTCACCGGCGTCGGCGCCCTCCGCAACACCATCGCCTAACCACCGCCTGCCTCCACCCGTCAGCTGGCGTTTGGGGCCGGGCCAGCAGCTCAGACAGCTCCCGCTCGCCCGCACTGCGGCCCGTGCTGGCCGGCGACGTCACGGCCGGACTGGTACCAACCGCTGCCCTCAAATTATTGTGCGACGTTCGTCTACGTTTTCCGGGACGAACGTCGCACAATAATTCGGGCGTCGGCTCTTGGGCGGGATAACAGCAAGAAGCGAGAAGGCTGGCCTTGGCTGGGAGATGGCCGACGATGGCAGGAAATCAACGGTCCGTTCGATAAGACGGTGTTGATCTTGACCTGGGACCTGGCGGCCGACCCCGGCTGAGCCGCCGGTTCAGCGATC
>DATCGA010000611.1:0-5112 GCA_036509215.1 Trebonia sp.
TCTGCCAGTAATGCTCGGTAATTCGGCCGGGGCTAGCGCGCCTAGCCGAACGCCTAACCCGACAAACGGGCCACGACGCTCCCTCCTTGAAATGCGACCACCTGGGTGGGGCCGTTTCCTTTCAGGGCAACCGGCTGCGCCTCCCACGTCTGACCGGGGGCCACGCGAACGTCCTGCCAGGTCGCGATGGTGACTCCGGCCTGGGATACGACGATCCGCAACGACGTCGGTCCATGACCGGAGGGTTGCTGCAGGCCAACCTCAAGCTGGTGTCCCACCGGATACGCCCACAGGGCGGGCGAGGACGCTCGATCGGAATCGGCCGTCGCGCTGGTCGCGGAGTAGTGCACGGAGCAGGCCGCCGCCGCCGCGAATATGACGGCACCGCCGACGGCGTAAGGGCTTAGCCGCTTTAGCCGCGTTCTCCATTCCGACGTCGCCGCCAGGTCAGCGGGGTCAGCCGGGTGAAGGGTGCTGGCCCAGGCGACGGCCAGCGTGCCCGCGCCGATCGCCGAGGCGATCGTGCCAGTGGTCAGCGCCCCGGCCGCGGCGAGCGCGAGCGCGATCAAGATCAGGCCTGAGAGGCCCAGGCCGACGGCCGGCCCGAGGGCGGCGAATCGCGCCCGCTGAAGGAGCCAGATGGCGCTGGTGAAGGCCCCGAGCAGGATCGCAGCCGCGGTCAGCCTGACCGGGCCGGTCGATAGGCAGATCACGCCGACCGCGACGACGGTGACCGCGGAGCAGGCCGCGGAAAGCCCCGGGCGCGTCCCGGATCGGTGCGCGGCGCGGTATCTGAAGATCATCGCGGGCCCCCGGCCGAGCCGACCACCTGATAGACGCGGAGAGACCCGGCCGCGTAGATCTCACGGAACACCGGGCTCTGGCCGAACTTTGACAACGCGGTCGCGGGCAGCGGCGCGTCGGAATCGGTGGCAGGCTCCGAGTCGTCGAAGCGGGCCGACCCGGGCGACAAATCGAGCACGTCAAGCTGGACGACCACGTACTGGACCCGTGACTGGCGCAGCTGCGCGAGCACCTCGCCGTCGACGGCCGGTGGATAGAAGATCTGCCAGACGCGCGCGCCGTCCTCGGCCGAAGAAAGCACGTCCTGCCGCCCGACCGAGCCCAGCGCCAGACCGGTCAGCGGATCTGTCGCTACGCGATGCGCGGGACCAAGCGCGGCGAGCATCCAGCGGGCGAGCGCGTCATCGTCCGGCGTCACGACCGCCGATCCATTTGTCAGCCGGTAGTCCGGTGCGAGGCGCTGCGAGAAGTTCCATGAGACGGCGGTCCCGCCGGCGAACAGCAGGGCGACGATGCCGAGGGCGAACAGTTGCCGCCAGCCGGCGGAGATTCGCGGCCAGCGGGCGGAGCCGAGGAGCGAGTCAAGGAGGAAACCGAAGCATAGGGCGATGCCCACGTAGACAAATTCCGAGGAACGATTCGCCGTTTCCTGGCCGCCCGAGGTGAAGCGAAGGGGAATGAGTACCACCCACGCCACCGAGGAGAAGGCCAGCAGCTTCGCGATCAACGGGAGGTCGGTTCGCCTGACGCGGTACAGGGCGATCGGGAGCACGGCCAGGATGACCAGCGTGCCGCCGATGGCCGCGGCCTCTTCCCAGGCGGGCGCCGCGGCCGCCTGCCCGGTATTGGCGAACAGCGTCCGCGACGTGTGATGATCCACGATGAGCTGGATGCCTTGCCCAACGGCGCGCGACAGCACGGGGCCGAGATAGCTCACGGTGATCGGCGCCACCGCCGCCAGCCACACGGTGGTCGTGCTGGCGATCACAGCCGCTGGAAAGACCGGCACGTAGGTCGTCATGGCCCGAGCGCGGCGTCTGCTCAAGGCTCCAGCGGCCGCCCATGCTGCGAACACGGCCGCCAGCGCCAGCGCCGTTATGTGGTGGGTGGGTACCACCGCGAGCGCGGCCGCGGACGCCGACGCGATCGCCAGGCCGGCGGGGTGCTGCCCCCTTCGCCGCGCGAGGAAGTAGACAGCCAGGACGGCCAGCGGGAGGGCGATCGACTCATACGCGTACTGGGCATCCCAGTAGAGAAAGTTCGGGTTAGCCGCGTACACCAAGACGGCGATGCCGCCCGCGCGCGGCGATCCGACCAGCTCGTCGATGAGCAGGAACAGCGCGGCGACCAGCGTCAGCCGCGCGCATCCGATGAGGATGAGACCGCAGGTGTAGATGGACCAGCCGGTAAGACGCACCAGCGCATCCGTCGCGACGGCGAGTCCCGGGTAGTAGCCGGTGGCGCGGATCAGCGGGTTATAGCCGAAAAGCTGCCCGGACGCCAGCAGGTTGGCGGCGTTCCTGTAGTGGGCGAACTCATCGTGAAAGGTGAACATCGTCGGCTCGTAGACGACCTTCGCCAGGTACAGCGCGAGCCCGAAACCCAGGGCGACGGCGAGCCTTACCTCCCTGCTCCGCTGCGGCAGCAGGAGCACCCAAGCGCTGGGCAGGAAGATAGCGGCAAGCCCGGCCCAGAACAGCAGGTATCCGCCCGATACCCCCGACCGCGAGCGCTCGTCCGCCAGCGCCAGCAGGACAACACCGACGCCGTCGGCCATGAAGGCCGATCCAAGCGCTAGCCCGGTCGCATGGACCGCCCGCCGCCCGCTTACCGCCCCGGTCACCTCGGTCACCACCGGCGAATGGACCGACTCCGCCGCCGCCGCATACTGCGTCATTTCGCGCTATCGCCCCCGCCAGGCGAGCAACCGGCCGATCGCCCCGCAGATGGCCCGGTTGCGGGTGCGGCGCCGAGGCAGCCCCGCCAGGGTTTGCACGAAGGCAGCCAGATCCGCGGCGTAGCGCTCGTCGTTCTTGGCCGCCACCCAGGCCGGTGCCCTTGAGGCCATCGCGTCCCGGACCGACGGGTCCGCCAGCTCCTGCATGGCCAGGGCGAACCCGCTCGCGCTGCCGACCGGGACAACGCGGCCGACGGAGTCGGGAACGCGGGCTTTTACGTCACCGGCGGCGTCAGAGACGATGACGGGAAGACCGGCGGCCAGAGCTTCCTCCACCACCAGCCCATTGGGATCCCCGTGGGTCGGGAAGACAAGGACGTCGCCGACGGCGTACCACTCGGGCAGATCGGCAGGCTGGATGAACCCGGCGAACCGGACGCCGGGCGTGGCTGACTCGCTGCCCGCGTAGCGCCCGTAATCCACGCCGTCCCCGACCACCAGCAAGCTGACATCGGCCCGCACCGCGCGGACCTGCCGGTAGGCGTCGAATAGCTCGTCGAGTCCCTTGCCCCCCCAGATGCGGCCGACGTAGAGGAAAACGCATCCGCTGAGACCGAGTTCCTCGCGGCGGCGCTGGCGCTCCCCGACTGGCATATCGCGGCTCTGGCCGTAGTGGGCAACGTCGATCGACTGGGTCACCACGGCGATGCGACTGGCCGGCACACCGTACCGGCCGGCCAGCGCGGCCCCGTCCGGGCCCGGAACCTTGGCCCCGTCGATCGCCTTGAACAGCACCTTCTTGCCGATCTCGCGCCACCAGGTGCGCTCGGACCAGGCGTCGAAGTTGGGCAGCACCCGGAACGCCACGCGCTGGGCGGTGGCGAAGCCGATGATCGCGCCGAGGGCCAGGTTCCAGCGGTCGTACTCCAGCAGGAACACGTCGGGGCGAAGGCGGCGCAGTTCCTTCAGCGGCACCTTGATCCGCCCCAGGTAGCGAGCGGGAAATTTCCAGGCCGATTCGTCCACGTCCCAGGACCGGTCCGGCTGGCGCTCCTGCGAGAAGACGGCGTGGAAGTCAAGCTCCGGCCGTTGGACGGCGGCGTTGAAGCGCGACACCACATACGGCGTGGGCTGGGTGAACCAGTAGAGCACCCGCACCGGCCGGTCCGCCGGCGCTGCCGTCACGCCGCCGCTCACGCCGCCACCGCCGAACGCCTCAGGCCGCGGTAGACCTCCAGGGTCTGCGTCGTCACTTCATCCCAGGTCGGAATGTGCTGGCCGGGCGCGGCCGGCTGCTGGAAGGCCGAGCGCAAGGCGGTGGCCAGGACCGCCGGGCTGGCGTCCAGGGGCACCAGGGTGATGGCCCCGGCGGTGCGGTCGCGGATGTCACGGTGGGCGGGAATGTCCGAGGCGACCACCCGCGCTCCCGCGGCCAGCAGCTCCAAGATGGTGACCGGCATCGCCTCGTTGGACGACATGGAGCAGAAGACCCCGGCGCTGGCATACCACCGGTACAGCAGATCCGGGTCGACCCGGCCGAGGAACAAGACCTTGGCTCGCAGCCCGCGCGCGTCGGCCAGCGCCTCAAGCCCGGCCCGCTCGGGGCCGTCTCCAGTGACGACCAGGCGGAAATCTGGCGACGTCAGCGCCATCGCCTCGATGATGCGGTCCACCTGCTTGTAGGACTGCAGGCGGCCGCCGGTGATGACCACCGAGCCCGCGTCCGGGAAGGGTTCCGCCGTGGTGATCCGGGCCAGGTCGACACCGTTCGGAATGACCGCGACCCGTGATCTGGCCGAGGGGAAATGACGCAGGAAAAGGTCAGCCTCGGCCTGTGACACGCAGATGACACGCCTCGAACAGGCCACGATCGCCGCCCCTACCGCCCGGTACGGGATATGGATGGCCTTGCGCAGCGGTGAGTGACCGGTGCCGTGGTAGTGCGGCGTGAAGACCAGCGGCGAGGCACCCGCCAGAGCCCCGGCCAGCGGAGCGGAGGAATGGTAACCGTGCACGTGCACCACGTCATAGCGGTGCCGTTGCCGCATCAGTTCTGCCCACAGCGCCGGGGACAGCCCGAAATGCAGGCTGGCCACCGGAACCCGGTACCGCCGGATCAGAACACCGTCGCGGACATTGATATCGGGCAGCCCGGGGTCGTCGAGATGAGTGAGAACCTCGACCGTTTCCCCGCGCTCAGCCAGCCTCTTGGCAATCTCCTCGATGTGCGACTCGACGCCTCCCGCGGACGGCGCGTAGTGCTTGTAAACCATGGCGATTCTCACGCGAGCTTCACCCCCGCGCCCACCGGCTGCTCCCAGGCGGCCTGCAGGCCGTCAAGCAGGGAGGTCCGCGGCGCCCAGCCGAGCAGCTTCTGGGCCAGGGCAGTATTAGCCAGCAGCACCGGCCGG
>DATCGA010000612.1:0-8079 GCA_036509215.1 Trebonia sp.
GGATCGTCGACGCGCCCCGCGGCCGCCAGCTCGGCCTCGTCCGCAACATCGCGGTGCTCGTCAACGCGCCCGCCAGCAGTCCGCTGACGCTGGTGAGCCAGGTGCAGAAGGCCCTCGGCGGCCACGCCACCGTCATCCGGCTGGTCCCGGCCGAGGTCAGCACCAGCCTCCCGGTCGACGCGACCTCGTCCAGCGGGCGGCCGAGCAGCTACCTGCAGCTCTTCCAGGAGTCCGCCGCCCGGTACTGCCCGGGGCTGTCGTGGACGGTGCTCGCCGCCATCGGCCAGATCGAGTCAGGCGACGGCCAGAACGAGGGGCCGTCCACCGCCGGCGCCCTCGGCCCGATGCAGTTCCTGCCGTCGACCTGGCAGACCTGGGGCACCGACGGCTTCGGCGAGACCGGCCCGCCGAACATCATGAACCCCTACGACGCGGTGCCGTCGGCCGCCCGGCTGCTGTGCGCGGACGGCGCCGCCAGCGGCGGCTCGGGCCTGCGGACCGCGATCTTCGGCTACAACCACGCCGGCTGGTACGTCAACGAGGTGCTGACGCTGGCCGGAGAGTACGCCCAGGAAGGCTAGGGGGACGCGGCCACGGCCACGGCGACCGGGGCGGGCTCGGCCCGGGCCAGGCGGCGCAGCCCGGACAGGTAGATCACGACGGTGGTGACGCCGGAGGCGGCCGCGAACGCGTACCCCCAGCGCGGCCCGAACGCGTCGAGGATGAACCCCGCCGCGGTCGCGCCGAGCGCCACCCCGACCGAGATGCCGGTGCCGAGCCACGACATCGCCTCGGTCGCCCGGCCCGGCAGCGCGGTCGACTCGAGCAGGCTGTAGCCGGCGATCAGGGTCGGCGCGATCGTCAGCCCGCACAGGTAGATCACGATCGCCAGCACCAGCAGGTTCGGCATCGCCCAGAACGTGCACACCCCGGCCACGGTCAGCGAGAGGGTGACCGCGAGCCGCTTGGCGGCCGACGCCCGCCAGCTCCGCGACCCGTACCAGAGGCCGCCGGTCGCGCTGCCGAGCGCGTAGCAGCCGAGGATCACCCCGGCCAGCGGCTTGTACCCGGACCGGGCGGCGAAGTCGACCGTCGACAGGTCGACCGACACGAACATCGAGCCGAGGAACAGGTACGCGGGCACCAGCACGACCAGCCCAGGCGCGGCCAGCGAGAAGGCGCGATGACGCAACGATAGACCGCCCCGCGGGACCGTCGGCCGGGCCAGACGGACGTCCAAGGCCTTGACCGGCGGCTCGGTCGCGCGCTGGGCCGCGAACCACAGCGTTCCGCCCAGGCAGCAGATCGCGGCGGTGGTCACCCCGGCCGCCGGGTGCACCTGGGTGGCGAGCAGGGTGACGGCGGCGGGCCCGACGATGAAGCAGAGCTCGTCCGCGATCGACTCGATCGAGAACGCGGTGTGCAGCCGCGAGGTCCCGGCCAGCAGCACCGACCAGCGGGCCCGCGCCATCGGCCCCAGCTGCGGCATGGTCGCGCCGCCGACGATCCCGCAGGCGAACAGCGTCCAGTCCGGGAACCGCAGCTGAACCGCGGTCACCAGCCCGACCACCGACAGCGCGAAGATCACGCAGATCGGCACCAGCACCCGGTGCTGCCCGAGCCGGTCGACCAGCCGCCCGAGCTGCGGCGCGCAGAACGCGTTGCCGAGCGCGCCCGCCGCGGCGACGGTCCCCGCCAGCCCGTAGCGGCCGGTCCCGGCCGAGATCAGCAGCACCGTGCCGAGCCCGTACATCGACATCGGCAGCCGCCCGATCACGCCGGCGACGGAGAACCGCCACGCGCGCGGTATCGAGAAAATTTCCGCGTACGGACGCAAAAAGCCGTGGCCCGCCTCGTCAGCACTCGTCATTGGGGGCCAAACCTCACAAAAACCTCACAAAGCCGAAACATACACCGGGACGACAACATGTTTTCCATCCCCCCTGTTCCCGATGATCACCCGCCGGTCGCGTTCCGGCCCGCGGAGCGTTCCTGGTTGGATGGAGGCATGCTGTCTTACGACGCGTTCCTGCTGCTGTCCTTCGGCGGCCCAGAGGGGCCGGACGACGTGCTGCCGTTCCTCGAGAACGTGACCCGCGGCCGCGGCGTCCCGAGGGAGCGGCTGGCCGAGGTGGCCGGGCACTACTACGCCGTCGGCGGGGTCAGCCCGATCAACGCGCAGTGCCGCGAGCTGCTCGCCAACGTTCGCGCGGCCGGCCTCGAGCTGCCGATGTACTGGGGGAACAGGAACTGGCACCCGTTCCTTGAGGACACCGTGCGGGAGATGGCCGAGGCCGGCGTGCAGCGCGCGATCGCGTTCGTGACCTCCGCCTACAGCTCGTACTCGGCCTGTCGGCAGTACTACGACGACATCGACCGGGCGGTCGCCGCGGTCGGCCCGCGCGCGCCCCGGATCGACAAGATCCGCCCGTACTTCAACCACCCGGGGTTCATCGAGCCGTGGGCGGCCGGCGTGGCCGACGCCCTCGCGACGCTCGACCCCGAGGCGCGGGCGGGCGTCCGCCTGGTCTGCACCGCCCACAGCGTCCCGGAGGGGATGGCCACCGCCAGCGGCAGCCATACGGCCGGAACGCGGGCGGGGGGAGTCGGCGGCCGGTACAGCACCGAGCTCAGGGAAGTCTCAAAACTTATCTCCGAACGGACCCTGGGCGGCTCTGCCCCGTTCGACCTCGCCTATCAGAGTCGCAGCGGCCCGCCGAGCGTGCCCTGGCTCGAGCCGGATGTCAACGAGCAGCTGGCCCGGCTGGCCAAGGACGGCGCGTCCGGGGTCGTGGTGGCCCCGGTCGGGTTCGTCAGCGACCACATGGAGGTCGTGCACGACCTCGACGTGGAGGCGGCCGAGACGGCGGCCTCGCTCGGCCTGCCGTTCGCCCGGGCCAAGGCCCCCGGGTCAACCCCGGGGTTCGCCGCGATGGTGCGCGAGCTGGTGGCGGAGCGGACCGAGGGGGCGCCCGCGCTCGCGCTGGGCGACCTCGGCCTCGGCGCGTTCGCGGGCGGGGCGCTCAATTGCCCGGCCGACTGCTGCCGCTACGCGCCGCAGCGGCCGGGACGGCCGGCATGACCGGCGGCGTCGATATGACCGGCGGCGTCACCGGGGCGCGCGAGCTGCTGGTGATCGCGGTCGGGGCGGCCCTCGAGGCCGGCCAGCTGCTCGCCTCCAAGGAGGGCCGGGTCGAGGTCGCGGCGACCAAGTCCAGCCCGACCGACGTGGTCACCGAGATGGACGGCCGGGCCGAGGAGCTGATCAGGGCGCGGATCCTGGTCGCCCGGCCCGACGACGCGATCCTGGGCGAGGAGGGCGGTCAGGTCGACGGCGCGGCCGACGCGCCCGCCCGCTGGGTGGTCGACCCGCTCGACGGTACCGTCAACTACCTCTACGGGCTGCATGACTGGGCGGTCTCCATCGCGGCCGAAGTCGACGATCAGATCGTGGCCGGGGCGGTATACGTGCCGATGCGGGGCGAGCTGTTCACCGCCGTCCGCGGCGAGGGAGCGTGGCTCGAGACCACCCGCGGCGCCGGAACGTCGGGCGCGCAGGCCGAGTCCGGCATCCCCGATTCGACCTTCGAGCGGATACCGCTCCGCTGCCGCCCTGGCGTGCCGCTCGAGCAGGCGCTGGTCGCGACCGGGTTCGGGTACCGGGCGGAGCGGCGGACGGTACAGGGCGAGGTGGTGGCGGCGCTGCTGCCCCGGATCCGCGACATCAGGCGGAACGGGGTGGCCTCGGTCGACCTCTGCGCGGTCGCCGCCGGGCGGGTGGACGGCTACTACGAGCGCGGCCTGAACTACTGGGATTACGCGGCCGGGGCGCTGATCGCGGCCGAGGCCGGGGCGGTCGTCGGCGACTCCAGGGGCGGGCCGCCGAGCACGTCGATGACGGTCGCGGCGGGCCCTGGACTGTTCGCCCCGCTGCGCGACGCGCTGGCCGAACTGGACGCGGAGCGCGATGGATGACGCAACCCCGATGACTGTGTAAGGTGCTCGCGTCGGGCGGGGCAACTCCTCCGCTCGCTAATTGGGATACAGCGCGGAATAGATGCGGGGTATGCGAGGTTTACCAGCGGCCGGAAACCGTCTCGGCGGGACACGCGAGCATCGGGCGGCCGCGCTGCGTGCGCGGGGGCCGCGAACGTGACAGAATTCGCCGCCGGAATCGGGCACAACCGAGGCCGCTGGAGCGTTACACCCGCGCAGCAATAGCGCGCCACCTATGGAGGGGGATGGGTCACCACAATGGCTACCGACTACGACAGCCCGCGCAAGACCGATGACGACCTGAGCGAGGACAGCCTGCAAGAGCTGCAGGCTCGCCGGATGGACAAGTCGTCGTCGACGATCGATCTGGACCCGGATGACGTCGCGGAAGGTCTTGAGCTTCCCGGCGCCGACTTGTCCAGCGAGGAACTCTCAATTCGGGTGATACCGAGGCAGGCGGACGAGTTCACCTGCACGAGCTGCTTCCTTGTGCACCACCGGAGCCAGCTTGCCGAAGAGAGAAACGGCCAGCTGATCTGCCGTGAGTGCGCCGCCTGACGGCCGGTACCCGCGGGCGCCAAGGCCCGCGGGTCCGGACCGACCGGTCCACAACAGACGTACTCCACAACAGACGTACTTAGCCAGAGCTAGCTAGATTTCGCGCTCTCGTCCGTCGACGGACGCCGCATCGTCGACCGCACGATGAAGAACCGCGCCGTCTCCACGATGATCCCGGTCGCCACGCCCCAGGCGAGCGCCTCGGGCAGCGTCACCTTCGGGTCCGTGAGGTCGGTCGGCGGAACCCGCCCGGTGATCTTCTTCCATGCGGCGGCGAGCCCCTTGCGCAGCAGCAGCAGCCCGCCGGTGGTCGCCATCGTCGTGATCAGCGTGGTTGAGCCGCCCGAACCCTCGCTTTTCTTACTCATCCGTAGCCTCCTCGCCCCCTTGCGTAATGGCTCATCATCCCACGGATTGCCGGTCGCCAGCGCCCGGCCCGCCGGCACTCTGCCCGCCGGCACTCTGCCCCCCGCCACCCCCAGGCCCGCCACCCCCAGGCCCGCCGGCCGCGATCGCATCCCCCAGCGCGGCCGCGAGCCGGTCCGGGTGCCTGGTCGAGATCAGCCAGTACGGCACCCCGTCGGCCGGATCGGCGACGGCGACGTAAACGGCCTTCTTGACGTACGGCCGGAGAAAGAGATGGGCGGCCGGGTCGGCCCGGGGGCCGCGCAGCAGCGCCGCCTGCTTCTCGTCGAGCGGCAAGATCTCGCCCGCCTCGCTCAGCAGCAGCGTGTCCCGGCCGGTGCGCAGCACCTCGCCGGTCACCTCGATCGTGGCCGAGCCCCAGTTGATCAGGAAGACCGCGGCGATCAGGGAGATGATCGCCAGCGTCAGCGGTGGGACGATGCCGCCGGCGATGAACCACGCCTCGGCGCCGAGGAACGCGATCGACGGGACGGCGAGCAGCCAGTAGCTCACCGGCACGAGCAGCCGCTCGCGGTACGAACCCATTTCCCAGCCTCCGCGCGTCATGATGTTCAAGCCCGGCTGTTGAGCGCGCCGGGGGTACACACCCCACGGTAGTTGGTTAGATGGACTCATGATGGGGCGGGCAGCCAGGCGGGCCGCGCGGCGGGTGCCGGAACAGGCCGGGCCGCCCGCCGCCGAGCCGCCGCCGCCCCCACCCTCGCCGCCACCACCGCCGGCCGACGTTCCCGGCTGGCTCCGGGTCGGCGCGGCCTGGTCCTGGCGGCTGGTGCTGCTGGCGGCGCTGCTCTACGTGGCCGGCCGGGTCGCCTCCGACCTCTATCTGGTGATCGTCCCGTGCGCGGCCGCGCTGCTGCTGACCGCGCTGCTGCAACCGCTGGCGAACCGGCTGCGGCGGCGCGGCTTCGGGTCGTTGGCTGCGACCTGGTGCACCCTGCTGCTCGCGTTCATCCTCATCGGCGCGGCCGTCTGGCTGGTCACCAGCCGGGTCGAGGCGGAGTACCCGGCGCTGGTGAGCCAGGTGAAGCACACCACCACCCAGATCCAGTCGTGGCTGTCGGGGCCGCCGTTCCACATCAAAACGGGCAACCTGACCAAGCTGTCGGACAATATCGTCAGCTACCTCAGCAAGCACCAGTCGGTGCTGGCGGGGACCGTGCTGACCGGCGGCCGGATCCTGGTCGAGGTGCTGGCGGGGGCGGTGCTCTGCTTCTTCATCTCGTTCTTCCTGATCAAGGACGGCGGCCGGATCTGGGCGTGGCTCACCAGCGGGCTGGCGGGCGAGCGGAGGCGGCGGGCGAACCTGGCCGGCCAGGCCGCCTGGCAGTCGGTCGTCTACTACGTCAGGGGCACCATCGCGGTGGCCGCGATCCAGGCCACCGTGATGGGCATCACGCTCGCGGTCATTAACGCGCCGCTGGTCGCGCCGCTCGCGCTGATCATGTTCCTGGCCGCGTTTATCCCGCTGGTCGGGGTGCTGGTGGCCGGCACCCTGGCCATCCTCATCGTGCTGGCGGCCAAGGGGCTGATCGCGGCGGTGATCGTGCTCGGCATCCTGGTGCTGATGAACCAGCTCGAGGGTCACCTGCTGCAGCCGCAGGTAGTAGGCAAGATGGTGCGCCTCCATCCGCTCGCGGTGATCCTCGTCCTCGCGGTCGCGGGGGTGGTGGCGGGCATCGCCGGCGCGGTGGTCGCGGTCCCCATCACCGCCGCCATCACCAGCGCCGTGCGCGCCCTGCAGCACGACGATAACGACGTCCGCGCGCGGACCGCCGGTGGCGTAATCTCTGGGTGAGCGTGAAGGAGACACGGCAGATGACCCACGGCGAGACGGCTGTGACCCACGGCGTGACGGCCGGGGCCGGCGGCGTCGACGTCCAGTTGGTGCGCCTCGACCCCGGCGTGCCGCTGCCCGGCTACGCGCTGCCGGGCGACGCGGGGGCGGACCTGACCGCGGCCGAGGACGTCGAGCTGGCGCCGGGCGAGCGGGCGATCGTCGGCACCGGGATCGCGATCGCGCTGCCGGCCGGCTATGCCGCGTTCGTGCATCCCCGGTCCGGGCTGGCCGCCAAGCACGGCGTCACGCTGGTCAATGCGCCCGGCACGATCGACGCGGGGTACCGTGGCGAGATCAAGGTGATCCTGCTCAACACCGATGCGACCCGACCGGTTTCGCTGCATCGCGGCGACCGCATCGCGCAACTGGTGGTGCAGCGGGTGGAACACGTGAGTTTCCGCGAGGTGACGGCCCTGCCTGGGTCGGCCCGCGGCGAAGACGGCTTCGGCTCGACGGGCGGCCACGCCGCCGGACGGATGCGTCCGGCCAGCGCGGCTGCCGGGGCCTAACGGGAGGAGATCGCAGTGTTCGGTCGGCGACGGAACGCCGGTGACCGCGACCTGGTGAGCCAGGAGGCGGATCTGGCGGCGGAGGAGGCCGAGACCGTGGCCGGCGCGTCGGCCGCCACGGCCCCGGCCGGGGAGACCGGCCCGTGGGACGCGGCCGAGCCGCACTCGGAGCTGCCCCGGGTGGACCTCGGCAGCATCCAGGTCCCGGTGCTGGAGGGAACGGACATCCAGCTGGTCTTCGCCGAGCAGCATGGCGCCTGGGTGACGGTGCGCTATCAGCTCAGCGAGCTGCAGCTGCAGGCCTTCGCCGCGCCCAAGCGGGCCGGCATCTGGGACGAGGTCCGGGGCGAGATCGTCAACGAGATCAGCGGCGCGGGCGGCCGGTGCCAGGAGCGCGAGGGATCGTTCGGCACCGAGGTCGTGGCCGAGGTCCCGGCCGAGCCCAACCAGCCCGCCTCGGGCGTCCGCCCGATCCGGTTCATCGGCGTGGACGGCCCGCGCTGGTTCCTGCGCGGCCTGCTGGCCGGCGCCGCCGCCGTCGACCCGGCCGCCGCGGCGCCGCTTGAGGCGGTCTTCCGTGAGACCGTCGTGGTCCGCGGCGACCACCCGGTGCCGCCCCGCGAGCTGCTCGAGCTCCGCCTCCCGGCCGAGGCCGCCGCCGCCCTCGAGGCGCAGGCGCAGGCTCAGGCCCAGCAGGAGCAGACAGGACAGGGCCAGCCAGGACCGGACCAGGCGCAAGCGCAGCCGGACGAG
>DATCGA010000613.1:0-3688 GCA_036509215.1 Trebonia sp.
GGCGGCGGTGCGGGTGGCCGGCCACGGCACGCCGTGCGCCCGGTCGGCGACCTCGCCCAGGGCGGCGAGGATCAGGCCGGCCGGAACGGCCCAGGCGGCGACGTCGGTGATGACGCCGCGGGGGCCGCCCGCGTTACGGTACCTGCGGTCGGCGACGACGATCGCGACGACGATGCCCGCGACGAGCGCCAGTTCCTGCGCCCGCAGCGGGACCGGCCCCAGATGCCAGATATCGCGCGCTGGGCTGGGGAAGGACGCCAGGGGCATACCGCGACATTACTGTGCTTTCCCGGGTTATCGGGCGCTCGGTTACCGGGAGCGGCGGACGCCTTCTGCTAGGTCGGCGGTGAGGGCGCGGACGGCGGCGACCCCCTCGTCGGGGGCGGGGGCCTGGGCGAGGCGGCGGACGAAGGCGGAGCCGACGATCACGCCGTCGGCGAAGGCGGCCACGTCGGCCGCCTGGTCGCGGGTGTTGACGCCGAGGCCGACCGCGACCGGCAGATCGGTGTGCTGGCGGATCCGCGCCACCGTGCCGCCGGCGACCGAGCTGACGGCCTCCTTGGTGCCGGTGATGCCCATCAGGCTGACGGCGTAGACGAAGCCCCGGCAGAGCTTGGTGATCTGCTCGATGCGGGTCGGCGTGGAGGACGGCGCGACCAGGAAGACCCGGTCCAGGTGGTGATGGTCGGAGGCCGCGAGCCAGGGGCCGGCCTCCTCGGGGGTCAGGTCGGGGGTGATCAGGCCGGCCCCGCCGGCGCTGGCGAGGTCGCGCGCGAACGCGTCCGGGCCGTACTTGTCGACCGGGTTCCAGTAGGTCATGACCAGCGCGGCGGTGCCCGCGTCGGCGATCGCGGTGACCGTGTCGAAGACGTCCGCGATCCGGGTGCCGCCCTTGAGCGCGCGGTAGACCGCGTCCGCGATCACCGGGCCGTCCATCAGCGGGTCGGAGTAGGGCAGGCCGACCTCGATGACGTCGGCCCCCGCCTCGCACATGGCGAGGGCGGCGCGGATCGCCGTTTCCTTGTCGGGGAAGCCGGCCGGGAGGTAGCCGACCAGGGCGGCGCGGTCTTCGGCTTGCGCCTTCTCGAAGGCGGTGCTCACGGTGCTCATGTCGTTGGCCCTCACACGCCGAAGTAGGCGGACGCGGTGGCGACGTCCTTGTCACCGCGACCGGACAGGTTGACCAGGATGAGCGCGCCCGGGCCGAGCTCGCGGCCGAGCGCCATCGCGCCCGCGATCGCGTGCGAGGACTCGAGCGCGGGGATGATCCCCTCGGTCCGGCAGAGGGCCGCGAACCCCTCCATCGCCTCGGCGTCGGAGACCGATCGATACTCGGCCCGGCCGGTGTCCTTCAGCCACGCGTGCTCGGGGCCGACGCCCGGGTAGTCGAGTCCGGCCGAGATCGAGTGCGTGTCGAGGGTCTGGCCCTCGTCGTCCTGGAGCAGGTAGGTGCGCATGCCGTGGAGCACGCCGGGCGAGCCGAGGGTGAGCGTCGCCGCGGTCCGCTCGGGCCTGCCGTCGCCGTCACCGCCGGCCTCGCAGCCGATGAGCCGCACGGCCTGGTCGGGGATGAAGGCGTGGAAGACGCCGATCGCGTTCGAGCCGCCGCCGACGCAGGCGACGACCGCGTCCGGCAGCCGGCCGGCGATGTGGAGGACCTGCTGGCGGGCCTCCACGCCGATGATCCGCTGGAAGTCGCGGACCATCATCGGGAACGGGTGCGGGCCGCCGACCGAGCCGATGCAGTAGTGCGTGGTCTCGACCGTGGTCACCCAGTCGCGGAAGGCCTCGTTCATCGCGTCCTTGAGCGTCCTGGTGCCCGCGGTGACCGGGATGACCTCGGCGCCGAGCATCCGCATGCGGGACACGTTCAGCGCCTGGCGGCGGGTGTCCTCCTCGCCCATGTAGACCGCGCACTCGAGGCCGAGCAGGGCGCAGGCGGTCGCGGTGGCCACGCCGTGCTGGCCGGCCCCGGTCTCGGCGATCACCCGGGTCTTGCCCATCCGCCTGGTGAGCAGCACCTGGCCGAGCACGTTGTTGATCTTGTGGCTGCCGGTGTGCGCGAGATCCTCGCGCTTGAGCAGCACCCGCGCGCCACCGCAGAACTCCGCCCCGAACCGCTTCGCCTCGCTCACCAGCGTCGGTCTGGCAGCGTAGTTCGTGAGCAGGTCGGCCAGCTCGGCGGTGAACTCCGGGTCGGTCCGCGCCGCCTCGTACTCCTTGGCCAGCTGCTCGATGGCCGCCATCAGCGACTCGGGGGCGAACAGCCCGCCGTAGACGCCGAAGTGCCCGGACGTATCCGGAACTGGGGAGATATCAGGTTCTGCGGGTGCGCTACTCACCCGCACACCTTATCGCTACTCCCGCGCGCCCCTACTGGCCGCGCTCGCCGCGAAGGGCCGGGTGCGATCCCGCCGTCACCAGGTCGGCCACGGCCGCGCGCGGGTCCTTCTCGGTGACCAGGGACTCGCCCACCAGCACCGCGTCCGCCCCGGAGGCGGCGTAGGCGAGCAGGTCGTGCGGGCCGCGCACGCCCGACTCGGCGATCTTCACGATCCCCTCGGGGATGCGCGGCGCGAGCCGGGTGAAGACGGAGCGGTCGATTTCCAGGGTCGCCAGGTTTCGCGCGTTGACGCCGATGACCGTGGCGCCCGCGTCCACCGCCCGGTCGAGCTCCTCGTCGTCGTGCACCTCGACCAGCGGCAGCAGGCCGATCGAGAGCGCCCGCTCCACCAGCGAGACGAGCGCGCTCTGCTCAAGCGCGGCCACGATCAGCAGCGCCAGGTCGGCCCCGTGGGCGCGGGCCTCCCAGAGCTGGTACGCGCTGACCACGAAGTCCTTCCGCAGCACCGGGATCTGCACGCTGCGGCGGACCGCGGCCAGGTCGTCGAGCGACCCGCCGAACCGCCGCTGCTCGGTCAGCACGCTGATCACCGCGGCGCCGCCGGCCTCGTAGTCGGCCGCGAGGGCGGCCGGGTCGTCGATCGCGGCCATCGCCCCGCGGGTCGGGCTGGCCCGCTTGACCTCGGCGATGACGCCGACGCCTTCTGCCTTGAGCGCCCCCAGCGCGTCCCGGGGGGACGGGGCGCGCTTCGCCAAATCCTTCACCTGCTCAAGCGAGACGCTTCGCTGCCGATCGGCGAGATCGGCACGCACCCCTTCGAGGATCTCGTCGAGCACACTCACAGCGATTCCGTCGTCTCCTCAAACCGGAAATGTTGCGCCACCGATGCTAGCCGTCGCCGGAACACGCCTTAGCGGACCCCCCTTTAGTTTGCCTTAGCAATGCCTACGGCTTACCTTCGCGTTGCCGCGTCGGCCGAGTCGGCCTGGTCGTCTTCCGTCGGGTCCTCGCCGCCGTTCAGCGACTCCCACATCGACGCCGCGTCGGCCGGCCGCCCGGCCTTCCGCTGGCTTGCCGCCCCCGGCTCTGCCGCCCCCGGCTCAGCGGCGCCGCCGGCCGCGGCCGCGT
This sequence comes from Trebonia sp., assembly GCA_036509215.1. Classification (GTDB taxonomy): domain Bacteria; phylum Actinomycetota; class Actinomycetes; order Streptosporangiales; family Streptosporangiaceae; genus Trebonia. The sequence goes on from DATCGA010000613.1 coordinate 3,473, forward strand.
CGCGGGCGCCCGGCGCGTCGTAGCGGGCGGACATCACCGGCCAGTCCTGGCCCCGCATGGCGGTGGCCAGCCCGGCCGCGAAGATCAGGAGCGCGCCGACGATCACCGCCGCCTGCCACGGGGTGCCGGACATGATCGCGCGGCCGGCCGTGTCGCCGACGACCAGCGCGCCGCCGCCGGAGCCGCCGCTCGTGGTCGACCCGGCGGCGGTACCGG
>DATCGA010000614.1:0-20058 GCA_036509215.1 Trebonia sp.
TGGCGATGAACTCGTACGGGCGGCAGCCGATCACGGTCGACACGTGACCGGGGCCGATGAAGCCGTCGAGCCGCAGGTCGGGCGAGTCGAGGATCGCCTTGATGGCGGGGACGATCGTGACGTGGTTGCAGAAGACCGAGAAGTTCTCGAGTCCCTCGGCGGCCGCCCGCAGCACCGTCATCGCGGTCGACGGAGCGGTGGTCTCGAACCCGATAGCCATGAAGACGACCCGCTTGTCCGGGTTCTGGCGGGCGATCTTCAGCGAGTCGAGCGGCGAGTACACCATCCGGATGTCGGTGCCGGCCGCCTTCGCGTCGAAGAACGACCCGTGGCTGCCGGGCACCCGCATCATGTCGCCGAACGAGGTCATGATCACGTCCTCGGCGGACGCCAGGTGCATCGCGTCGTCGACCCGGCCCATCGGAATCACGCAGACCGGGCAGCCGGGACCGTGCACCAGCGTGATCGACTCCGGCAGGTAGTCCTCGAGCCCGTGCTTGTAGATCGTGTGGGTGTGCCCGCCGCACACCTCCATCAGCTTGTACTGGCGTCCCGGCTCGCATAGCGCCGTGATCTTGGCGCTCAGCGCGCGGGCCTTGTCAGCGTCGCGGAACTCGTCGACAAACCGCATGGGCCACGCTCCTATTCGATCCGGGATTCCTGCAAGGCGGCCAGCTCGTCGTCGTAGGCCTGCCCGATGCCCTCGAGGAACTCCAGGGCGGCCGCCGCCTCGGCTTCGTCGATCTTGGAGAGCGCGAACCCGACGTGGATGAGCACCCACTCCCCCGGTTTCGGCATGTCGTCGGCCAGCAGCCCGACGTTGATCACCCGCTTCACCCCGCTGACGTCCACCTTGGCCAGGTCGGGGTGATCGGGCACGAACTCGATCAGCTCACCGGGGATTCCCAGGCACATAACGTCACCACCTCCGCCTCCGTCTGGAGCTGCCCGAGGGTCAGTTCCCACAACGCGTGATACATCGTGGTCTGGGCCTCCTGGATCCGATGCACCGAGGACGAGGGCGCCACGAACAGGTAGTCCAGGCTTTCGATCTCGGCCATCTTGCCGCCGTCGTAGCCGGCGATGCCGATGGTCAGCATGCCGCGCCTGCTCGCCTCGTCGAAGGCCCGGAGCAGGTTGGCCGAGTTGCCGCTGGTCGACAGGCCGACCGCGATGTCCTGCTTGCCGCCGAAGGCGGCGATCGGCCGGGAGAACATCACCTCGACGCCGATGTCGTTGCAGAGCGCGGTCATCACCGCGCCGTCGTTGGTCAGCCCGTAGGCCGGCAGCGGCGGCAGGCCCGGGCCGGGGTTGAGGAACAGGGTGACCAGCTGCTGGGCGTCGCTCGAGCTGCCGCCGTTGCCGAAGGCGAACAGCCGCCCGCCCGCCGCGAACCGGTCGGCCATGTCGGCCGCGCACGCCAGCAGGCGCTCGCCGTCGCGGTCGAGCACCGTCCGGCGCAGCTCGATGATCTCTTCCGCCTTGGCCACGGTCGACCGGCGCACTTCCTCGAGAACCGCGCCGATGTCGCTCGCCCCTGCGTACAGGAACGGGTACAGCGATTCCACCGAGCCGGCCTGCCCGGGGGTCGGGGTGGTGCCCGCGTCAGCCACCGAGGTCACCGTCCAGGACCGCGATCGCCTCGCCCGCGTGCACCAGGATGGTGTCGCCGATCCCGGCCGCGACCAGGGCGACGCTGACTACCTCGCGCCCCGCGCCCTCCTCCTCGCCTGCGCCGGCGTCCACCACCGCGAGGTCGTCGTCCAGCAACCGCACCACGGTCACCGCGACGGCCTGGTCGGAGCAGGTGATGCAGACCTCGTCGTGGCATTCGGGGACGGACGGCGGCGACGGCGCTTGCGGGCGGCTGTCGGTCATGCGATCACCTCCGGTGCGAGGACACCCGGCTGCTCGAAGAACACGTGCACCAGTTCCCACAGTACGTGGTACATGGTCACGTGCGTTTCCTTGACGACGCGGGGGTCGGCCGACCGGGCGACGAGCAGGTGATCAACCGTCCGGCTGGCGGCGATCGCGCCACCGTCCCCGCCGGCCAGCGCCACCGTCAGCATCCCGAGCTCACGGCCGGCCGCCAGGCCGTTGAGAACGCTCGGGCAGTCCCCGTCGGCCGAGATGCCCAGCGCGATGTCGGCCGGGCCGGCCAGGCAGCGGAGCTGGTGGGCGAAGATCTCGGCCAGGCCCTGGCTGGCGGCGATGCCGGTCACGGTGGCCACGTCCGAGGTGAGCGAGATGGCGGGCAGCGCGCGCTTGCCGACGATCACCGGGTGGACGAACTCCACCGCGACGTGCTGCGCGTCGGTGCTGGCGGGGCCGACGCCGAAGACCACCAGCTTGCCGCCCCGGTGGAAGCGAATCGCCATCGCGTGGCAGGCCGCCGCGACATCGTCGGCGTGAGCGGCGAGGTCGCGCACTGGCGCGTCCCTGCGCTGGAAAAGCCCGGCAATCGCGTCACCTTGAACAGGACTGCCGCGAGCGAATGATCGCGCCACACTGGTCACTTCCTCGACGGACGTCGGTGTCCGGAGCGGGCATCACGTGCCGTGGTCCAGGCGGCGTCTGTCGGCACCGGGCCGCCTTAGCAACACCGTAGGACAGTTGTGGGGGCACGTCCAGAGACAAGGCGGACGCTTTTGACCGGTTACCCTGCGCGGCCGAGGTCTACCTCGAACTCGGCCACCACCTCGTCGCGCAGCTTGAGCGCGCCGAAGAAGCCGGAGTAGGGCTTGATGCCGAAGGCCGACTGGACGATGGTGACCGTGCCGCGGTAACGGCCGGGGGCCGGGGTGGTCAGCTGCAGCCGGACGGGCTGCGATCGGCCGTTGAGCGTGAGCGTCCCCTCGATCGCGCCGCCTGCGGCGGAGGGGATGACCCGGGTGGAGCGGAAGGCGGCCGTGGCCGGGCCGCCGCTGCCAAGGATCTTGCGCATGGTCGACTCGATGTCCCTGCGATCGGAGTCGGTCAGCGGGCGGGCGCCGCCGGTCCCCTCCCGGACCGTGAGCGAGCCGAGATCGAGCTCCGCCGTCACCGTGGCCGCCGACGGGTCATCGCCGGGGACGGTGACGTCGGCCGACCAGCGGGTGACGTCGATCGCCAGATCGTGGCCGACCCGGGCGGCCAGCCCGGCCCTGGTCGTCTTGATAACGACGCGCCCGGCGTCCGGCCCGAGCCGGTAGGTACCTGTGGATGCAGCCATCGCCCCACGGTAAGCGCTCCGCAGCGGGGGGTCTACCCTCAGTCGCGGCCGGATGCGGCCCGCGCGGCGCGTATCAGGGCAGGCTTCAGGGGAACGGGATGTCGCCGAAGAGCTCGTGGATGCGGCGAAGGTCGCGCAGTCGCGGCTCGGTGGCGCCGCCCACCCAGCGGCTGACCGTCTTCACCGACACGCCCAGCTGGCGCGCGGCCGCCTCCATCGTCATGCCCTCCCGGCGGAGCACGCTCGCCATCCAGTCGGCGAACGACGACTCGTCGCCGCTGGGCCCCTCGCCCGGGGTGCGCAGGGCGCCGGACGCGCCCAATCCGCCTGAGTTCAGGAAGGACGTCAGCGCGTTGACGCTCGTCGGCGTGCCCAGGTTGGGGCCGGAGCGCAGCACGTCAACCTCGACGTGATCGGGGAAGATGCGGAACGAGACGTTGATCGCGCCGGTCGGGCCCGCCGCGTCGAGCAGCGCCTGGGCCACGGTCTGGCCGACCTCGCGGTTGTCTTCCTCCGACAGCGGCGACTGGGCCAGGCAGCGGCGGACGAAGTCGCGGATGTCCGGAATCGAGGACGGCCGGGCGGGGAAGGTCTGGGACACGACGACGACCGGCACGACCTCGATGTTCTGGCTGATCGCGTCGTCCTCTGCCCTGTCCATGCCCCAACTCCGCCGTTCGGTGCAGCTGATTTACGCGACGCCGGCCAACTAGCTGCGACGTCATTCATGAGGGTATGTGCGAAAGAGCGCGGCAGACGAATCCGCGCACAGGCGGACATGCAGGTGGACATGTGTGTCTATCAAGGCGACTTTTTTGTCTTGTGGACGGCCGATCGCGAGAATACGATAAGCGAACCGGCTACGTGAGCGCATCGCTACGGAACCGGCTCTCGGAGCATGCGATGAGCACCGCGAGGCGGCGACTACCGCCAACGATCTGCTGGGCACCGCGAGAACGGACTCGCCTGACCCAGAGATGCCGCGACGCCCGATCCAGCTCGCCCCCAGACCGCCAGCCCGCGCTTGCGGGCAGCCAACCGAAGGGTGGCATGCGATGACGCAGGAGGAGCCAGTCGTCCATATTCTCTGGATGAACGGGGGGCTCGGATGCGACGGGGACTCGGTGGCGCTGACCGCCGCGACCCAGCCGAGCATCGAGGAGATCGTGCTTGGGGCCCTGCCCGGACTCCCTAAGGTCGCGGTGCACTGGCCCCTGATCGACTTCGAGTGCGGTCCCGAGCAGGGTGCGGACACGTTCATCGAGTGGTGGCACAAGGCCGATCGCGGTGAACTCGACCCGTTCGTCCTCGTCGTCGAGGGCTCCATACCGAACGAGGCGATCAAGTCCGAGGGCTACTGGTGCGGTTTCGGCAACAACCCGGCGACGGGCCAGCCGATGACCACCAGCGAGTGGCTGGACCGGCTGGCGCCCAAGGCCACCGCGATCCTGGCGGCCGGAACGTGCGCCACCTACGGCGGCATCCACGCCATGGCCGGCAACCCGACCGGCGCGATGGGCGTGCCCGACTACCTCGGCTGGGACTGGAAATCCAAGGCGGGCCTGCCGATCGTGTGCGTGCCGGGCTGCCCGACCCACCCGGACAACCTCTCCGAGACGATCCTGTACCTGCTGTACCAGGTGGCGGGGGCCGCGCCGATGATCCCGCTGGACGAGGCGCTGCGGCCGAGGTGGCTGTTCGACGCGACCGTCCACGAGGGCTGCGACCGGGCCGGCTACTACGAGCAGGGCCAGTTCGCCAGCACCTACGACTCGCCCAAGTGCCTGGTCAAGCTGGGCTGCTGGGGCCCCGTGGTCAAGTGCAACGTGCCCAAGCGCGGCTGGATCAACGGCGTCGGCGGCTGCCCGAACGTGGGCGGGATCTGCATCGCGTGCACGATGCCGGGGTTCCCCGACAAGTTCATGCCGTTCATGGACGAGCCCCCCGGCGCGCGCGTGTCCTCCGCCGCCAGCGGCATGTACGGCTCGGTCATCCGCACCCTGCGCACCTTCACCGCCAAGACGGCGGACAAGGAGCCGAAGTGGCGCACGAAGGGCTCCGAACTGCTCACCGGCTACCAGAAAACGTGGTGAATAAGCGATGACGACGACTGCTGGCGGCAAAAACGAACTCACCGAGATGTCCTGGGATCCGATTACCAGGATCGTGGGCAGCCTCGGCATCTACACGAAGATCGACTTCAAGGCCAAGCGGGTGGCCGAGTGCCACAGCACCTCGTCGATCTTCCGCGGCTACAGCATCTTCATGAAGGGCAAGGACCCTCGGGACGCGCACTTCATCACCAGCCGGATCTGCGGCATCTGCGGTGACAACCACGCGACCTGCTCGGTCTACGCCCAGAACATGGCCTACGGGGTCCGCCCGCCGGCGCTGGGCGAGTGGATACTCAACCTCGGCGAGGCGGCCGAGTACATGTTCGACCACAACATCTTCCAGGAGAACCTGGTCGGGGTGGACTTCTGCGAGCGGATGGTCGCCGAGACCAACCCCGGCGTGCTCGAGCAGGCCAACTCGACTGCGGCGCCGCACGCGGCCGAGCACGGCTACCGGACGATCGGCGACATCATGCGTTCGCTGAACCCGCTCGAGGGCGAGTTCTACCGCGAGGCGCTGCAGGTGTCCCGGTCCACCCGGGAGATGTTCTGCCTGATGGAGGGGCGCCACGTGCACCCGTCCACGCTCTACCCGGGCGGCGTCGGCACGGTCGCGACGGTGCAGCTGTTCACCGACTACCTGACCCGGCTGATGCGGTACGTGGAGTTCATGAAGCGCGTCGTGCCCATGCACGACGACCTGTTCGACTTCTTCTACGAGGCGCTTCCCGGCTACGAGGAGGTCGGCCGGCGGCGGGTGCTGCTCGGCTGCTGGGGCAGCTTCAACAACCCCGAGTACTGCGACTTCACCTACCGCAACATGGCCGACTGGGGCCGCAAGATGTTCGTGACCCCCGGCATCGTCGTCGACGGCAAGCTCATCACCAACAGCCTGGTCGACATCAACCTGGGCATCAGGATCCTGCTCGGCCACTCCTTCTACGAGGACTGGGAAGACCAGGAAATGTTCGTCACCCGAGACGAACTCGGCAACCCGGTCGACCGCCGCCACCCGTGGAACCAGCACACGATCCCCCGTCCGGCCAAGCGCGACTTCGACGACAAGTACTCCTGGACGATGTCGCCGCGCTGGTTCGACGGAAAGGACCACCTCCCGCTCGACACCGGGGGCGGCCCGATCGCCCGGCTGTGGGCCACCGCCCTGGCCGGCCTGGTCGACATCGGCTACGTGAAGTCCACCGGGCACAGCGTGCAGATCAACCTGCCCCGCACCGTCTCCAAGCCCGCGGTCACCTTCGAGTGGAAGATCCCGGTCGACAAGCAGGGCCAGCCGCTGTCCAACGCGATCGAGCGGGACCGGGCCAGGACCTACTTCCAGGCCTACGCGGCCGCCTGCGCCCTGCACTTCGTCGAGCAGGGACTGGCCGAGATCCGGGCCGGCCGGACCAAGACCTGGGAGCCGTTCAAGGTGCCGATGGACGCGGACAGCTGCGGCTTCACCGAAGCCGTCCGCGGCGTCCTCTCGCATCACATGGTGATCAGGGACGGCAAGATCGCCAACTACCACCCGTACCCGCCCACCCCGTGGAACGGCAGCGTCCGCGACAGCTACGGCACGCCCGGCCCGTACGAGGACGCCGTGCAGAACACCCCGATCTTCGAGGAGAACACCCCGGACAACTTCAAGGGCATCGACATCATGCGGGCGGTGAGAAGCTTCGACCCGTGCCTGCCGTGCGGCGTTCACATGTACCTGGGCGGCGGCAAGGTGCTGAAGACGGCGCACTCGCCCACGGGAGTACCTCTGGCCATGTAAGACCCGGACAGCCGTTTGGAGGGAGGGCAGATGGCCGGAGCCAGGGACGCGCGCGCCACCGGCGAGCGGGTCGAGGCGCTACTCGCCGAACTGCGAACGCGGGCCGGGCCGCAGGCCGGCGATGCGGCCGAGGAGCTGGTGGGCTGCCTGGTCGAGCTGTACGGGGCCGGGCTGACCGCGATCGTCGCGATCCTCGGGGCCGATCCCGGCGCAGGGCCGCGACTGCTTGACGCGCTGGCGGGCGACCCGCTGGTGGAGAGCCTGCTGCTCGTCCACGACCTGCACCCGCTCGACGCCGACACGAGGATCAACCGCGCCCTTGAACGGGTGCGCCCGCAACTCGGCTCGCACGCGGGCGCGATCGAGTATCTCGGCATCGACGATCAGGGCGTGGCCGGGCTCCGGCTCACGGCGAGCGGCCACGGTTGCGGGTCGTCGTCATCCACGGTCGCGCAGACCGTGGAGGAAGCGGTGACGGAAGCGGCCCCGGAGGTGGCAGGGGTGCACGTCGAAGAGGTCGGGGCGCCGGCCGAGGTGCCGCTGCTGCAGATCATGCGGCGCCCGGCAGGAGCCCGGTGACCGGGACCGGGACGAGGGTGACCGGGCTTCGACGCTTCGCTGCCCGATCGCCCGCCGGGCCGGCCCGGCCGGCCGGCTTGGCTGGCCCGGCTGCGCGGGCCGCCGCAGGTGCGCACGCTGACCCGGCGGCGGCGACGGAGGTCAAGGAGGCGGAGCGGTGCGAGATGTGCCGCGAGGTTCTCGACGGACGGCACGGGCACGTGGTCGAGATCGAGCAGCGGTCGATCGTCTGCGCCTGCCGCGCCTGCTACCTCCTCTTCTTCTCCGAGGGCGCGGCCGGCGGCAAGTACCGGTCGGTGCCCGAGCGCGTCCGCCATGACCCGGATACGCCGCTGGACGACGCGGACTGGAACGAGCTGCAGATCCCGGTCGCGATGACCTTCTTCTTCGTCAACTCCGCGCTCGGCCGGGTGGTCGCGGGCTACCCGAGCCCGGGCGGCATGACCGAGTGCGAGCTCGACCTGGCGGCCTGGGAACGGCTGGTCGCCGCGTACCCGCTCTTCGCGGCCATGACGCCAGACGTCGAGGCCGTCTTCGTAAACCGCGCGGACCAGGTCAACGAGGTCTTCCTACTGCCGATCGACGAGTGTTACTCGCTGGTCGGCGAGCTCCGGCTGCGCTGGCAGGGGTTCGACGGCGGGGCCGAGGCGCACGCCGCGCTGGCGGCGTTCCTGGCCGGCCTGCGGACCCGGGCCCGGGCGCTCGCACCCGAGGAGCGCGCACATGGCTGACCTGGTCTTCGGCTGCACCGGCGCCAGCGCGGAACGCTACGCCGCCACTCCCACGCTGTCGTTCGCGCTAACGATAACGGAGAGCACCGGCGTCGGAGTGCACGCGATCGCCTTGCGCTGCCAGTTCCGCATCGAGCCGCAGCGGCGCCGGTACTCCGCCGCCGAGGCGAAGCGGCTGCACGACCTGTTCGGCGACACCTCGCGCTGGGCCGACACGGTCAAGCCGATCCAGCTCGCGATCGTGACCACGATGGTGCCCGCGTTCACCGCGCTGACCGAGATCGAGGTGCAGATGCCCTGCACCTACGACCTCGAGGTGGCGTCGGCCCGGTATCTGCAGGCCCTCGACGACGGGACGATTCCGCTGCTGCTGCTGTTCAGCGGCACCGTCTTCCTGGCCCAGGGCAACGGCTACTCCGTCGAGCTGGTGCCGTGGAGCGCCGAGGCGTCCTTCCGGATGCCCGTGAGCGTCTGGCAGGACGTCGTCAACTTGCACTTCCCCGGCAGCGCGTGGCTGCGGTGCAACCGCGAGACGTTGGACGCCCTGTCCGCCTTCAAGGCCGAGCGCGCGCTGCCGACCTGGGACGCGACGCTCGGCGCGCTGCTGGCGGAGGCCGAGGCGGGCAGGACGCCCGACGCGCCGCCGATCACCACAGAACCCAACACCCCAGGACCGATCACCACCGAGGTGACAGAGCCGTGAACTTCGACGACGCCCGCGCCATGGCCGACGCCGTCATGTACGAGGGCTACATCCTGTACCCGTACCGCGCCTCCTCCGCCAAGAACCAGAGCCGGTGGCAGTTCGGCGTGGTCATGTCGCCCGGGTACACGGCGGTGGACCCGTCTGAGCGAGACTTCACGCAGACCGAGTGCGTCCTCGAGCACACCGGCCAGCCGGCCCTCGAGCTGGTCATCCGCTTCCTGCAGGTCCAGCGGCGGACCGGGGACGGCCCGTCCTGGGACGAGGCGGTGGAGCGCGAGGTCGCCGTCGCCGTCGATGCAGCGCAGCTGCTAGGCGGCGAGTGCGTGACCGAATTCGAGATAGCCGCAGGCGAGGAACGCGAGGGAGAAGTCGTCCGCCGACGAGAAGGTCTGACCGGCACCGTATCGGTGCTCGCCAGCCCGTTGCCCTGTCCCTGGGGCGCCGCGCGGCTGCGCGTCCGGGTGGACAATCACAGCGCCCCGGCCGCCGCGCCGCGCAGCAGGGAGGACGCGCTGCCGACGGCCCTGATTGCCGCGCACATGATCATCGGCCTGCACGGCGGGGCGTTCATCTCGATGACCGACCCGCCGGAGTGGGCCAGCCCCGAGGTGCAGGCGTGCGAGAACATCGGCTGCTGGCCGGTCCTGGCCGGCGCGGACGGCGGGCGGCAGGTCATGCTGTCCACCCCGATCATCCTGTACGACCACCCGGAGCTCGCCCCGGAGAGCCCGGGCGACCTCTACGACGGCACCGAGATCGACGAGATCCTCTCGCTGCGCACGCTCGCCCTCTCTGACGCCGAGAAGGAGGAGGCTCGGGCGACCGATCCCAGGGCGGCCGCGCTGATCGACCGGGTCGAGGCGCTGGGGGCGGATGATTTCAGCCGCATGCACGGCACCATCCGCTCGCCGCGCGTCGTCTCCGGCTTCCCCGGCCACAGCCACGGTGAACCCGCCGGCTACGACTCCACCGTCCCGTGGTGGGATCCCGCCGCCGACGCTTCCGTCTCACCGGACACCGACGCGATCACCGTCGCCGGCCACCGGATCGCGCGCGGCAGCCTGGTCACGCTCCGGCCGGGGGTGCGCCGCAGCGACGCGCAGGACATGTTCCTCGACGGGCGGGCCGCCCGGGTCGAGGCGGTGCTCCTCGACGTGGACGACACCGCCTACCTGGCCGTGTCGCTGACCGATGACCCCGACCAGGATCTGCGCGTCGCCCACGGTCGCTTCCTCTACTTCTCGCCGGACGAGGTAGTGCCGTGCGAGACGCCATGACCGGGCCCGAGACCGTGACCGGGGAGCAGGCCCTGACCGGGGACCAGACCATGACCGGGCGGACCCTGGTGGCGGGCGTCGGCAACGTGTTCCAGCGCGATGACGCCTTCGGCGTCGAGGTGGTCCGGCTGCTGGCGGACCGGCCGACGACGCCGGGGGTGCAGATCCGCGACTTCGGCATCAGGGGCGTGCACCTGGCCTACGACCTGCTCGACGGGTGCGACCTGTTCGTGCTGATCGACGCGGCCGCCCGCGGCGCCGAGCCGGGAACGGTCACCGTGCTCGAGGTCGAGCCGAAGACGGCGCCGGCCGACGGCGGCGATCCGTTTGCGGTGCCCATCATCGACGCGCACAGCCTGGCCCCCGACGACATCTTCGCCCTGCTCGCGTCGCTCGGCGGCCGTCCGGGACGGAGCCTGGTGGTGGCGTGCGAGCCCGCCGACACCGGGGCCGGAATGGGGCTGTCAGAACCGGTGCAGGCGGCCCTGCCGCACGCGGTCCGTGCGGTCGAGGACATCCTGCGCGACCATCGAACAGAGGGAAAAGGAGATCAACGATGATCGGGAAGCTGGTGAAGGCGGTCGTGATAGCCGCCGTAATCGCGATGGTGATTGATTCGATACCGGACATCAAGCGCTATCTGGAAATCCGGGAAATGTAAAAACCCCGGCCGGGAAGGGATGTGAAGAGCGTGGAGACGGTCATTGGATTCGCCTTCGGCTACTGGGTGGGCACGCGCCAGGGGCGGGAGGGCATGCAGAAGGCACTCGACTCGGTCCGGGAGATCTGGGCTTCCCCCGAGACCCGCCGGCTCGCGGCCGAGGGCCTGTCCGCCCTGGAGGCGGTGGCCGGCCCGGCCAGGGACAAGCTGGGCAGGAACTCCAGCCGCAAGTCGACGATCATCGGCACCGTCGTGGACGAGCTTCTCGAGCGCCGCAGCGGCCGCCGGGCCGCCAGCGCCGCGTGAGGACGCCGATGCGGCATGCATGAGTACGGCGTCTGCGAGGGCGTGCTTGACGCGGTCCGCGCTCGCGCTCGCGGCCGCAGGGTAGCCGCGATCCGGGTGCGGTTCGGGGTATGGCACGCCGTCGACGCGGAGTCCCTGTCGGACGCATTCGAGTGCGTCGCGGCGGGCACCGAGGCGGCCGACGCCGCCATCGAGCTCGTCACCGTGCCCGCACAGATCACCTGCCGCGGCTGCGGGTCGAGCGCGGACAGCACCGACCTGCTCGCCGTGTGCCCGCGCTGCGCGAGCACCGACGTCGAGCTCACCGGCGGCGACGAGATGACCCTGGAGTCGGTCACCTACGTGCCCGAGCCAGCAGCCACCGACGCAACCTGAGAGGACGATATGTGCCTGGGAATCCCGGCTCAGCTGGTGGACGGTGACGCGGGCCACCCCGACCTGGCCATCGCGGAAGTGGGCGGCGTCCCCCGCCCCATTAACCTAGGCCTGCTCGAGGAACGGCCGGGACCCGGCGACTGGGTCCTCGTCCACATGGGCTTCGCGCTCCAGGCCATGACCGAGGCCGAGGCGGCGGACGCGCTCGCCGCCCTCAGCGCCGAGCGCGAGGCCGAGGCGGCCGCCCCGTAAGACGGCCAGGTCAGGCGGGGAGGCGGTACCGGGTCTGGCTGTAGGGACTCTTGCCGAACGACAGGACCTTGGCCGGCCTGACGGCGAAGACGAGTCCCGTCCGGCCCGCGGGATCGAGGAATCCCCCGTCGGTGACCTCGAAGTCCCAGTCGAGCTTGGACTTCCACATTTCCGCCAGCCGTTGCAGCTGCGCCGGGCCGGTCACCCGGGCGGCCGTCCCCTCCACCACCACGTCAAGCCCCGACCGGAACTGGTTAGCTCCAGCCGCCAGGACGCACTCAGGATTGGACTCCAGGTTCCTGGCCTTCTGCTCATGCGAGCCAGCGCAGAAGTAAAGCGCCCCGTCAAGCCAGATCGCCGGCAGCGGCGTGACGTGCGGCCGGCCGTCGCGGCGGACGGTCGACAGCCAGAACATCTCCGATCTTGACAGCACATCGGCCACCTCGGCCCACGGCCGCATCGCGGCACCCGGCTCGCTGAATCCCTCGTTCAACTCTGCGACCAGCTCGGTCTCCGGCATTGGCGCTCTCCTCAGGTCGTTCCGTGTGATCTCTCACCAACCTTGCAGACGCCGCGCTCAGGCGAAACTCATCGCGAGGAACTCCGTTTGTTCGGGAAAAAGTGATCCTGACTCAAATCAGACGCACCACCCAACACATCCGGGACGTCGCGCCCGCTAGGAGGAAAGATCTTGGAAGAAAATTGCGGGCATAGCGTGTATTTCTTCCGCCAGGAAAACGGTTGCCAAGATCATCTTTCGAGGACTCACCTATTAGACCAAATCAAATTGCCTCTGGCACTCCAGCCTCATTGCCCGCGCTGCTTGCGACGAGGAGCCGCCCGCTGCGCGCCGCTCCAGCTCGGGAGCACACCTGAGGGATCGGACGCACACGTGCTGAAGGAATCGACGGACTTAACCTGAGGGATTTGACGGGACGGTGCTGAGGGATCAGTCGCATCCTGGCTGCGAGAGTTGACGTGCGCGCTAGCGGGAGCGGAGCAGGGCGGCGGTGACTAGGACCCCCCAGACGAGGAACCACGGGTCCCAGAGGTAGGCGTGCCAGGCCAGGGCGCGGTGGTCGGCGGTGGCCGATGTGCCGATCACGCCGGCCTGGACCAGCAGCCCGGCCGCGGTCAAGATCAGACCGTAGATGGTCAGGATCGCGGCCTCGATCCAGCTCAGCGACCGGAGCAGCCGCCGCCAGCGGAGGCTGCCGGGCGTGATCGCGGCCACGGCCGGCAGCGGAAGGACCGACGCGATCACCTTCAGGCCCACCGCGAACCAGACCGCGATCACGACCAGCGCGCCGACGGAACGGCCTGCCTGGGTCAGCGACGCGCCGACGGTGTCGAGCAGCCAGCCGCCGCCGAGGGCCCAGTAGAGGCTGACCGCGGCGTAGAGCAGGCCGACGGCGAACGCCGCCCACGCCGCCGCCACCCCCGGAGCCCTGACGTGGGCGCGATTGCGGGATATAACCGACTCCATGCACCCACTCTGCCCTAACCGGGCCCGAGAGTCTCCTAACGGACTCCAAGCAGGGCGGGCCGGGACACCGCGCGATGGCCGACGTACGGTGGGAATGAGGAGCTCAGCGCAGGAGAAGGTGCGGTCGGATGAGCCGTTATTTGACCAGGGACCGGGTGGCGATCGCGGCCGCCGTGGCGGTTCCGCTGGCGGCGGCGGCGATCCTGCTGCCGTGGCGGTCGAGCTGGCCCAACACGAACGTGGCGCTGCTGCTGGTGGTGACCGTGGTCGCGGTGGCCGTGCTCGGCAACCGGGTCGCGGCGGCGCTGGCGGCGCTGTCGGCCGCGGTCTGGTTCGACTTCTTCTTCACCGTCCCGTACGACCGGTTCTCGATCGCGCACTCGTCCGACGTCACCACGTTCGCGCTGCTGTTCGCGGTCGGCGTCGCCGTCTCCCAGCTGGCCGCCCGCGCCCGGCACCTCAAGACGGTCACGGTGGAGGACGCCGGGTACCTGGCCCGGATCACCGGCAGCGCCGCGCTGACCCAGACGACGGGGTCGCCGGACGCGGTCATCGCGCACGTCAGGAGGGAGCTGACCGACCTGCTCGACCTGCGCGAGTGCCGGTTCGAGTACGGGATGCTGATCGGCCACCCGGCCCGGCTCGAGCCCGACGGCCGGGTGCTCACCCGGCACGGCTACTATCCGGTCGACGAGGCGGGCCTGCCCAACGACGAACTGGAGCTGAGGACGTTCACCAACGGGCAGTACTGCGGCCGGTTCATGATGCTTCCCAACCCCGGCGCTCGCCCGTCCCAGCGGGCCCGGCTGGTCGCGGTGACGCTGGCCGACCTGGCCGGCCACTCGATCGGCGCGGCAACGTCGGCCGAATCCTGAGCTGACCGCGCGACGCGAGCCGACGGCGCGACGCGAGCCGACGGCGGTCAAATTCGTTGCCACGCGGGCGATGACGCCGCTACGCTCCGCTGCGTGACCGGACTTGAGATCCGCCCGCTCGCCGTAGGCGAGGAAGCGCTGTTCAACTCGCTGCCCGATCCCGCCCTGGTCGGCCCGGCCGCCTTCGGCGCCCGGTACTCCGAAATCGCCGCCCGCGGCAACTATCGCCCCGCCAACACCTGGGTGGCGCTGCGGGACGGCGTCGTCGTCGCCCGCGCGGCCTGGTGGGGACGCCCGCAGGACGGCGCCCCGGCCGTCTTGGACTGGTTCGACTTCACCGACCAGGACGCCGCCGTTCAGCTGCTGCGCACGGCGCCCGGACCGGCCGAGTTCTCGCTGGTGCTGCCGGCCGGCTGGCGCGACCAGCCCGCCGTCGCGGCGGCCGGCCAGGCTCGGATCGCCGCCGCCGAGGCCGTCGGCATGAGGCTGCTGGTCGAGCGCTACGGATATCGGTGGACCCCCGACCGCGGGCTGCCCGCCCGGCCGGACCGGCTGGAATTCCGCCCCGAGCCGGACGACGACGTCATCCTCGATATCTTCCGGCGGGTCCACCAGGGCAGCCTCGACGCGCACGCGCGGCGCGTCATCGCCGAGTCCGGGCTCGACGCCGCCGCCGCCGAGGACCTCGAGATCCTGCGCCTGATGCCGAGCCCGCGCGAGTGGTGGCGGCTGGCCGCCGTCGACGGCGAGGTCGTCGGCCTGACCGTGCCCAGCCGCAACTTCACCGACCCGGTGATCGGCTACATCGCGGTGCTGCCCGAGCACCGCGGCCACGGCTATTCGTACGACCTCCTGGTCGAGGCGACCCACCTGCTGGTCGCCGACGGCGCCGACCGGATCATCGCCAACACCGACGTTACCAACCAGCCCATGGCGGCCACGTTCGCCAAGGCCGGCTACCCCGTCAGCGATCACCGCGTCGACCTCGTCGGGTAGCCGGCGCCGCCCCCGCCGCCGGGCCCTGCCCGGCCGGGCGGGGGCTAGGCTGAAGTTGATGACTAGCGCAGAAGCATCGACGAACGCGGCCGCGGCGCCGGCCGCCTCCGAACGCGGGGTTATCCACACCGAGGACCTGACCAAGGTCTACCCCGGGACCGACTTCACCGCGGTGGACAAGCTCAACCTCGACGTCCGCGCGGGCGAGATCTTCGGCCTGCTCGGGCCCAACGGGGCGGGCAAGACGACCACCGCGGGCATGCTGACCACGCGGGTCGTCCCGACCGGCGGAAAGGCGTTCCTGGCCGGGGTCGACGTCGGCGCCCAGCCCGCCCTGGCCAAGCAGCTGAGCGGCATCGTCTCGCAGCAGAACACGCTCGACCGGCAGCTCACGGTGTGGGAGAACCTCTACTTCCACGGCCGGCTGTTCGGCATCGGGGCGAAGGAGTCGAGGCAGACCGCCGACGCCCTGCTGGCCCGGTTCCAGCTCACCAAGTGGGCCCCGGCGTCGGTCTACGCGCTGTCCGGCGGCATGGCCCAGCGGCTGATGGTGGCGCGGGCGATCTTCCACCGGCCCTCGGTGCTCTTCCTCGACGAGCCGACGGCGGGCCTCGACCCGCAGAGCCGACTGGCGCTGTGGGACCTGCTGCACGAGCTGCACAACGACGGCCAGACGATCCTGCTCACCACGCACTACATGGAAGAGGCGGACCAGCTCTGCGACCGGGTCGCGATCATGGACCACGGCCGGGTGCTGGCGCTCGACACCCCGGCCAACCTCAAGCAGTCGATCGGGGCCGACACCATCGTCTCCGTGCGGACCGCCGGCGACCTCGACAAGCTAGGCGAGCTGCTGGTCAAGGACGTGGCCGGCGTGACCAGGAGCCGCGCCGCCGACGGCAGGCTCGAACTGCACGTGCAGGGCATCGACCGGCTCGTCCCCCGCATCGTGCTGGCGGCCGAGAGCGGCGGGTTCGACCTGCTCGACGTGTCGGTGGCCGAGCCCAGCCTGGAGACCGTCTTCATCAACCTGACCGGAAGGGAGCTGCGGGAAGAATGACGACCTCGGCAACCGCGCAGTCCCAGGCGCAGCAGCCGCTCGGGCGGATAGGCGGCGGACCCACCCGCTCGGTCGCCGCCGCCAGCTGGACCGCGCTCGGCGCGCTGCTGCTGCGCGACCTGGTGGTGGTGCGCAAGCACCTGTGGGAGTTCGTGCTGCGGACCATCATCCAGCCGTTCCTGCTCTGCTTCGTCTTCCTCTACGTCTTCCCGAAGATCGGCCAGGGCATCGGCGGCGGCAGCGGCCGCGGCGCGGAGTCGGATTTCGCGACGATCCTGGTGCCGGGCGTGGTCGGGATCTCCATCATGTTCCAGGGCGTGCAGTCGATCGCGCTGGCGATGGCCCAGGAGTTCGGCTTCACCAGGGAGATCGAGGACCGGGTGCAGGCGCCCTGCCCGATCTGGCTGGTCGCCATCGCCAAGGTGCTGTCGGGCGCGGTCCAGGGCATCATCTCGGCCGCCATCGTGCTGCCGATCGCCTCGGTCGTGCACGCGGCCGGGGTGACCGCCCACATCTCGCTGCACTGGTGGATCATCATCACGCTGGTGCCGCTGGCGTGCATCGCGATGGCCGGCCTGGGCCTGGTCCTCGGCACCAGCTTCGAGCCGAGGAACATCGGGCTGATGTTCGGCTTCATCATCCTGCCGATCACGTTCCTCGGCGGCACGTACTACTCGTGGACGAAGCTAGCCCCGGTGAAGGTGGGCGGGTGGCACTGGCTGCAGACGGTCGTGCTGATCAACCCGCTGATCTACGTGAACGAGGGGATGCGGGCCGCCTTCACCTCGGCCCCGCACATGCAGCTCTACGTGATCTACCCGGTGATCATCGGCTTCGCCACCCTCTTCCTGTGGATCGGGCTGCGCAACTTCCGGCGGCGCGTGCTTTCCTGACCAGGCGGAGCCGCGGTCCGTTCGATAAAAAGATTTGGAATTCAAAGTCCTTTTTTGTCCGAACGGGCCCGGGCGGCTCTCATCCGGCCGCCAGGAGCGCGGCGGTGGCCTGGTCGACCGGGAGGAAGGCCTCGAGCCTGAGCTCGGAGATGGTGACGTCGACGGCGGTGGCGAAGGTGGTGATGGTCGTCATCAGCCGCAGCTCGCCCGCGGCGGTCCGCAGCCGCAGCGGGACCGCGAAGCCGAGGTGGCCGGGCGGCGGCGGGCGCTCGGGCACGTACGCCTCGAGCTCGGCCAGCAGGCCCTCGAGCTCGTCGTCGGGGTTGCGCGCTAGCTCGCGGCGCAGGCCCTCGAGCACGTGCCTGGCCCACTCGGGGAAGTTCGCGATTCGCGGCGCCATGCCCCGCGGGTGCAGCGCGAGGCGGTAGACGTTGGCGTCGGGGCCGGTCAGCTCGGCCGCCGCGCCCTCGGCCAGGATCGCGAAGCCGTCGTTGGCGGCGACCAGGCCGCCGCGGGAGTCGACGACGATCGCCGGGTACGGCCGGTGCGCGTCGAGGATGTGCCGCAGCGCGTCGCGGACCGGGGCCAGGGCCGGGTCCTCGAGCGAGGTCTGCGGGTAGGCGGGCGCGTAGCCGGCCGCCAGCAGCAGGCCGTTGCGCTCGCGGAGCGGAAGCTCGAGCGACTCGGCCAGCCGCACCACCATCTCCCGGCCCGGCTCCGACCGGCCGCTCTCGAGGAAGCTGACGTGCCGCTGGGTGGTCCCGGCCCGCAGCGAGAGCTCGAGCTGGCTGATCCGGCGGCGGGTGCGGCGCTCGCGCAGAGCCTGGGGGAAGTCCACCGGTCCAGTTGTAGCGCGCGGCGGCCGCACGGGCCATTCCCTGCCGGGAATTGCCGCTAGCGCCCGTCCGGCCGGACGATATCGGGCATGGAAGAAACAATCAGCCTCGGCCTGCTGCTGCCGGTCGGGAAGGCCCAGTGGGGCGAGGGAACCGATCCGCGCGAGCTCGTCGGGTTCGCGGTCGCGGCCGAGGAGGCCGGCTACGACTCGCTGTGGGTGAACGACTCGCTGCTGAGCCCTCGGATCGAGGCGCTGACGATGCTGGCGGCGATCGCGCCTGCGACCTCGCGGGTCGGCCTCGGGACGGCGGCGCTGATGCCGGTGCTGCGCCGGCCGGTGCAGGCCGCGCAGGCGCTTGCCTCGATCGACCTGCTGTCCGGGGGGCGGCTGACGGTGGCGGTGGGGGCGGGCTTCCCCGGCCCGCTCGGCCGGCCGCTGTACGACCTGTCCGAGGTCCCGTGGGCGGGCCGGTTCGCGCGGCTGGACGAGACCGTCGCCCTCTGGCGTCAGCTGTGGAGCGGCGACGGGCCGTCGTCGTTTCACGGCAAGGTCCACCACTTCGACGCGCTCCCGCCGGCCACCTTGCCCTACCAGGCCGGCGGGCCGGGCATCTGGCTGGGCGGCGCGTCGCCGTCGGCGCTGGCCAGGACCGGACGGCTGTACGACGGGTGGCTGCCTTATCCGCCCGACCCGGCCGATTACGCGACCGGGCTGGCGCAGGTGCTCGCGGCGGGGGCGGACGCGGGCCGGCCGGCCGGCGCGATCACGCCCGCCCTGTTCGCGTCGGTGCTGATCGCCGACGACGCGGCCAGCGGCCGGGTCGCGCTCGAGGAGTTCAGCCGGGCCAACTACCGGATGCCGCTCGAGCAGCTGGAGACCATCCAGGCGGTCATCGCCGGGCCGTCGGAGCAGGTGGCGGCCGGGCTGGGGCGGTACATCGACGCCGGCGCCAGGCACCTGGTCTGCCGGATCGCGGCGCCCAGCCTCCGGGCGCAGCGCGAGCAGCTGGAGCTAATCGCCGGAATCCTCCCGCTGCTCCGGTCCCGGCCCGTCTAGCGGCGTCCCGGCCGGGCGGGCCGCTACTCGGCCAGCTCGGCGGTCGCCTGCTGGCGGGCGGCGTGCAGGGTGAGCAGCGCCTCGTAACGGGCGGCGATGTCGGCCTGGTCGGCCGGCTCGGGAACGGTGCGCTCGCTCAGCCGCTGGAGCAGCGCCGCCTGGTCGAGCAGCACCTGGGTCCGGCCGGGCGGCGCCACCTCCATGACCGTGAGCAGCGCGTCTATCTGCCGGATGAGGACGGCGGGCATGCCGCCGGACGCCTGGCGGATCTTCTCGAACGACCGGGCGACCAGCCGCTCGTAGCTGACGGGGGCGGTGATGAGGCGGATCTCCCCGCCGTGATCTCGGTGGTACACCTGCGGGCGCCAGTCCACGGCGATCCGGCAGAGGCTGTCACCGAGCCAGTCGATGCAGGTCATCGCCGTGAACGTGTCGTTCACGGCCGGAGACAGGGCGCGGATCGCGATCTCCACCAGCTGGTCGATGCCGAACGCGATGTCCTGGGTCAGCGTCCGCAGCGGGCCGGTGATGTGCACCCGCTCGAGCCGGTGCCTGATCGTGTCCGCGACCTCGGCCGGCCACACGGTCGCCATCGGGTGCCCCCGGGTGAGGAAGTGCCCGGGGCGGTCGTGCAGCCGGATCACGGCGTCGTATTCCGCGGCGATCGCGACCAGCGTGGCGTGCCGCACGAACCGCAGGTAGCCGCTGGCCGGGGCGGCCACCACCGCGCCGGCGCGGTCCAGGCGCGCCTGCAGAAGCTCGGGCGACGGCCCGCTGGCGAGCTCGGCCGGCCGCGCGGCGCCGCCGCACTCGTCGTCGATCGCCCGGCTCAGATCGCGGGCGATCGACGCGATGACCTCCG
>DATCGA010000615.1:0-13623 GCA_036509215.1 Trebonia sp.
GGAGTGACGCGGAGGACAGGCCCGCCGCTCGCCACGCAGGAGTGACATGCGGGGGTGACGCGGAGGGCACGCGCGCACCACGGCGGCGCGGCCGCCGTCCGGCTGTCTCGTGAGCGTGTGCGGTTGGGGGGCGGCCATCGACGAGCCGGGGCAACGGTTTGCGGTCACCGACAGGGAGAAGATCACCGTCATCCAGCTCGGCTGATCCGTCCTGGAAGGATGGGGCCCGCGCAGGTTGGCTCCGTTATCGGGAAGGGCTGGGGAATGGCTTCCGGGAGGGTAACGCGGGAAGGGCTGGCCCGGGCGGCCCGGGCCGCCCTGGGTGGTGAGTGCAAGATCAGGGAAGTCACGCGGCTGGCGGGCGGGACCACGAAGGGCGTGTACCGGCTGGCGATGGATGACGGCACGACGGTGATCGCGTACCTGTGGGAGGACTCGGAGAACTACTGGCCGCAGGCGCCGAACGAGAATGACGCCGCTGACCCGTTCTCCTCCGGCAACAGCATCGACTTGTTCGCGGCCGCGCACAGCCGGCTCGCGTCCCTGGGCCTGCGGGTTCCGCAGGTCTACCTGCTCGACCGCGACCGCGACTATCACCCCGCCGACATCGCGATCGTGGAAGACTTTCCCGGCGAGAACCTGCTGGCCCTGCGGGAACGCGACCCGGTCGCGGCGGAACCCGTGCTGGCCCGGCTGCGCGAGGCGCTGGCGGCGATGCGCGGCTACCGGGGCCGCGCGCCCGGCAAGGTGCGCCTGATCGACGCCGGCGGGACCTCTCACTGGCCGACGAGCGAGGAAGCCGTGCTGGCACTCGGGCTGCGGTGCGTCGACGAGGCGACGGAGCGGGACCGCAGGATCGCTGACAACCGCGAACGGCTCAAGGACCGCCTGCGCGAACTGGCCGCGGCGGTACGGCCGCGGGCCGGGCACTCGGTCGTGCACGGCGAACTGGGCTTGGACCATGTCCTGGTCGACGAGAACGGCAACCCGGTCATCATCGACATCGAGGACCTCATGTACTTCGACGTCGAGTGGGAGCACGCGCACATGCAGGTCCGGCTGGGCCGCGACTGGGCCGCGACCGTGGGGGTCGACGACCTCGACGAGGACCGGCTCGCACTGTGCATGCTGGCGCAGCGACTGTTCCTCGTCGCCGGGCCGATGCGACTGCTCGACGGCGACTTCCCGGACCGGGCGTTCATGCGCGGCATCATTGAGCACAACCTGAACCAGGCACTGGCGCTGCTGCCCTGAGCCGCGATTTGGCAGCCGCCGTCGACCACGGGACTGGGTAAAGGTGGGCGGAGGGGCGGGGGGCAGGGTCCGTTCGGGATCATCTTGAATTTGATCGTTGGCTTAGGGCGCGGCGCGGCGGAGGAGGAAGAGCGGGATCGTGCGGGCGGTTCTGGCCTCGAACTTGGCCAGGTCGGGGAACTGCGCGACCAGCTTGGACCAGAGATCCGCGCGGGCGGGGCCAGTCTGCTCCTCGGCGGTCGCCTGGAATGTCTGGCTGCCTCGCTCGACGGTGATCGTGGGGTTGGCCTTGAGGTTGTGATACCAGGCGGGGTGGCTTGGCGATCCGCCGTTCGAGGCGACGATCGCGATGCAGTCGTCGCCTTGGGCCGAGTAGGCCAGCGGGGTGACGTGCTCGATCCCGGACCTGGCGCCGATGTGGTGGACGAGGACCAGCGGGGTGCCTGCCAGCACCCCGCCGGCCCGGCCGCCGTTGGCGCGGAACTCCTCGACTGTCCGGCGATCGAACTCAGTCACCGTCGATCCCGTAGACCAGGCTGAGGCGGCCGTCCGGCAGTCGCTCGGCCGTGCGGAGCTCGAGCCCGCGACTGATCGCCGTCGACTTGAAGAGGGCGTTCTCCCCGCCCGCGATCACGGGGTAGACGATCAGCCGCACCTCGTCCACCAGGCCGGCGTCGATCGCGGCGGCCGTGACCGTGCCGCCGCCGACCAGGTAGATGTCCCGGCCCGGCTCCAGCTTGAGCTTGCCGAGCTCGTCGAGGCCGCGCAGGAACTGCGTCTGCGGCCACGTGGCCGCGGTCAGCGTGCTCGACAGCACGTAGTGCGGCGTTCGCCGGGCGAACTCGGCCCATTCGACCTCGGCCGGGGTCGGTGCGGCGCCGCTCAGCGGGTGGACCTTGCCCGGCTCGTCCTGGATCGGCGTCCAGTACTGCTCATAGCCGGGGTACATCCCGGCGCCGAGCACGCACGCGTCGATCTGGGGGGTCAGTCCGTAGTCATCCGACCAGGCCGCCACCCAGTCCGCGTACCCCTGCGGCCCCTCGAACTTGCCGTCGAGCGAGATCTTCATGGCGGTGATGAGCTTGCGCATGGTGGCTGTCCCCTGTCTCTTTCCGTGGCGCCTCTTGTGCAACCATCGGTTGCATATCAGCGTATCCGGCGCGGGGCTATGGCGCAACCTTTGGTTGCGCCACATTGGCATATCACCTTACTTCTGCAACATGCAGAGGATTATCTAGATGCCGCGTTTAGGTATGGAGCGGCCGGGCATCAGAGGAGCGCCTAGGAAAGGGAGGGCAGCAGTGAGCCAGGATGTTGACGTCCCCTCGGCCCTGAGGGGCACCGGCGGCTGGCTCGACGATCGGTTCCACGCCAGGCCAACGGGCACGGCAACGGCCATGGCGACGGCGACGGGCAGGCGCCCGGCGAGCACGCCGCGATCGAGGCGGGACCGGCCGGCCCGGGCTGAGAGCTCTAGGGCGGTGACCGCTCCGGTACTACAATGACCGCACGTGCTGCTGGCAGAGGAGTCGCCCTGTGTCTATTGACCCGACGACCACGGCGGTCGTGCTGATCGAGTACCAGAACGACTTCACCTCCGAGGGCGGCGCGCTGCATTCCGCCGTCCTGCCGGTCATGGACAAGACCGGCATGCTCGCCAACACCAAGCGCGTGGTCGAGAAGGCCAGGGCCGCGGGCGCCACGGTCATGCACGCGCCGATCGCGTTCGCGAACGGCTACAACGAGCTCAGCTCGCACCCGTACGGAATCCTCAAGGGAGTCGTGGACGGCAACGCCTTCGTCAAGGGCAGCTGGGGCGCCGCGATCGTCGATGATCTCGCGCCCGAGACCGGCGACATCCTCATCGAGGGCAAGCGGGGGCTCGACACCTTCGCCAGCACCAACCTCGACTTCATCCTGCGCAGCAAGGGCATCACCACGATCGCGCTCGGCGGCTTCCTCACCAACTGCTGCGTCGAGTCGACGATGCGGACCGGCTACGAGAACGGCTACCAGGTCATCACCTTGAGCGACTGCCTCGCCGCCACCTCCGCCGAGGAGCACGACAATGCCCTGCGCTTTGACTATCCGATGTTCTCGGTGCCGATGACCTCGACGGAATTCATTGAGGCCATCGGCTGATTGGGCCGGGGTAGGAACAAGGCGCTGTCGCGCTGTCGCGCCGTGGCGCAAGGTGCTGGGCGGAGGCTGGTGCGCTGCGGGGGCCTGGTCTACGATCTTTGGACCGTAGTTGGTCCGCAGCCCATGCCTCGCCCGCGTCTCTCTGCAGGAGCCGCCGGGCGTCACACGAACTGGCAGGTAATTCCTTCGCCTCTTCCCACCCGGGAGAATCGCCATGGCGCTCTACATGTACCAAGCCTCATACACCGCAAAGTCGATGGCGGCTCAGCTCAAGGAGCCGCAGGACCCCGTGGAAGATATCAAGACGGCACTGGAAGATGTGGGCGCCGAGATCGTGGTGGCCGCCTTCCCGTTCGGCGAGTATGAC
The DNA here is from genome assembly GCA_036509215.1 of Trebonia sp. GTDB lineage: Bacteria > Actinomycetota > Actinomycetes > Streptosporangiales > Streptosporangiaceae > Trebonia. The sequence continues at coordinate 3,764 of DATCGA010000615.1, forward strand.
CTGCTTGTCGTGTACGAGGCGCCCGACGATATGACCGCCGCCAGCGTCGCGATGGCAGTCGCGGCCGCAGGCGAGGTCAAGTCGGCCAGGACCACGCGGCTGCTCAGCGGGCAGGAATGGCTTGAGTCGCTGCGTAAGCGCCGGGTTGTCGGCGCCAGGAGCGTTCGCTAGACGGCCGGATCGCCTAGCCAGCGGGTGAACCCGTTGGGGCGGGTGGCTCGCTGGGGCGGGTGGCTCGCTGCGAAGGCATCATTGTGTTCCGTTGGGGACGCGTATTCACGGCCGCGGGCGTCATCGTGTTCCGTTGGGGGCGCTATACGACCGAAACGGAACACAATGAGCCGTATGTCCGACTGTGCGGGTGCGCGTGGTGCGGGTGAGGACTTTGTGGTCGCCACCCTGGGGTTAGGGGAATGTGGGTGTGAGGCGGAGGGCAGGGTCCGTTCGAGATGATGGATTTGAGCTTTGTGTTGGGTCCGCGCAAATTTGCGTTGATGTGTAGGTAATTTGCGGAATTAAATCTGGTTATTGCATCATGTCGTTGGTAAATGTATGTTCCGGGGCATGGACTTGAGACGTCGCGTTGGCAGCCTGCTCGCCGTGTTCAGTGTGGTCGCGGCCCTGGCGGGGGTTCCGATGCTGGTCGCCGCGCCTGGGGCGGTGGCGGCGACCGCGCCGGTGTCGTATCAGGCGCCGGGCACACCGAACCCGAGCGTGGCCGGGGCGACGACGCCCTTCACCACGTACCAGGCCCCGGAGGGCGCTCTCGGCGGGGGCGCCAGCGTGGTGTCGCTGACGTCGGCGCCGACCAGCGAGTATGACTCTCCGCAGGGTGAGGCCGACGGGCACGCCTACGTCCAGCTGACCGGGACTGGGCAGTCGGTGCAGTGGACCAACAACACGGGCCAGCCGATCAACTTCATTAACGTGCGCGCCTCCATTCCGGACTCCGCCAGCGGCGGCGGCATGACCGCCACGCTGGACCTGTACGTCAACGGCACGTTCCGCCAGGCCCTGAGCATGAACTCCATGCAGAGCTGGCAGTACGAGGGGAACAACAACTACAACGGGAGCGATCAGAATCCGGCCGACGGCGACCCACGCGATTTCTGGGACGAGTTCCACGCGTTCGTCAGCGGCGCGGCGATTGCGCCGGGTGCCACGATCAGCTTGGTGAAGGACTCGTCTAACACGGCGTCGTTCTACTGGATCAACTCGATTGACCTGTGGGACGCGCCCGCGCCGGCCACCCAGCCCGCCAACTCGATCTCGATCACGAGCTGCGGGGCGGTGGCCGACAACACGCCGACCACTGGCGCGGCCGCGCCCGGCGCGGTCGACAGCACCGTCGACATCCAGAACTGCATCAACCAGGCGGCGTCGGCGGGCGAGATCCTGTGGATTCCGCAGGGAACCTTCTACCTGATCGGGACGTCGAGCCTGGTGGCGCAGAACGTGACCATCGAGGGGGCCGGCTACTGGTACAGCGAGGTCTACCGGGACGTGCCGCTGCCCAACAACACGCCGCTGGGGGCGGCTTTCCAGTGCTATTCGTGCCAGCTGGAGAACTTCCACATCGACTCCGACGCGATGAGCCGGGCGGAGGCGGACGGGGGCGGCGGGGCCGAGGACACCACCGGAAACAACTGGCTCATCTCGGGCATGTGGGTGCAGCACGTGGAGTCCAGCCTGTGGGCCTCCGGCAGCAACGGGACGGCGGAGAACAACCTGTTCACGGTGATCTTCGCCGACGGCTGCAACCTGAACAACGTCTCGCTCACCGGGACGTCGGGCAGCAACCTGACCGCGACCAACAACTTCATCCGGGGCACCGGCGACGACGGGATGGCGATCAACTCGGTCGCCTACAACGGCAGCACGACCTACACCGCCATGACCGGCATCACCATGACCCACAACACCGTCATCGCCCCGTGGGGCGGCAAGGGCATCGGGATCTACGGCGGCAGCGGCCACCTAGTGGAGGACAATTTCATCTCCGATACCGCGCGCTACATCGGCCTTGGCGTGGGCCGGTTCGGGGTGAACGGCAGCGACATGCTCGGCGCCACCCTGACCGGGAACGTGATCGTGAGGTCCGGCGGAAACGCCTACTTCCAGGGGCAGCCGGCCCTGCAGATCGGCAACGGCGGAGACGGGCAGAACGTGGGGACGGTCACCGGCGCGGTGGTGACCGGCAACACGATCATCCAGTCGGTGTACGACTCGATCGGCTTCTCCACGTCCACCAACACCACGCTGGCGAACAACACGATCACCAGCCCGTGGCGGAACGGGATCGTGATCTCGCCGCCGTTCTATCCGGCCCCTACCGGTAACGCCGCCATCACCGGCAACTCCGTGACCGGGGTGGGGTCCGGCTTCTCCGCCTTCAGCAACGACTCCAGCGGCTTCACAGCGACGCTCAGCAACAACAGCTGGCAGACCGGCAGCAGCGAGGGCCCCTACGGCGGCACGCCGGCCGCGGTGCCGGGCGTCGTGCAGGCCGAGAACTACGACACCGGCGGCCAGGGGGTGGCCTACAACGCCACCTCGACCAACGGCACCGGCAACAGTTACCGCTCCGACGGCATCGACCTGGAGACCACGTCAGACTCGGGCGGCGGCTACGACCTGGGCTGGACATCCAGCGGGCAGTGGTTCCGCTACACCGTCAACGCAGCCTCCGCCGGTACCTACACCGTCAGCTTCCGCGTCGCGGCCCCCTCCGCGGTCACCGACGCTCTGCACCTGTCGAACGCGTCCGGCGCGAACCTGAGCGGGAACGTCAGCATCCCCGCAACCGGCGGCTGGCAGAACTGGTCCACAGTCACCGCCACCGTCCAGTTGGCGGCCGGCCAGCAGACCCTCGCCGTCGACCAGGACGATGGCGGCTGGAACCTCAACTACATGTCCTTCGCCGGCAGCGGTGGCACCAGCTCGCCGCTGACCGCGTCGCCGTCGAGTCTGTCGTTCGGGAACGTCACGGTGGGGTCGGCGAGCGCGGCTTCTTCTGTGACGGTGTCGAACCCGGGGACGATCGCGGCTGCGGCGATCTCGGTCGGCGTGAGCGGGGCGTTCAGCCAGAGCAACACCTGCGGGAGCTCGATCGCCGCAGGCGGGTCGTGCACGGTCAGCGTGTCGTTCACGCCGACCGCGGCGGGCGCTTCGAGCGGGACGTTGTCGGTGGCGTCAAGCGCGCCGGGCAGCCCGCTGACCGTGGGGCTGTCGGGCACCGGGGTCGCTGCGGCGAGTGCGAACCTGGCGCTGGATCGGCCGGTGACGGCGAGCGGGTACGCGCAGACGTACGTGACGTCGAACGCGGTGGACGGGAACACCAGCACCTACTGGGAGAGCACGGACAATGACTTCCCGCAGTGGCTCCAGGTGGACCTCGGGTCTTCGGCGACCGTGGGCCGGATCGTGCTGGAGCTGCCGCCGTCGAGCGCCTGGGCGACCCGGACTCAGACGATCGCCATCCAGGGCAGCGTCGACGGGTCCACGTACAGCACGCTGGCGGCCTCGGCCGGGTACACGTTCAATCCCTCGACCGGTAACACAGTGACGGTTGCCTTTGCCGCCGCTCAGGTGCGGTACGTCAGGCTGACCTTCACCGCCAACACCGGGTGGCCGGCCGGGCAGCTGTCGGAGCTGCAGGTCTACTCGAGCTGAGATCCGTCCGGCGGCGGAGGCGTTTCGAAGCTGACCTCGATGGTCTCGAAGGTCTTGTGCAGCTCGGTCTTGGCGTAGGAGATGTAGGCGCGCCGGTCGCCGATGGTGAGGTCCACGTCGTCGCTGAACGGCGCCAGCAGGCTCCTCGGCCACATCCCCCGGGCGCGCACGGCGTTGAACTCGGCGCACATCACCACCGTCACCGCTCCGACGTAGACCCAGGCCAGCAGGCCGAGGACGATCGCGAAAAGGCCGTAGGTGGCGGTGGCGCCCTTGAGCTTCTCCCCCAGCAGCACGGCGCCCGCCAACTGCAGGAACTGCCAGATGACGGCGGCGGCGATCGCGCCGGAGCGAATCTGCCGGACGCTGACGGGGGTGGCGATCAGGATCTTGAACGCCACCACGAACAGCGTCACGTTCAGCGCGATGGCCAGCGAGGCGGCCGCCGCCCTGACGCTGACGCCGACGGCGGCGGCGCCGTAGGAGTCGGCGGCGGCGCTCACCGCGGACAGCACGGTGGTGACGATCACGCTGCCGCCGCCGGCGGCCAGCAGCAGCAGGCTGCGCAGCCGGGCCCGGAGCGGGTTGTGGCGGGCGTTACGCGGCACGCCCCATACCCGGTTGAGCGCGTTCTGGGTTGCCTGGACGATGCCGAGGCCGCCGTAGAGGCAGCCGACGACGCCGACGACCAGGCCGGGCACGCTGCCGTGGAAGGAGTGGATGTTCCTGGCGATCTGGTCGCCGACGACCGGGAACTGGGCCAGCGCGGAGTCGAGCACCTCCCGCTGGAAGTGTGGGCTGCCGTGCAGCGCGTACCCGAGGAATGTGTTCACCAGCAGCAGCAGCGGAAACAGCGACACGATGCCGTAGTAGGTGATCTGCGCGGCCAGGTAGCTTCCCTGATCGTCGAAGAACTTGTAGACAACCGCCAGCGGCAGCCCGGCCCAGCGGTGGCGCCGCTGGTAGGCATCAGCCCGGCTGATCATGCCCATCGGGATATTCCGATCACGCCCACGGTGATATAAGGCCTGGTCTGGCGGTGGTTGCGGCGTTGGTCATGTTGTCAAACGATATAGCCGGCGCCTACTAGATCAGTCAGGTGGCAGGAGGGCCGTCGGATGGCTGACCTTTAGGGTCCGGGGCTGGGTCCGGGGCCGCCGTCGGGGTTGCCGTCGGGGTTGCCGTCGGGGTTGGGGAGGCTGTGGTGGCGGCGTCGAGGTGAGGTGAGCGGTAGGCGAGGGCAACCACGCCGACCGACCTGACGACCAGCCCGACAAGCTCGGCGGCGATGGCGGCGGGGCTGCTGGCGATGTCCTCGTTCAGCCAGACTAGGCCGATGCCGATGGCCACCAGGGGGTCGGTGACGGTGCGGATGGCCAGGACCGGGGCGATGAGAGAGCTCTCCTGGAAGGCGTTCTGGTTGAGCAGGAACCCGAGCGGCTCGGCGATGATGAACGCGTAGAGCGGCCACTGCTGTGACGGCGGGTTGAAGCCCAGGCCGATCGTCTGCGTCAGCTCCTTGAGCAGGAACGCCGTGATCCCGAAGATCACGCCGCAGGCGAAGGCGGTGCTCAGCGGCAGGAACATCTTTGGGCTGAGACGCCACGCGACCAGGCAGAGGGCGATGACTCCGGCCGAGGCGAGGCCCAGCGGCAGCAGGATGCTCGGCCCGACGCTGACCGGCGGGGACTGCGGCCGGGCGACCGCCAGGAACAGCACCAGGCCGCCGGTGCAGCACAGGACCCCGGCGGTGGTGACCCAGTCGGGCGGCCGGGGAGTTGGTGCACGCAAGGGACCGGCGATGCACCGCCCCCCGTCGGCCGCAGGACCGCCGCCCAAGCCAGCGGCTCGCGAATCGGCATCCCGTTGATGGGCCTCCAGCAGGGCTTACCCACTCGGCACCGCATCGATCCGTCGGCTTGGCGGGCGGCAGCAGGCGTCATTGTGTGCCGAAAGAGCGCTGTTAATCGTAAAAAATCGTGATTGTGTTCCATTGGGGGGTCTATACGACGCGAACGGCACACGTTGACGGGTGGACGGGCCTTGGGCGCGGCCAGTGGTGGTCTTGGGGCTGGTGGTGCGCGGCTCGGGGGCGCGGGGGTGATGTGGGGTCGGTGGGTGGGCGGCTTGGGGGCGCGGAGCTGGGGATTTCGGCCAATTGGTCGGGCCGGTGACTGTGCGTGGCGGGTAGCCGGCAAAAATGGACAACATGGCTCGCACGAGGATTTTGCCGACTCCTCCGCCTTCCGGCCACGAAAGCGAGCGGCGCGAGCCGATACGGCCCGGGCCGCTGTCCGGCCGGTATGCGCCGACGGCGGCGATGGTCGTCCTGTTCCTGGTTCCCTACCTGGGGCTGTCGGGCGCCCTGAATCCGCTCACGCCGATCATCGCGGCGTCGCTGCACACCAGCGAGCAGACGATGAGCCTCGGCTACGGGCTGGCCAACGCCGGCTACGCGCTCGGCACGGTCCTGGCGGTGCAGTTGGCCCAGCATCTGCCGCAACGCCGGCTGACGGTGGTCTACGCCGCCTTGCTGGTGATCGGGTCGGTGCTGGCGGCGGCCGCGAACGGGCCGGCGCTGTTCATCGTCGGGCATGTGATGCAGGGGCTGTGCACGAGCCTGCTGCTGATCGCCTCGACGCCGCCGCTGATCCTGGGCTACCCGGTGAAGAAGCTCCGCTCGACGGCGGTGATCTTTAACCTGTGCATCTTCGGCGCGGTCGCGGCCGGGCCGCTCATCGGCGGGGCCCAGGCCTCGTTCCACGCCTGGCGGCCGCTGTTCTGGATCGTGGCCGGGATCGCCTTCCTGGGACTGGTGTTCTCGCTGCTGACGTTCTCGGACGCTCCCCCGGCCGACCTCAGCGCCCCTCGGGACCCGGTCGCGATCGGGCTGGCGGCGAGCGGTGCGGTGCTGGCCTTCTTCGGCGCCGCGCAGCTGCTCACGCACGGGTTCTTCGACCCCGTGGCGGTGGTTCCGCTACTGGTCGGGATAGCGCTGATCGTGGCCCTGGTGGTGTACGAATACCGCGCCAAGCATCCGCTGCTCATCCTGCGCGCCCTGACCACCACGATCCCGGTGACCGGGGTCGTGATCGCGATGTCGGCGGCGGCGGCGGCGACCACGGCGATCGCGCTGACCGCGACCGTGCAGGCGGGCCGCTACACGCCGCTGCACCTCGGACTGCTGTACATCCCCGAGCTGGCCGCGGCGGTTCTGACGGCGATCGTGTTCGGGCGGATCTTCAGCACGCGCTTCATCCACTACTACGCGCTGTTCGGGCTGGTCGTCCTGGCGGCCGGCATCCTGGTCCTGCGCGCGGTCGTCCCCGCGAGCTCCACGATCACCCTGGTGGGCTCCGCGCTGGTCGGGATCGGCATCGGCGCCTCGGTCGTGCCGGCCCTGTTCATGGCCGGGTACTCGCTGCGATCGGCCTCCATCCAGCGCGTGTTCGCCATTCTGGAGCTGCTCCGGGCGATCGCCGCGTTCCTGGTCACGCCGATCCTGCTGCACTTCGCGATTTCGCTGACCGGGCTGCCGACCCCGGCCTTCAACACCGCGCTGTGGATCTGCTTCGGGCTGGCGGCGGGCGGGGCGATCGTCGGCGTGCTGCTGTACGCGCTCGGCCGAGTGCGGCCGGCCGCGGCGGCGATCCAGACGTGGATGGGCGGCATGGAGCCCGCCTGGGACTCGCCGCCGCTGCTGGCGGCGCTGCGGCCCGGCGCGCCCCTGCCGGCGCTGCCGGCGCTGGCCCGGACCGCCGCGGCGGCCGCCTTGGCCGGCGGCGGGCACCTAGTCACGGCGACGGCGGCGGCGGCGATTCCACATCGGCACGAGGCCGGCCAGCCGGAGACGGCCGGACCGGTGCTGTTCGCCTACGACGGCTCCCGGCTCGCCAAGGCCGCGATCGCCGAGGCCGGCCGCCAGCTGTCAGCCGGGCGGGACGCGCTCGTGCTCACCGTGTGGCGGACGTTCAACGTCGGCTTCCTGCCCGAACCGGGGGCCGAGTTCGACGCGGCCTGCGCCGACGCGGTCGGGGAGGCGGCCGAGCAGACCGCCGCGCACGGGGCCGAACTGGCCGAGGCGGCCGGGTTCTCGGCCCAGCCGCTGGCGGTCCAGGGAACGCCGGCTTCCAACGGCATCACCGACGCCGCCGACGATCACGACGCCAGCCTCATCGTGCTCGGCGCGCACCGCCGGGGCGGTTTCGGCGGCCTGGTCGCCGGGAGCGTCGCGGCCGAGGTCGCGGCCCACTCGCAGCGGCCGGTGATGATCGTGCACGATGCGGACGGGACCGGCGATCGCCTGGCGGGCCGGTCGGACGCGGCGGCGGCCGACCGAACAGCGGCCGACCGAACAGCGGCCGACGGGGCAGCGGCTGATGGGGCAGCGGCTGATGGGGCAGCGGCTGACGCGCCTGCGTCTCACTGACTGCCCGGTCGCCCCGGGACCGGAGACGGGCGGGCGGGGACGCGGAGGACACGGTCCGTTCGGGATGACTATGAAGTTGATCTCTATTAGGCCATGGGGCCGCTGCCCAGCCAGCCTCGGCGCTTGAACAGCGCGAGCAGGATGACGATGGCGACGATCTCGGAGCCGATGCCGAGGAAGAGGAAGTAGCCGAAGCCGATCTGCAGGTGAGCCTGCAGCCAGGCGAAGTTCTGGCCGAAGAAGCCGGTCAGGAAGCCCAGCGGCAGGAAGATGGTGGCGATCATCGCCAGCTGCTTCATGATCACGTTGAGGCGGTTGGAGACCATCGACAGGTGGGTGTCCATCGCGCCGCCGATGAGGTCCCGGTAGGCGTCGACCATGTCGCTGATCCGGATGAGATGGTCGTACAGGTTACGGAAATAGGCGGAGCCGGAGTCGGCCATGCCGGGGAGTTCGACCATGCCGGCGTTGAGGCTGGCGATCATGTCGCGTTGCGGGGCGATGACCTTGCGGATGGTCATAATCTGCCGCTTCATCCCGAACAGGGTGCCGAGCTGCTCCTCGGTCGGGTTCTTGAGTATGGCGCTCTCGAGTTCGTCGATCGAGTCGTCGAACACCGACAGCACCGGGAAGAACGAGTCGATCAGGGTGTCCATGATCAGGTAGAAGATGACGACCTGAGGCGCGGACGCGGTCTTCGAGTGGTGGGTGGCGACGCGCTGGAAGACCGAGTCGAGCGCCGGGCAGTCGCCCTGGTGCAGGCTGATTATGAACTTATCGGTCAGGAAGCAGTGCACCTCGGCCACGTCCTGGCCGTTGGCGGCCATGCCGAACGTGATGATGTGCACGAAGTCGTCGTAGTCGTCGATGCGGGCCCGCTGGCCGAACCGCTCGACCGCCTCGACCGCCACCGGGTGGAAGTGGAAGGTATTGCACAGCAGCCCGGTGACGTCGTCGTCGGGGCCGGGGTCGTGAACGTCGAGGTTGAGCCAGAAGAACTCGTCGCCGGACGCTGCCTTCTGGATCGCTTCGGGGGTCGCGTCGACGGTGACGCCGTGCTGGGTGAGGGTTCCCTTCATGCCTGGGATGGTCTCACGCGAACTGGGCGATTGGTGAAATGCTTAGGCGGTCTGAAGATTGTCTGGGGCGGCGGGTGGCGAGGACGCAGAACTCGTTTCCCAGGTCGAGCAGGCGGCGAACCTCGTCGGCCTGCTCGCGGTCGGCCGGGCTGACGTCGAGGTGGAGCCGGTAGCGCCAAAGTCTCCAGCAACCACTCGAAGATCCTGCGCAACGACTATCGCGCGATCGCGGACGCCATCCGCGAGCTCAGCGCCTCCCTCGATCCGGCGGACAGCTGAACGGCTGGTGTGCCAAGTGCGCGTTTGGGCTCGCTCTAGCCGGCCCGAAGGCGCACTTGGCGCGTTGCGGTGGGCCTTGGGGCCTTTGGGGCCTTGCGGGCAGCTCGGCGGGGCAGCGGGCATCATTGTGTTCCGTTTGCGGCGCGGATTCGCGGCCGCGGGCGTCATCGTGTTCCGTTAGGGGGTCTATACGACCCGAATGGAACACAATGAGCCGTATGTCCGACTGCGCGGGTGCGCGTGGTGCTGGTGGTGCTGGTGAGTACTTTGTGGTCGCGCCGGGATGAGCTGCCGGGGAGGGATGGGTTGCCGCTGCGGGTTACGGCGGCGGCCCGGGGGAGGGAAATCCGGGTGCTAAGGCGGAGGGCAGGGGCGCGGGTCGGCTCGGCCGCGACCGAGCC
>DATCGA010000616.1:0-4864 GCA_036509215.1 Trebonia sp.
CCGCCGCGAGGCTGCCGCGCCGGCTCACCACGGTGACCCGGACGCCCCGCTCGGCCAGGCTCGCGGCCGCGCGGCTGAACCGCCAGTCGCCCGACCCGATCACCACGTGGCTGAAGCGCGCGGCGACGTCCTCGTGCTCAAGGACGTCGAGCAGCTCGTGGTCGGCGCCGTTCGGGCCCGACCTGACCCGGTAGCGGGCGTTCGGCCAGCCGAGGGCCGCGTTGAGGAAGGCGAGGTGGCTGGAGGCCATCACCACCTGATCGTCCACGCCGAACCCCAGCCGCGTCATGTACCAGTCCTGCACCTCGTTCACCTGGACGAGGGACGGGATCGGGGCGCCGGCCAGGTTCTCGATATCGACGACGTGCAGCGCCCGTTCAGGGAACCGCCACCGGTAGCTGGCCTTCTGGCTCAGCCGGGTGGCCTTGTCGATTCTCGCCGTCGTTCCCATGGCGCAGCACCTCCTGGGCGATCCCCCGCGTTCTGGTGTTGTTGGCAATCCCCTCGATGTAATTCGATACCCACAAGATCCATGCGCCAACCGCATGGGGGCCATGGATACTCCCCATGGTTGCGGGGTACAGTCCAGGTCGTGCCCTTGACTGCGGTCCGCGACGAGCTGGTCGCGGCACTAGAAGAGACACTCGAGCTCGCCCGGCGGCTGGCGGCGGACGCCCGCGACGATGAGGTCCCCGTCACCGAGCTGGTCGCCCAGGCGAGCATGCTCGGCCGGCTCGACGAGCGGCGCCAGAACCTCATCGGCCAGCTCCGCCGCGAGGCAAGCGCGGGCGTTCGCGCGGCCCGGCCGGGGCTGCCGGTCCGGGCCGTCGTCCTCGCCGCCCTCGACGAGCTCGGCTGGCCGCAGAACGCGCGGTTCCTCGAGGAGTACCTCTGGGCCAAGCGCGAACTGCAGGTGGACAGCCGGGCGTTCGCCTCGCTCCGCCGCGACGAGCTGCGCGCCTGGCAGCGCTCGCCCGGCGCGCGCTCGGCGTATATCGTGCCGGCCTTGAACCCGGACGGATCGGCCAACCCGCGCTGGCTCACCAGCTCCGCGTGGGAGCTGCCGCGGCGGGTGGTGGCCTCCCCCGAGTCCGAGCGCCTGTTCGACCTGCACAAGATCCACGCGCTGCGGGTCCGCGGCTCCCGCGGCCCGCTCGGCACGCTGCTCGAGCGGTACGCGGCCCGGATCCTGGCGATCGACCCGCCCCCGGTCTCCGCCTCGGCCGCCGCCACCAGCGCGTGGCGGGCGCACGTGAGCGCGCATACCGCCGCCCTGATCGAGACCATCCGCGGCCACGACGACCCGGACCGCGACCTGGCGGCCGGGCGGCTGGCCGGCCTGCCGCCCGAGGACCTGGTCTGGGGCCGTAAGGCGGTCCCGGTTACGTGAGCCGGCGCTCGGCCGCCCAGCGGGTCAGCTGGTGCCGGGAGGAGAGCTGGAGCTTGCGCAGGACCGAGGAGACGTGGCTTTCCACCGTCTTGACCGAGATGTAAAGCTCGCGGGCCACCTCCTTGTAGGTGTACCCCTGGGCGATCAGCCGCAGGACCTCGCGCTCGCGGGTGGTCAGCTGGTCCAGTTCCGGGTCGAACGACGGCCGGACGTCGGGCGTGGCCGGGGCGGTGGCGAACGCGTCGAGCACGAACCCCGCCAGCCGGTGCGAGAACACGGCGTCGCCGCCGGCCACCCGCCTGATCGCGTCGGCCAGGTCGGCGGTGGAGATCGTCTTGGTGACGTAGCCCCTGGCCCCGGCCCGGATCACCGCGATCACGTCCTCGGGGGCGTCGGAGGCCGACAGCGCCAGAAACCTGACCTCGGGGTGCTCCTTCTTCACCTCGGTGATGACCGCGTGGCCGCCGCCGCCCGGCAGGTGCACATCGAGCAGCACGACGTCCGGCAGCTCGCGCCCGATCAGCTCGATGGCGGGGGCGACGTCATCGGCCTCGCCCACCACCTCGACCTGGCGGCCGAGCTCGGCCCGGACCCCCGAGCGGAACAGGCCGTGGTCGTCGACCAGCACCACCCGCGGGGCGCCCTCGCCCGCGACAGCCGCGCTCATCGCCGGCGCCCGTCGGCAGCCGCCGCCGGCCCGGCCGAAGCGAGGCCCCGCGTCATCGTCAGCGTCACCTTCGTCCCCTCTCCCAGCGTCGACTGCACGGCGGCCTTGCCGCCGTGCCTGAGCATCCGTCCGCGGATGGACTCCGCGACCCCCTTGCGATCCGCGGGCACCGAGTCCAGATCGAACCCGCTGCCCCGGTCCCTGACCGCCACCTCGACCTTGTCCGGCTCGACCTCGGCGAACAGCGAGATCACGCTGGCGCCCGACCACTTGGCCGCGTTCACCGTCGCCTCCCTGGCCGCCGCGAGCAGCGCGTTCAGGTGCTCGTCGAGCGGGCAGTCGCCGACCGTGACCACCTCGACCGGAACGCCGTGCCTGGCCTCCACGTCCCGCTGGATCTCCCTGACCCCCTCGACGAACGAGGTCACCTCGGTGTCACCGGGGGCGCGCCCCTCGAATAGCCACGACCTGAGCTCGCGCTCCTGCGCGCGGGCGAGCTGCACGACCGCCTGCGGGTCCTCGGCGCTGCGCTGGATAAGCGCGAGCGTCTGCAGCACCGAGTCGTGCACCCGGGCGGCCATGTCCGCCCGTTCCTCCGCCCGCGCCCGCGCCTGCCGCTCGAACAGCAGGTCACGCGCGATCCGCAGCCACCACGGGCCGAGCAGCACGAAGATGGCGGCGACCACGAGCACGAACCCGCCCAGCGGGGCGAGCAGTGTCAGCCCGCCGTGCAGGCTGAACAGCACGCTGAGGCCCGCGATGAGCAGTCCGGCGGCTACCGCGAAGCGGAGCTTGGTGCCGCGCCGCACGTTGTCGCCGCCGCCGCCGAGGCTCTCGAGCGGCGCCACCAGGTGCTGCAGCGCCGCCTTCTCGCCCTCCGGGGCATTCCGCCAGATGAGCACCAGGCAGGCCACGCTGACCACCTGCGGCCAGCCGTAGACCTCGATCGAGCCGTCGTTCAGCACGCCCGCCAGCAGCAGGAAGACGGCCACCAGGGACGCGGCGCCGATCGCGAGCGCCACCCCCTGCGAGTCGTGCCTGGCCTTGGCACCGATGGTGGCGTCCGAGCCCTTGGCCGGGATCGCCAGCCAGCCGATGAAGTAGATCGGGACCGCCCAGCCCGTGGTGACCAGCGCGGCGACGACGCAGGCGATCCGCACGGTCGTCGGGCTGAAGCCGCGCCACGTCCCGATGCCGGCCGCGATCCCGCCGCCGATGCGGTCCTGCGGATCACGGCGGAGCGGGCCGCCGTCGCCGTTGCCCTGCCGCCTGAAGTGCGACCGCCAGTCGGGCCGGTCGTCCGATTCCGGGCGATCTTGAAAGGCGTCCTGGTCCTGCCACCGGTGCCCGTGCCAGCGGGGATGGCGGCGACCCGGCCGGTCCTGGAACCGGAACGGCGGCCAGGGCGGTTCGCTCGGCTCCTGCATGCAACCATCATCACCCGAAAACGCCCGCCGGCGGTATCCGGGCCTTCCCCCATCCCGGCGTCGCGGGCCTAGGGGTAGGGCGCCCTCGGGTCAGGGTCGGGCCAGGGCTGTTCCCGATACCCAGAAGCGCTGCGCGGACGAAGACTTAAGCCATGAACACTTTCGAAGACACCACCCAGTCCCAGACTCCGTCCGACCAGTCCCAGACTCGAACCGGCCGCTCCGGGCGGCCTCCGCTCCGGCGCGCCTACGACGGCCGGATGCTGGCCGGCGTGTGCGCCGGCCTGGCCGACTACCTGGCGGTTGACGTCACCATCGTGCGAGTCGCCTTCGCCGTCTTCACCTTCCTCGGCGGCGCCGCCATCCCGGCCTACCTGGCCTGCCTGCTGCTGATCCCCGAAGAGGGCTCCGACCAGTCCCTCGCGAGCTCGCTCCTCGACTCGGTGCGGTAACCACCGCCGCCGTGCACGGGCAACCCCACGTTAACCACGCAATGAGGAGCACCAGCATGTCGCCTTCGTCATCCCAGCAGTGGACGCGCCGCATCCGCTACGCCGACCAGCACATCCGCGTCTCCGACGCGGACCGGAACGCGGTCGCCGAGCAGCTGGGCGCGCACTACGCCGACGGCCGCCTCGACCAGGCCGAGTTCGACGACCGGATCAGCCGGACGATGACCGCCAAGACCCGCGGCGACCTCGCGGGCCTCTTCGACGACCTGCCCGACACCGGGGCTGCGGGCGCCCCGGGGGCGGCCGGCCCCGGCGGCCCGACGGCCCCGTACATCCGGCCTCGACGCCGCAGCGGGGCCTTCCGCTCCTTCATCCTGCTGGCGATCGTCATCGTGCTCTGCTCGACCGCGTGGCACGCGATGAACAGCTTCTTCTTCTTTAACATCCCGTGGTTCCCGATCGCCGTCATCGTCGCGATTGTCCTGCTCGTCAACCGGCATCGCCGCCGGTAATTGCGCGACCAGGTGCTGCAACGATGGCCCCGGTCCGCCATCCATAAGATAAAAAGTGTGCATGAACTTCTGCGCGAAGTGCGGCCGCGAGCGGTCCGGCGACGCCCGCTACTGCGGCGGCTGCGGCACCGAGTTCGCAGCCGCCCCGGCGGCTGCGGCCACCCCGCCGGCGGACGACTCCGGCGGCGGTGACGCGCAGCCCCCGGCGACCGCCGAGGCGCAGGCCGTTACCCCGCCGGCGGACGAGCCGGAGCGGCCGGACTCGCCCGCCGAGCCCGCCGAGCCCGCCGGATGGGAGCTTCCCACGCCTGCGCCGGACGAGTGGGCCCCGCCCGCGGATGCCACCCGGATGGAGCGGCAGCCGGACGCGACCATGATCGACCGGCCTGGCAGCGCCGGGCCGGCCCGGACGCCGA
>DATCGA010000617.1:0-4754 GCA_036509215.1 Trebonia sp.
CTCGGCCGGGGTGAGCAGGCCCTGGTGCGCCAGCACCAGGTCCTCCGCGTCCTCGGCCAGCGCGTGCGCGTCCCTGAGCACGTCCAGCATCCGCTGCGCCTGGGCCAGGTCCACCTCCTGCGACCCGGCCACGCAGCCGAGCAGCCGGGACCGAGCGGCGTCGGCGATCTTGCGCGCTTGCCTTACCTCCGGATCGCGGAGAACCGCGTCATCCGGAGGCCTGCTCACGTCGTTCTGTGTAAGGAGCACTGCACACCACCACCTTCCCTTTCGGCGATTAGCGTATCATTGCAACAGCGTTTTCCAGTAAATTCCACTATTGTTACAGTCGTCGATGCGGGCCTGCGGGTGAGTGCGAGCGGGCGGCGCCGGCGCGGCCTACGTGGCGCAGACTCGGCCTACGCGGCGCAGACGCGGTCTACGCGGCGCAGACTCGGTGCCGGGCGAGATGCGCCATGAACGCCTGGTGCGCTTCCCAGCCGTCGGGGAACTTCACCGGCACGCCGAGGTGGACCGGCTCGGCCGACGGGTGCGCGTCGAGCAGCTCGGGAATGCCCGCGCGGGCCACCACGATGCACGCGTGCCGGTGCCGCGACGCCAGCACGCACAGCCGCCCGGCCTCGAGGTGGAACGCGGTCGCGTCACGACGGCCGGACAGCGGGTGCAGCATGATCGTCACGTCGAACTCCCGCCCCTGGAGCCGGTTGGCGGTGTCGACCACCACGCCGGTCACGCCGAGCTCGCGCAGCGCCCGCTTGACCGCGACCGTCTGCACGGTGCGGGTCACCCCGATCGCGATGCGGTCGTCGGTGACCGGCAGCTCGTGCGGCGACCGCTCCGAGATCGTGACCGCGCCGCGCTGCCGCAGCCTTGCGGCCAGCCCGGCGCAGGCGGCGACCGCCTCCGCGTCGGTCGGCAGCGTGTGCCGGTGGCCGAGCTCGAACAGCGCCCAGCCGGTCCGCGCCGCCGTCTCCAGGGCAAGGTCAAAAGAGTTCTGCCCGAACGGACGCGTGTTCCACGTTAGCCGCCGATCGCTTTCCTCGGTCGCGGCGGCGAAACCGGTGAAGGGGTAGAACGCCTCCGACACCACCGGCGCGGCCGAGGCGGGCAGCCGCCAGGAGACCGGCAGGGTGTGCACCGGGATGTGATCGTTGTTGGTCAGCAGCACCGCGACCGCGCTCGACATGGGATCCCAGTTCAGGCCCAGCCAGCGTTCCGTTTCCACCGTGGAGAAGGGGTCGAGCTGACCCGGGTCGCCCACGAACAGCGCCTTGTCGAACAGGCGGGCCACCCGCAGCAGCGCGTCCGAGCGCATCTGGTACGCCTCGTCGACGATGGCCCACGGCCAGGTCCTGTCCACGTCCTTGAGCACCGCCCACTTGGCGGCGGTGGCGACCACCACGGGATGGTCGGCCAGGTCGGCGACCGAGCTGCGGGCGGCGACGTTGTGGTGGGCGGCGACGCGCTCGGAGGGGGTGTAGGCGGCGGCCGACAGCCGTCCGATCGGCGTGTCAGGATTGTCGGTCGCGAGCCGGTCGATCAGGTCGTCGACCTGCTCGTTGGTCTGCCCGACGATCATCACCCGCTCTTGGTTCTGCGCCAGCTCGGTGGCGGCGCGGACCACCAGGGTGGACTTGCCCGCGCCGGGCGGGGAGTCGACCACCACGCCCTGCTGCGCCGTGGCCAGGTCGGCGAGGATGCTCGTCGTCGCCTGGCGGGCGCGCTCGGCCGCTTCCTTGATGCTCACGCCGCTTTTCCGGCCGACTCGGTCATGACCATGGCTCCTGGGCGTCGTCGTCGGTGGGGACGTACTCCAGCGGCGGGCCGCCGTGCGTCCACGGCGTTTCCTCCCGGCTCGGGAACTGCGGGGCGGGCTGGAAGTCGTCCCTGAGCGTGGTGTAGGTGACCTCGTCGCCTCGGGCTGGCGTGGTGCCGGGCGGGGCGGTCAGGGCGCGCCCCATCCCGCCGCTCAGCTCGAGGGTGACGAGCGTTCCGGCGTTGTCGTTGTCGTCGTTGTCGTCGTCGTTTTCGTCGTTGTCGCTCGTGGTCGTGACGTCGACGACCTTCGCCGCCTGGCTGGGGTAGTCCGGGCAGCTGAGCACCGTCCCCGGCTCGACGATGACCGCGTCGGTGGTCCGCACGGTGAGCCACGGCCGGAGCTTGGCCTTCTTGCCCTCGGTGTCCAGCCGGGCCAGGTCGGCGTCGACGACCGTGCCCGCGAACGCCTCGCCGGTCAGCCGGTACTCGGCCATCACCAGGGGATCGTCGTGGGCGCGCTCGACCGCGAGCCGCTGCTGCTCCCGCTCGAGCCGGGCGAGCCGCTTGGCCGCCGCGACCGCGCTGTCCCGGCGCGGCTGGGGGGCGCCGCCCTCGCGCAGCCAGGCCGCCTGGGCGGTGAACGAGCGGCGGTCGTCCTTCCACCGGCGCTCCGCGTGGGCCGCCTCCGGCAGCTTTGCCAGCAGCGCGTGCGCGCGCCACATCAGGTCCCAGGTCGGGGCGAGCTGGGAGTGCAGGGCGGCGTCCATCGCCGCCTGCGCGCGGGCGAGGGCCGGGCCGTCCCCCGCCTGGGTGGCGTCCCTGACCGCGGCCATCCGCCCCTCGAGCACCTCGTTGTCGAAGGTGGGGTCGGTGACCGGGCCGGCCGGCGGGCAGCGAACCGGGTCCTCGGCCAGCCGGGCCGCCTGCTGGCCGGTCAGGCCGTCGGCCGGGTCGATCCAGCCGAGCAGGGCGGCCAGGTTGGCGTCCTCGAGGTCGGACTGGCCGGTCGCCCAGTGCTCGGCCAGCGCGGTCGTCATCGGCAGCAGCAGCACGGAACCGGGGACCTCGGCCCGCTCGGCGTAATGGGTGAGCCACCGGCCGAGCAGCGGCACGGTCGGGCGGACCGCGTACTCGCCGTCGGTCCGCCGCAGCCGGGTCGAGCGGCCGAGCAGCCGGAGGAACGCGGCCGCGTTCGGGTTAGGGACCAGAAGCTGCGGGGCGTCCGGGAGCGGCTCGGGGGCGGGCGTCTGTTCTTCATCGCCGTGAGCGGCAGGGTCGTCGTCGGCCGGAAGGTAGCCGTCGAGGTGGCCGAGGATGACCTCGGCCAGGTCGGCCGCGAACTCGAACCGCCGGGCCCGGTCGCGCGGCTCGTAGACGGTGAGCGTCCGCGCCTTGTCCGGGTCGTCGCCGAGCATGACCGCCAGCGGCGCGCACGCCTCGCCCGCCAGCTGCAGCGGGATGACGACGAGCGGACGCCGGCCGAGGTGGACGTGACGGACAGTGCGGATGAGCCGGGCGCGGCCGGCGGCGGCCGCCTCGGCGCGAGCGAATGCGGTCAGCAGGGTCACCGCGGCTAGACCGCCTCTCCGAGCACCTGCTCGCGCAGCTGGGCGGCCCGCAGCAGCAGGGCCGCGATCTCGGCCTGCTCCGGGGCCGGGACCTGGCCGCGGGCCAGGCTCCTGGCCTGGGCGATGTACTCGATGCCGCCCAGGTCCTCGCGGACCGGCTTGCCGAGCGCGCCGGTGGTGCCCGCCGCCTCATCACGGCACAGGAAGCAGAGCTCGCAGGTGGCCAGGCACTCGGGTGCGTAGTTGGCCGCGACCTGGCCGATGGCCGCGGCCAGCTCGGCCGCCGGGCGGCGCGGCCGGCCCTGCGCGTCCGGGTCGAGGTCGAAGGTGAGCGCCGGCGGGTACTGGGAGATCAGGTCCTCGATGCTGGCGATCCGGCTCAGCTGCCGGTCGAGCACGCCGAGCTGACGGCGGACGTCGAGGCTGGCGGCGGTCGGCTGGCTGGAGAAGTCCCTGGGCGCGACCAGGATCGTGTCGTGGCTGACGGCGGCCGGGTCGCCGCCCGCCTCCGACACCAGGTCGCGCAGGGCGCGGACGTAGACGGCGGACTGGATCGCGGCGGCGGCCACCTTGGCCGGGTCGGCCTGGCCGTCGATCACCGCGAACGACTTGATCTCGATGACGTGGAAGGTGCCGTCGAGCCTGAGCGCGATCAGGTCCGGCTCCAGGTAGGCGGGCCGGCCGCCGACCTTCAGGCGCAGCAGCGGGTGGTCCAGGAGCGTGCGGCCGGGCTGATCGGGGGCGGTCAGCGCGTGCCTGGTGTGCAGGTGCCGCACCTCGGCCGAGGAGTTGCCGCCGACGTCGTTGAAGTCCGCGTAGCCGACCTCGCTGACGTCCAAGCCGAGCAGGTCGCGGAGCAGGACGAGCAGCTGGGCGGCGCCGTTCTCCTTCACCTGGGCCTCGAAGGCGTTGCCGCGGACGATCGCGAACCGCGACTGCCCGAACGGGGCCGGGAAGCCGGCCTGCGCGGCGATCCGCTGCTTGTCCACCCCGGCCGCGTCCATCAGCGCGCGGCGGGTGCAGCCGGGGTTGGCGGCGAGGGCGGAGATCGTGCGCGCGTCGTGGTTCTTCGGCAGCGCCCGGCCGCGGAGCCGGTCCAGGGCGGTCTGCCCGGTCGCGCTCGGCTGACGCCCGGTCACTCGCCCGCGGCCTTCGCTTCGGCGCCGGCCGCCTCGGCCGCGTCGTCGGCGGCATCCCCCGCGCGGTCGCGGAACATCGTGGTGCCGAACAGCCGCTCGGCGTGGTGCAGGCCGCGCGCCCGCTCGGCGGCGGCGGCGCGGGCCTCGGCGTCGGCGTCGCGATGCACGGTCAGCTCGGCCCTGGCCGCCTCGCTGACCGCGGCCGGGTCGGCGCCGCCGCCGGGCGAGATCGCGCCGGAGACGGAGGCGGCGAACCGTTGCAGCAGACGGCGGGCCGCGGCCGGCGGCT
>DATCGA010000618.1:0-16955 GCA_036509215.1 Trebonia sp.
GATGTGATCGCTGATCGATCGGGGCGTGAGATGGGTCGCGAGGCGGGCCGACCCGAACGTAACCGATCCGTGGGCGGTCGTCTCCGCCTACTACGGTGACATCGAGTCGGGCGACTACGCGGGCGCGTGGGCGCTGCTCGACTCGGGGATGACCACCGGCCAGACCTACCAGCAGTTCGTTGACGGCTTCGCCTGCACCGGATCGCAGTCGCTGAGCGAGAACTGGTCGTCGGGCGATGAGGTCAACTTCGACCTGGCCGCGACCGACAACTGCACCGGCGCGGTGCAGAACTTCTCCGGGACCGACACCGTCCAGGGCGGTCTGATCGTCGCCGCCGACGTCAGCCAGGACTAGCTAGCTGCCGCGGCCGCGCCAGCCCTTGACCGGAAGGCCGAACTTGGCCACCAGCCGACCGGTGAACTCGCCCGCCGGGTCGCCGTGCACCCGGGCGAGCAGCACCGGCAGGGCGCCCCGGCGGACCTCGATCCGCGCGCCCGGCGGCAGCCTGAGCTTGCGGCGGCCGTCGCACCAGATGACCGCGTGGTCGGCCTCGTGACCGCCCGCGTCGCCGCGTCCGTCCACCAGCTCGACCGCGATGACCGAACGGGGCGACACCACGATCGGCCGGGCGAACAGCGCGTGCGCGGCCAGCGGCACCATCAGCAGCGCCTCCACCTCGGGCCAGACCACCGGGCCGCCGGCCGAGAACGCGTACGCGGTCGAGCCGGTCGGCGTCGCGCAGACCACGCCGTCGCAGCCCCAGCGCGACAGCGGGCGGCCGTCGACCTCTACGATGACCTCGATGACCCGCTCCCGGGCGGCCTTCTCAACCGACACCTCGTTGAGTGCCCACCCCCGGGCGAACTCGGCACCGTCGCACGAGACCACCGCCTCGAGGGTCATCCGCTCCTCGACCCGGTACTCGCCCGCTATCAGCCGGTCCACGGTCTCGGTCAGCCCGTCCGGCTCGGCCTCGGCCAGGAAGCCCACGTGACCCAGGTTGACGCCGATCAGCGGGGTGCCGGCCGGCCGGGCGAGCTCGGCCGCGCGCAGCAGCGACCCGTCGCCGCCGAGCACGATGACAAGCTCCGCGCCCTCCGCCGCGGCCGGGCCGGCCGGCAGCACGGAGGCGCCCGAGCAGGCGAGCGCGGGCGCTTCCTCCTCCGTCACCCGGACCGCGATGCCCGCCGCGGTGAGCTGGTTGATGGCCTGTCGCGCACTGCTCAGCGCATTCTCCCGGCCGGTGTGCGCGAGCACCAGCATCGTCCGCTTGGATTCACCCATCGTGAGCAACTTACCTTGCCGTGCGCGCGGGTTTACTGGGGGCCGGACTCGATTGCGTCCTGCAGGGCGCTCTCGTCCAGCGCGGGCGCGCCGGCCCGGAACCAGACGAAGTACTCCACGTTGCCCGCCGGGCCGGGCAGCGGGCTGGCGGTCACGCCGAGCACGCCGAGGCCAAGCGTGGCTGCCGCCGCCGCGACGGTCCGCACCGCGCCCGCCCGGTCCTCCTGCGAACGGACGACCCCACCAGGGACCCGGCCCTTGCCCACCTCGAACTGCGGCTTCACCATCAGCGCGAAGTCGGCGTCGGGGGCGGCGCAGGCCACCAGCGCGGGCAGCACCTTGGTTAGCGAGATGAACGACAGGTCGGCCACCACGACCTGCGGCGGTGGCGCGACCTGGGCCGGCTCGAGCGCGCGGACGTTGACCCGGTCGAGCACGGTCACCCGCTCGTCGGTCTGCAGCGGCCAGGCGAGCTGGCCGTAGCCCACGTCCGCCGCCACCACCTGGGCCGCGCCCGCCCGCAGGAGCACGTCGGTGAACCCGCCGGTCGACGCGCCCGCGTCCAGGCAGCGCTTGCCCGCCACCGACAGCCCGGCGAACACCCCGAGCGCCCCCGCCAGCTTGTGCCCGCCGCGCGAGACGTACTTGGCGTCGCCGTCGGCATCGCCGTCCCCGGTCACCGTGACCGGCGTGTCCTTGGTCACCTGGGTGGCCGACTTGGACGCGGTCTGGCCGGAGACCGCGACCCGGCCCGCCGCGATCAGCTCCGCCGCCTGCTCCCGCGACCGGGCGAGACCCCGCCTGACCAGCTCCGAGTCGAGCCTGGCCCTAGCCGGCATAGCGCGGCCTGGATCCGCCGAGCTCGCCCTGCTCGCCTCGTCGGCCGGGCTCGCCTGGCCTTGCGGGGCTGCCGGGGGCGCCCTGGGCCGGGCGGCCCGCGTCGCCGAGCTCGCCGAGGATCTCGCGCAGCCGGCCGTGCACCTCTTCGAGGACCGCGGGCCGCTCGTCGAGGTCGATCTGGTCGAGGTCGGAAAGCCCTTCGACGGCCTGGTCGACCCGGGCGTCGCCGGTGGGGGCGAGCGCCGGCCGAGTCCGTTCTTCGTCCATCTTTTTCCCTTCCCCTTGGCTCCGGATAACCAGCGCGGTCCCCGCAGTGCGCTAATCTCCCGCGTGAACGGTACCGCCGATTGACGAGCGAGGCGCACATGAACTCGGCCGAAGAGTGCCGCGAGGCACTGCAGAAGCTAGCGGGCAGGCTGTCCGAGCTCAGCCCGGCCGACCGGGAGCAGTATTTCG
Source organism: Trebonia sp. (assembly GCA_036509215.1). GTDB lineage: Bacteria > Actinomycetota > Actinomycetes > Streptosporangiales > Streptosporangiaceae > Trebonia. The sequence goes on from DATCGA010000618.1 coordinate 2,582, forward strand.
GCAACCGCTCGATCAGCGTCACCATCCCCGACCTCGGCCTCACCTACGCGACCAAGCTCGGGACCGGCGACGATCCGGTCCACGAGGTGATGCCCGGCGACCCGCCGGCCGATATCCGGCTGACCGCCAACAGCGCTGAGGTGGTCGCGCTGGCCCAGCAGCCGATGAACATCGCCCGCAGCTGGATGACCGGCAAGATCAAGATCGAGGCCTCGATGAAGGACCTGTTCCGCCTCCGTCGCCTGCTCTAGTCCCGCGACGGAAGGGCGGGAACCTGCGTCGGATAGAGCCGCCCGGGTCCGTTCGAGATCATGGGTGTGATCTGCCGCGGCTGCCGCGCTTCTTGCTGTTATCTTGGCGCTGGTGGTGAGCCAATTGCGCTGGGGTGGGGTGGGCGGCGCTGGAGGCCACCGATGACCTGGGGCGACGGAGAGAGAGCGGCCTGCGATGATGGCTCTATGGGAGAGCTGATCTTGCTGCGCCACGGGGAGACCGAGTGGTCACGGGATGGCCGGCATACCGGGCGGACGGACATACCGCTGACCCCGAAGGGGATTTCCGGGGCGGCGGCGCTGGCGCCGATGGTGGAGCGGCGGGTGGCCGGGCAGCCGATCGTCGCGGTGTTCACCAGCCCGGCCCAGCGCGCGGTAAAGACGGCGGAGCTGGCCGGGCTTGGCAGCCCGGGCGTCCCTGGCTTCGACGGCGGGCCGGCGCCCAAGCAGGACCCGGACCTGTGGGAATGGGACTACGGCGGCTACGAGGGCATCACCACGGCGGAGATCCAGCGCAAGCGGCCCGGCTGGTTCCTGTGGCGGGACGGGGTCATCCCCGGCGACGCGCAGCACCCCGGGGAGAGCGCGGCGCAGGTCGGCGAGCGGGTCGACCGGGTGCTCAAGCGGGCGGCGGCGCTGCTGCCGGAAGGCGATGTCGTCCTGGTCGCGCACGGCCATGTGCTGCGGGTGCTGACCGCCCGCTGGCTCGGCCTGACGCCCGAGGGCGGCCGACTGTTCAGGCTCGACACCGGCACCGTCAGCACCCTGGGCGCTGAACACGACGAGCCGGTGGTGCTGACCTGGAACGTTCCCCCGAGCTCCTAACAACCGCGCGCTCAGGGGGCGGGGGCGCGCGGGGCCGGGGCGGCGGGCACCTCGCGGCGCCGGGTTTCCTCGGTGACCCAGGTCAGGAACGAGGGGGAGCCGGCGACGAACGCGGTGGCGAGGATCTCGGGCTCGTCGTAGCTGTGCTTCTCGACCAGGAACGCGGCCAGCTCCTCGTACCGGTCGGCCGGGAGCTTGAAGAAGACGAACCACTCCTCGGCCCGCTCGATCTCGTCGTTCCACCAGTAGGTGGAGGCGACCGGGCCGGCCACCTGGCTGCACGCGGCGAGCCGCGCGGCCACCGCCGCCCGGGCCAGCTCCATCGCCTCGGCCCGCGAGTCGGTCGTCGTCTGCACCTGCAGGTATTCGCCGACCGCGGGGCGGTCAGCACCGTTTACCGCCATGCCACCCGATCGTACGCCTGCGGTGACCGGTACGCTTGCCCGCCATGGAGCTCATCCACTCAGGCAAGGTCCGCGAGGTCTACGCGGACGGCGATGACCTGCTACTAGTCGCCTCGGACCGGGTCTCCATCTACGACGTGATCCTGCCGACGCCGGTGCCGGGCAAGGGCCGCGTGCTGACCGAGCTCTCGCTCTGGTGGTTCGACCGGCTCACTGACATCGTGCCCAACCACGTGATCTCCGCGACCGACGTGCCGGCCGAGTGGGCCGGCCGGGCGATCCGCTGCCAGCGGCTGGACATGGTGCCGGTCGAGTGCATCGCCCGCGGCTACCTGTCGGGCCTCGGACTGGTCTCCTACAACGAGACCGGCGCCGTGTCGGGCGTGCCGCTCCCGGAGGGGCTGGTCGAGGCGTCGAAGCTGCCGGAGCCGGTGTTCACCCCGACCACCAAGGCGGCGGCAGGCCACGACGAGCCGATGACCTACGCCGAGGTCGTCGATCTGCTCGGAGCGCAGACGGCGGCCGAGCTCAAGCGGATCACGCTCGCGGTCTACCAGCGGGGCGCCGACCTGGCGGCCGAGCGCGGCATCATCGTGGCCGACACCAAGCTGGAGTTCGGGCTGGATAAGGACGGCGCGCTGGTCCTGGCGGACGAGGTGCTCACCCCGGACTCGTCCCGGTACTGGCCCGCCGACGGCTACCAGCCCGGGCATCCGCAGTACGCCTACGACAAGCAGTTCCTGCGCGACTGGTCGACCGAGATCGGCTGGAACCGCAAGGAGCCCGGCCCGCAGGTCCCGGCCGACGTTGTCGCCGCGGTGGCCGAACGGTACGAAGCGCTTTACGCCAAGATCACCGAGGCCTGACGACGGGGCGCCTGCCCGGCGGCGCGATAAATACCGCAGGCCGTGGGCGCTCAGCCGGTAACATTCGGGCAGCGGTGCTCAGCACGCACGTGCTGACGTGATTGCCCGGGGAGGCGACAGCGGTGGTATCTCAGGCGAGCAGGCTTGCCGACGTCCGGTACGACATTCGCGGACCGGTGCTGCGGCGAGCTCGCGAGCTTGAGGCGGCCGGCCAGGAGATCATCAAGCTGAACATCGGCAACCCCGCCCCGTTCGGCCTGTTTACACCGGACGCGGTGCTGTCGCAGGTGAAGGCGTCCATCGAGGGTTCCCAGGGGTACAGCGACGCCCGCGGCATCGCGCCCGCCCGCGAGGCCGTCGCCAGCCACTACCGGCGACGCCTCGGGGTCGTCGACGCGAGCGCCGACGACGTCTTCCTCGGCAACGGCGTCTCCGAGCTGATCGTGATGACGCTGCAGGCGCTGCTCAACCCGGGCGACGAGGTGCTCGTGCCCTCCCCCGACTACCCGCTGTGGACGGGCGCGGTCTCGCTCTGCGGGGGCCGCGCGGTGCACTACCGGTGCGCCGAGGATCTCGACTGGAACCCCGACGTCGAGCACGTCGCCTCGCTGGTGACCGAGCGCACCCGCGCGCTGGTCATCATCAACCCGAACAACCCGACCGGCGCGGTCTACTCGCGGGAGACCCTCGAGCAGCTGCTCGCCATCGCGCGGCGCAACAACCTGCTGGTGCTCACCGACGAGATCTACGACCAGATCGTGTACGACGGCGCGGTGCACCACTGCGCGGCGTCCCTCGCCCCCGACATCCCCGTGTTCTCGCTCGGCGGCATGTCCAAGACGTACCGGCTGGCCGGGTTCCGCTCCGGCTGGCTGGTGGTCTGCGGGCCGAAGGCGCCGATCGCCGAGTACCTCGAGGGCCTCGAGCTGCTCGCCAACATGCGGATGTGCCCCAACGTCCCGGCCCAGCACGCCATCCCGGCCGCGCTCGACGGCGGCATCGACATCACGCCGCTGCTCGCGCCCGGCGGCCGGCTGCGGGACCAGCGGGACCGCGCCTGGGAGCTGCTGACGGCGATACCCGGGGTGGACTGCTACCAGCCGGCCGGCGCGCTCTACCTGTTCCCCCGGCTCCACCCCGAGGTGCACAAGATCGTCGACGACCAGCGGATGTGCATCGACCTGCTCGAGCAGCAGCACGTGCTGCTGACCCACGGAACCGGGTTCAACCTGCCGTCGAGCGACCACATCCGGGTCGTGTTCCTGGCCCCGGTGGAGACGCTGACCGAGGCGATCGGCCGCCTGGGCGAGTTCCTCGGTTCGTATCACCAGTAGGCGCGAGCGCTTCTTGCTGTTATCATTCGGGTAGGCCGTCAGGCGGCCCCCGGTCCGCGGGAAGGGCAGAGCCCGCCTGAGAGCGTTACCCACGAGACGGCCATCATTTCTCCTTTCGGCCTTGCGACGCGGACAGCAGGCGTACGGAAGGAGTCGCAGTGGCTGACGTCCCCGGTCCTGAGCTTCCCGACCAGCCGAGCCTCGAGCACCTTCGCAAGCAGGCGAAAGACCTGCGGCGGGCGGACGGCATCGCGCTGAGCGCGGCCCAGCTGGCGGTGGCGCGCCGCTACGGCTTCGCGAGCTGGACGCGCTTGAAAAGGCACGTCGAGGTCGTCACCCGCTACAGCCGGTTCCCCGAGCGGATGGCGGCCGGCGAGACTGCTGCTCGACGCCGGCGCCGACCCCAACGCCGGGTATCTATGGCACGGCCTGCCGACACCGTTCACCGTGCTCACCGGCGTCTTCGGCGAGGGCGAGCTCGGCCCGGTCCGACAGAGGCGGCATCCGCACTCGATCGCGCTGGCCCGCCTGCTGCTGGAGGCGGGCGCCGACCCCAACGACGGCCAGGCGCTCTATAACCGGATGTTCGAGCCGGGCAACGATCACCTGGAGCTGCTGCTTGAGTTCGGGCTCGGCACCGGTGACGGCGGGCCGTGGCGCCGGCGGCTCGGCGACGCGCTCGGCGCCCCGGCCGAGCTGGTCCGGGGCGAGCTCGCCTGGGCGATCATGCACGGCCTGGCGGACCGGGTCCGGACGCTGGTCTCCCACGGCGTCGACGTGACCGCGCCGTTCGACGACGGGGTCACGGTGACGTCGATGGCCGCCGCCACCGGGCACCCGGAGCTAATCGACTACCTGGTGAGACACGGGGGCTCCGGAGCTCGCGCTCGCTCCGGCCGACGCGTTCGTGGCCGCGGCGCTCGCCGCCGACCGCGACCGGATGGGCCTGCTGCTGGCCGACCACCCGGAACTGGCCCGCGAACTACGGCAGGCGCGGCCGGCGCTGGTCACCTGGGCGGCCGCGTGCGGGTCCCCCGCCGCCGTCGAGTTCCTGGCCGAGCTGGGCTTCGACGTGAACGCCAGGGGGCGGACCGACGTGCCGAGCGACCAGCCCTGGCAGACCGCGCTGCACAAGGCGGCCGAGGACGGGAACCTGGAGCTGGCCAGAACGCTGCTTCGGCTGGGCGCCGATCCGGACGTCCGCGACCAGCGGTTCGGCTCGACCCCGCTCGGCTGGGCACGGCATTTCGGCCGGCCGGCGCTGATCGAGCTGCTCGAACCGGTCACGCACCCGGACACGCCGGTCACGGGCAGGGCAGAATGACGCTTATGGCGACTCATGTGGCGCTGTTGCGGGGGATCAACGTCGGCGGCCGGAACAAGGTGGCGATGACCGACCTGCGGGAGGTCGTGGCTGAACTCGGGCACGGCGACGTGTCAACGTACATCCAGAGCGGGAACGTGCTGTTCAGCCCGGGCGCGGGCGGCGCCGACGCGGCCGCGCTGGCGGCGGCGCTGGCGGAAGCGATCACGGCCAGGCTCGGCGTCAGCGCGCCGGTGGTGGTGGTCTCCCGCGACGAGCTGGCCGCGGTGATCGCGGCGAACCCGTTCCCGGACGAGGCGGACCCCAAGCGGGTGCACGCTGTGCTGCTCAGCGGCCCGCCCGGGGCCGACGCGGCCGGCAAGATCGACCAGGCCCTGGCCCGGTCGGCGGCCAAGGGCGCCCGCGATGAGCTCGCGACCGTCGGCCGGGCGATCTACCTGCACACGCCGGACGGCTTCGGGAACAGCGAGCTGTCGGCGGCGGTGCTGCGGATCGTCACGTCACCGCGCGCGGGCGTCACCGGCACGGCCAGGAACTGGGCGACGGTCACCAAGCTGCTCGACCTGTGCGGGGACCGGTAGAGTCATCCGCGTGAGCAGAGCGGTTCTTGTTACGGGTGGGTCGCGTGGTATCGGGGCGGCGATCGCGCGGGCGTTCGCGGAGCGCGGTGACCGGGTGGCGGTGCACTGCCGCGACGCGGTCGCCGCGGCCGAGGTGGTGCGGGACTCGCTCAACGGGGACCAGCACGTCGTCGTGCGGGCCGACCTGGCCGTCCCGGCCGAAGTGCGGGCGATGGTCGACGCGGCGGCGGCCGGCCTCGGCGGGCTCGACGTCCTGGTCAACAACGCCGGGATCTACCTGGACCACCCGGTGCTCGGGACCTCCTACGAGGAGTGGCAGGCCGCCTGGCAGGCGACGCTCGGGGTCAACCTGATCGGCGCCGCCAACGTCACCTGGTGCGCGGTGCAGCACATGACCGCGTCCGCGCAGCGGGGCGGCAGGATCGTCAACGTGGGGTCGCGCGGTGCGTTCCGCGGCGAGCCGTCGCATCCGGCCTACGGGGCGAGCAAGGCCGGGCTGCACGCGTTCGGCCAGTCGCTTGCGGTGGCGCTCGCGCCGCACGGGATCACGGTGGCCTCAGTCGCCCCGGGGTACGTGGCGACCGACATGACCGCGGCAGAGCTCGCGACGGCGGCGGGCGACGTCATCCGCGCGCAGTCGCCGTTCGACCGGGTCGCGACCGTGCAGGAGATCGCGGCCGCGGTCGTGTACCTCGCCTCGCCCGAGGCGGAATGGGCCAGCGGCGCCGTCCTCGACCTGAACGGCGCTTCCTACCTGCGCTGAAAACAGGCACGATGGGAGCATGGATTACGTGCTTGCACAGGTGAACATCGGACGGCTGCTGGCGCCGATCGACAGCCCGCTGATCGCGGACTTCGCGGCCGCCCTGGACTCGGTGAACGCGGTCGCGGACGCGGCGCCCGGGTTCGTCTGGCGGATGCAGACCGAGGACGGGAACAACCTCGCGGTGCGCGGGTTCGAGCAGGACGCGGCCGGGGCCGGCGGCGGCATCCTGATCAACATGTCGGTCTGGGAGTCGGTCGAAGCGCTGGCCGCGTACGCGTACGGGGACGCGCACATTGCGGTGCTCCGGCGGCGGCGCGCGTGGTTCGAGCAGATGCGGGACGCGTACCTGGCGCTGTGGTGGATACCGCGCGGGCACGTCCCGACCGTGGCGGAGGCCGAAAACCGGGTTCATCACCTGCGCGTGCACGGCCCGACCCCGTACGCGTTCACGCTCAAGCAGCATTTTCCGCCCCCGGGCCACGTCGACGCCGAGCCGATCCGGAGCCCGGAAGACTGGACCTGCCCGGCCTAAGCCCGCGAGGGCGGCCAGCCGCTCGGTGGAGACGCAGGAGATGAGACAGCGCTCCTTGGCGTCGTTCAGCAGCCGGGCGGTCCAGTCGGTGAAGCCGCCGTCGCCGACCTCATGCCAGTCCGCGTCGGCTTCCGCGTCGATGCGGATCGCGCCGCGTTCGTAGTAGCCGCGGGCCCGCTCCCGGCCGGGGTCCTCGTCGACGGTCACCCCCGGCGGCAGCGGGTCCGCCTCGGTCCGTCCCGATCCCCGGTCGCGGGCGCTGCTGACCAGGGCGAACAGCCGAAAGTGCTGGAATGCCCCCGGCGCGTCGAACGGCTGGCCGCGCAGCACCCGGTGGCAGCAGGCCAGGTTCACGGCCGGCGCCCCGGACCGCTGCCTGCGCGACGCCGCCTCGAGCGCGAGCGCGTTGGTCGGGTCGCTGACCACCTCGCTGCCGCGGGTGGTCGAGATCACCCGGTCCTGGCTGACCGGGCCCACCGCCGAGGAGGTCCCGAGCGGCGCCGCCGGTGACAGGTCGACGCCCGCGAACTCGTCCGGCAGCAGCGCCCACAGGCGCGCCTCCAGCTGCCAGACCGGGCGCGGGTCGCTGACCACGGGCTGCACGTAGCGGTCCTGCCGCCAGCGCTGCATCAGCCGGGCCGGGGTAACCGCCGCCGCCCGGCTGCGGCTCACGTCCATCAGCGCGGCCTGCAGATCGGCGGGGCTCAGCCCGCGTTCGAGGGCCGCCGCCGGGTCGGCCGCCAGCTGCCGCCGCACCCGCCGCGCTACCGCAGACTCCGCCCGCTCGGCCATGGCGGCAGTCTGGCAGACGGCGGCCGCGCGCTGCCAGCCGATTTACCTGCCCCCGCGCGGGCCCCCTAGCGCCGGCCACAATGCCCGGCTGCGGTGCCTGGTGTCCGGCGCATGGGCTGGCGGACCGCCGTTCTGTAGCGTCGCAATCGTGAACGTGGCTGACAGCGTGGTGGTTCCGTTCGACCAGCTTCCGGTGCTGCCCGGATCCGGGCTCCGGCATGCGTGGGATGTGTGGGGGCCGGGCGACAACCTGGGCACGCTGAACCGGCTGACCGGGCCGGTGGTCGCCGCCGCCGCGACCGCCGTGCGGACCGGGGAGCGGGTGGGCCTGACGCTGCCGCTGGGGCTGCCCGACCCGCCGTTCTTCGGGCGGCAGGGCTACCGGCACTCGTTCACGCCGATGGGGCCGCACGCCTGGGACGACTGGGTCGACGGGTTCTACCTGCAGTGCTCGAGCCAGTGGGACGGGCTGCGGCACGTCGGGTCGGGGCCGGACGGCTGGTACGGCGGCTGGCGCGGGCAGCCGGAGGCCGACCTTGAGCCGCTCGGCATCCACCACTGGGCGCAGCGGGGCATCATCGGCCGGGGCGTCCTGGTCGACCTGGCCGGCCCCCGGGACGGCACCGGCTACGACCCGTTCTCGCGGGTGGCGTTCACCCCCGGCGACATCGCCGCCGCGCTGGACGCGCAGGGCAGCGCGCTGCGCTTCGGTGACATCCTCTGCGTCAGGACCGGCTGGGCGGACCGCTACCTGGCGCTCGACGCCGCCGCCCGCCGCGAGCTGGCGGCGACGATGGTGACCGTGTCCGGGTACACCAGCGCCGGGCTGGCGGGCAGCGAGGAGATGGCCCGGTTCCTGTGGGACGCAGGTCTGGCCGCGGTGCCGTGCGACAACCCGGCCGTCGAGGTCGTCCCGTCCGACCCGGCGCAGGGTTTCCTGCACCGGCGGCTGATCCCGCATCTGGGGTTCGCGATTGGCGAGCTCTTCGACTTCGGCCCGCTGGCCCGGGCCTGCCGGCGCGAGCGGCGCTACGAGTTCCTGTTCACCAGCGTGCCGCTCAACGTGACCGGCGCGATCGGCTCCCCCGCCAACGCAGTCGCGATCTTGTAAGCATCGGTGCCGGTCTCACTCGGTGCCGGCCTCACTCGGCGCCGCGCCAGCGGAGCGGGAGGGAGTCGACGTTGTAGATGCCCTCGATGCCGCCGAGCACGGGGGCGCCCGCCAGCTGGAGGTCGGGCAGCCGGGGGGCGAGGAAGGTGAGGGCCTCTTCCAGCTCGGCCCGCGCGAGGTTGACGCCGAGGCAGAAGTGCGCGCCCGCGCCGAAGGTGTAGAGCTTGCCGCTGCGGTCGGCGGTGATGTCGAACGCCTCGCCGTCCGGCGTCTCCCGGTTGGCCCGTTCCGCGCAGACCGCGACGATCGTGCCGGCCGGGAACAGCACGCCCCGGTGCTCGATGTCCTCGAGGACGATCCTGGCGGTGAACGGCGCGATCGGCTCGAACCGCAGCGCCTCCTGGACGGCCCGCTTCACGTAGCGCGCAGGCTCGGCCGCCAGCAGCGCCCACTGGTCGGGGTGCTCGGCGAACAGCCGGAGCGCCTGCGAGAGCTGGCTCTGGGTGGTGTCGACGCCGCCCGCCAGCAGGTTCAACACCAGGTTGACGCACTCGTCGTGGGTCAGCCGGTCGCCCTCCTCCTCGGCCGCCAGCAGCGTGCTGATCAGGTCGGGTCCCGGCGTCGCCCGGCGCTCCTCGAGCAGCCGGGTCACGTACTCGTGGGCCTCGACGACCGCCCGCTCGATGTCGGGGATCTGGGTGGACAGGGCGGCGATGTCGAACTGCCGCTGCACCATGCTCGACCAGTGCTGGAGCCGGCCGGAGTCGGCCACCGGGGCGCCGAGGACGGCGGCGATGGTCCGGGACGGGTAGGGCTTGGCGATCGCGGCCACGAACTCCGTCTGGGTCGCGCCGCCGAGATCGCCCCACAGCTGGGTCAGGAACTCGCGCATGGCCGGCCGCCAGCGGTCGGCCGCCTTCGGCGTGAACGCGTGCCCGATCAGCGACCGCAGCCGACGGTGCTTGTCCCCGGTGAGGTTGAGGATGTTGTTCTCGACGTTCTCGTGCAGCGGCCCGTCGGTGATGCCGAACAGCTCGGCGATCTCCCGGCCGGGGAACGTCGTCTGCCGCGCCCGCAGGAAGAAGTCGCCGGACTCGCCGTCGAGGACGACGTACGCCAGTGGCGAGTGGGCCAGCCAGTTCTCCCGGCGGGCGGCGCCGAGCAGCTCGTGGTACGTGTCCGGCCCGAAGCCGGGCTGGTTGTAATCGATCTCGGGCAGGTCGAGCTCGGTGACGACGGTCATGCTGCGCGATGCTACTCCCGGGTAGACCACCGCGCGAGAGGGCTTGAACTGCCTTCTCCCTCGAACGGACCGGGGCGACTCTGACAGCGCAGGGGGCCCGCAACCCGGACGCATTCGTCTAGGTTGCAGGCCCACCTACGCCGACGACGAGTCGATCATCGGCGCGCTGCAGGCGGGGGCGCTCGGCTACCTGACCAAGGACGCTACCCGGGCCGAGATCGGACGGGCGATCCTGGCCGCCGCCGACGGCCAGGCGGTGCTCGACCCCGGTGTCCAGCGGCGACTGCTGTCGGCCGCCACCCGAGCGCCGGGAGCGCCGGCCACGGCCGCGGCCTCGGCGGGCGCTATGCCCGCGGGAGGGGCGGCCGCCCCGTCGGGTGATTCCGGCGGCGTCAACGACCTGACGCCGCGCGAGGCCGAGGTGCTGAAGCTCATCGCGGCCGGCCACTCCAACCGGGAGGTCGCCAGGACCCTGTACGTCAGCGAGGCGACGGTCAAGACTCACGTCAACCGGATCTTCGCGAAGACCGGCTCCCGCGACCGGGTGCAGGCAATGCGCTACGCCTATACCCACGGTTACGCCACGCCGAGCTAGCCAAATCGATTCCAGGTTGCTAACGCCCGCACCGGCCGGGTTGGTAAACAGGAAATCAATGCCACACTATTCATCATCTGCAAACAGGGGCGAAAGGGTAAAAGCGTGCGCGTCGGTAGATTTCTAGGGGTTCTGGCTTGTGCCGGCGGCACCGTGCTCGCGGTCGGCTGCGGCACGCAGCACGCATCGGGAGGCAACAGCCAGCCGGTCAGCCTCGCCGCCGCCGTCAGCCGAACCCAAGACCAGACGGCTCGGATCGCCGCCACGATCTCGACCCAGACCCAGGGCATGACGGTGTCGTTCACCGAGACCGGATTGTTCGACTTCGCCCGCTCGCGCGGCACGATCACCATGCAGAGCCCGGTCGGCATGACGGAGATCTTCCTGCCGCCGACGATGTACATCAAGGTCCCCGCCGCCGTCAGCGGCTCGGGCTCCGACGGGAGCGGGCTGCCGAAGGGAAAGACCTGGGTCGCCCTGCCGGACGGGGCGGCAGGCGATGCTGCCGACATGGGCGGGATGCTCGGACCGCTTGACGGTGGTGAAGATCCGGCCGGCCTGCTGGCGTCGCTGACGGCGGCGTCAAGCAGCGTGACCAAGCTCGGCCCCAGCGTGATCCGGGGGGTGCCGGTGACGGGCTTCTCCTTGAAGATCGACCCGGCGAAGGCCGGGGCTAAGATCCCCGGCGCGGATCGGGCCGCCGTCGAGGCCTTCCTCAAGAGCTTCGGCACCGCCCAGATCCCGGTGGACGTCTGGGTGGACTCCCAGAATCTGGTCCGACGGGAGAAGCTGTCGCTGGCGATGCCGACCGGTTCTGGCGCGCCGGCCGGCACGAAGATCACCATGACCACCGACTTCTACGACTTCGGGGTGCCGGTCCGGATCTCGGCTCCGCCCGCATCGCAGGTCGCCCAGGAATCGCAGTTCATCACCTCAGGCTCTGCCTCCGGCTCCTCCTCTGCCTCCGCCTCCGGCAGCTCCGCTGGCAGCAGCCCGCCGCCGGTGTCGGGGACGCTGACCCCGAGCCAGACGACCTCGGCCGAGCAGGCGGTCACGGCGTTCTGGGCCGCGCTCGGCAGCAACAACACCACCGCGGTGGCGGCGAGGGTGCTGCCGGCCCAGCGGTCGTGCGTCGAGTCAAACCTGGGCAGCGGCGGTCCGACCATGACCGTGTCCGCCCTGCACATCACGTCGGCGGAGCCTGCAGGGAGCTCGGCCGCGACCGTGCGCTTCACGGTCAAGGCGGTGGCAAGCTTCGGCGGGCAGGACGTCCCCGTCTTCCCCGAGGTGCCGGGCAGCGAGCAGTGGCTGGAGGCGACCGAGGTAGCGGGGCACTGGTACGTCAACATCGATGACACCACCGCCCTCGCCTGCGGCTAAGGCTTGCCGCGGACCGTTTCCTGAAGCCTCCAGGATTACCCCCGAAATGTCAGAGCACGGTGACACACTGCGATTCGAAGGAACCGCGAAAAGCGTCGGTTTCTGATTGCCCGGGGGAATTGACCATGGTGACGGCGGCGCGAGACATACTGGCCAGGACGTTGGGCGGCGAGGTGAAGAGCGCGTCCAGCGTCGAGCTGACGGCGGCGCTTGACGACCTGAGCCTGCACGTCGAGGGAATCGGGCGCGTCCGGTTCCCGCTGACGCCCGCGAAGGTGCGCAAGCTCATCGAGTTCGGCGAGCCGGCCCGGTTCGGGCGGGGCGCGGAGACGCTGACCGACCCGGACGTCCGCGACACCTGGGAGATCCCGAAGCGCCTCGTCAGCGCGGTCTGGAGCGACACCTCGCTGACGGACATCCTGACGACGGTGAAGGATGAGCTGGGGCTTCCGCACCGCGCCGAGCTGACCGCCGATCTGCACTCGCTCCTGGTCTACGAGCCGGGTCAGTTCTTCCTCTCGCATCAGGATTCCGAGAAGGACGACTCGATGATCGGCACCCTGGTGGTAACGCTGCCATCGACCTACGCCGGCGGCGAGCTCATCGTGGAGCGCGACGGCGAGGAGAAGGCGTATCGAGGAACGAGGGCAGCGCTCTCGATCGTCGCCTTCTACGCCGACTGCCGGCACGAAGTCCTGAAGGTGAAGTCCGGTTACCGGCTCACCCTCACCTATAACCTGCTGCTGCGCGGTGACACCAGCCGCCCGGAGGGCGACGCGGGCACCATCGCCGAGGTGACAGGCCTCCTCCGCGAGCACTTCGCCACCCCGGCTCCCCGCTACTACCACGGGCCAGCGACCGACACCCCGAACCGTCTCGTCTACCTTCTCGACCACGAGTACACGCCCCGCGCGCTGGACTGGGGCAGGCTCAAGGGCGCCGACGCCGACCGAGTCGCACTGCTGCGGGCGGCCGCCGACGACGCCGGCTGCGAGGCCATCCTCGCGCTGGCCGACATCAGAACGCAGCACGGCGCTTCTGCCTTCGACAGGTACGAATACCCAGGCCGACGCTGGAGGGACGACTATGGCGACGGCCACGACAACGATCACGCGCCCGACAGCGAACCTGCGGGCCTCCAGATTCACGAGTTGGTCGACTCCGAGGTCGCGCTCACGCACTGGACCGGGCCGACGGGCACCGGTCTGGAGGAAACCTCGCTGTCGGTGGCAGCCTGCGACGTATGCGCGTCTACCCCGACGGACTACCTGAAGCCCCTTGATTCGCAGTACGAGGGGTATATGGGGAACTACGGCAACACGCTTGACCGCTGGTATCACCGGGCGGCGGTCGTCGTCTGGCCCCGGGCGCTGGCCTTCGCGAACCGGGCGGAGCCCGCACCCGTCTGGGCTCTCGAACAGCTCGCGGCGATGGCCACGGCAGGCGATGCACCCGGCGCTCGGGCCGCTGCCATGACGCTGGCGCCGTTCTGGGACGCCACCGTGCGCAACCGGCTGCCGGGGGACAAGGGCGGCGCCTCGGAGCTCTTCGATAAGGCGTTGCGAGCGGGCCGAGCGGCGGCGGACGAGGCGAGCGCGATGATGCTGTTGCGCGCGTTCCGGCTCGAGGACCTGACAGCCGCGACCGTGAGCTCGTTCGCGGAGGTCACCAGCCACTATGGCAAGCGCTGGACGGTAGAGCTGCTTGAGACGTGGTTCGCCGGGAATCAGCGGGTCTGGCCATACGGCGGGTGGGAGCGACCTCAGTGGGTGGCGGAATGGCTGCCCGGCGTGTGCGAAGGCCTGCACGCCGCCGGCGGTGCCGGCACGGCAGCCGCGCAGCGCCTGGTTGACCTTGCGTGGGAGTGGGCGGAACAGGCAATGCGTCCGGTGCCCGGCGTGGCATCGCCCAGCCGACGCGATCAGCAGCTCACCAAGCTCGGCGAACCGCTTGCCTCGCTGTTGTCGGCGGCAGCGGCGATCGGGGCGGTCAGCACGGTGGACACGATCTCTCACTACGTTCGGAAGCAAGACGACTCCATCGTCGCGCTGGAGATGTCCGCCCTGCGAGCCGCCGCACTGCTGCCACCAGGCAAGACGGCCCTGCCACGCACGGGGCTTGGCGTGCTGGCCGACGACTGCGCCGGCCGCCTCCGCGCGCGGCTGGAGCGCCCGTTCCGCGCGCACGACGACTGGTCGATCGAACTGCCCGCCGGCGGCTGTGCCTGTGGTCTGTGCGACGACCTGCGCGGGTTCCTCGCTGACCCGGGCCGACGCACCTTCGAGAGGCGATTCGCCGAGCAGTTCAGGCAGCATGTGCAGGCCCGGATCGACGGCCTCGAACTGCCCA
>DATCGA010000619.1:0-4318 GCA_036509215.1 Trebonia sp.
TTGGCCGGGACTCCTTCCAGCTCCCCGGCCTGCCCGGGGTCTGCGCCCGCTGCGCGAGGCTGGGGCGGACGAGGTTCGGGAGCCGGGCGGGGCCGCGTTCCCCAAATTCGTAACTTTACCTTCCGGATGGTAAAGTTATGAGATGCGACCAAGTTCGAGGACCCAGATTCTGCAGGCCGCGGTGCGGGTGACCGAGCGGCACGGCATCACCGCCCTGACCCTGGAGGCGGCGGCCGAGGAGGCCGGCCTGACCAAGCCCGGGCTCATGTACCACTTCCGCACCCGCGACGACCTGCTGATAGCGATCCAGCGGCACCTGACCGGAACGTGGGAGGAGCAACTGCTCACAGAACTGGGCAAGCCGCTGGAGCAGTCGACGGCGCAGGAGCGCGCGGCGGCCTATGCGCGGGTCAACGCGCATGGCCCGGCCAGCAAGGCGGAGCTGGCGTTCATGGTGGAGTCGGCGGCCAGCTCCGAGCTGGCGCAGGTGTGGAACGACCTGATGGCGCGTTGGGTGCCCCAGCCGTCGGTGCCCGATCCGGCGGAGCTGGACCTGTTCCTCGCGCGGCTGGCCGCCGACGGCCTGTGGCTGTTCGAGGCGACCCGGCCGGCCCCGCTCGCCCCCGAGGTCAAGGAAGCCCTGATCCGCAGGATCACCGCGCTGACCGGGCCGCCGGCCTGACGCATCCCTGCAAAGCCCACCTCAACCGGAAGCCATAGGTGCACCATGAGCAAGACACGACGCTGGCTGGTGCTTGCCACCGTCTCGGCGGGACTGCTGATGGTCTCCGTGGACACGACGGTGCTCTACACCGCCCTGCCCACCCTGACCCGCAGCCTGCAGGCCGACGCCCAGCAGAAACTTTGGATCATCAACGCGTACCCGCTGGTGATAGCCGCGCTGCTGCCCGGCGCGGGCACGCTCGGAGACCGCATCGGCCACAGGCGGATGTTCCTGGCCGGCCTGGCCCTGTTCGCGGCCGCCTCCCTGCTGGCCGCGTTCGCCCTCTCCCCGCCGGTGCTGATCGCCGCGCGGGCCTTCCTGGCGGTCGGGGCGGCGGCGATGCTGCCCGCCACCTCGGCACTGATCCGCATCACCTTCGACGACGAGCGCGAGCGCGGCATCGCCATCGGCGTCTGGGGCACCATGGCCGTACTCGGCGCCGCCCTGGGCCCGATCGTCGGCGGCCTGCTGCTCCAGCACTTCTGGTGGGGCTCGGTCTTCCTCCTCAACATCCCCGTCGCGCTGCTCGCCCTGGCCGCGACGGCCGTTCTCGTGCCGGGCGGCTCGGGCCACCGCGACCGCCCCTGGGACCTGATCGCCTCCCTGCAGGCCATGGTCGCCCTGGCCGGCCTCGTCTACGCCGTCCAGGAAGCCGCCAAGCCCAGCCCGGTGCCGCTGGCTATCGTTCTCGCCCTGCTGGCCGCGGCGGCCGGAGGCTGGATGTTCGCGCGCCGCCAGCGCCGCCAGGCCTACCCGCTGATCGACTTCTCCCTGTTCCGCAACCGGAGCCTGCTCACCGGCGTGATCGCGGCCGCGCTGGCGATGGCCGCCACCGCCGGCGTCGAGCTGCTCCTCACCCAGCGCCTGCAGCTCGTCCTGGGCCTGACCCCCCTGCACGCGGGACTGATCGTGACAGCGTTCGCGGCCGGCTCCCTGCCCGTCGGCGTGCTGGCCGGCGGCCTGCTCCACCGCACCGGGCCGCGCCCGCTGATCGGCGGCGGCCTGCTCCTAGGCGCCCTCGGCGTCCTGCTCACCCTGCTGCTGACGCCCGGTGCCGTTGCCCTGCTGGACGCCGCCTGGAGTCCGGCCTGGGTCGTGCCAGGCCTGGTCCTGGCCGGCGCGGGCCTGGGCGTCGTGATGGTCGCCGCCTCGGTCGCGATCATCAGCGGCGCCCCGCCGCAGCGCGCCGGCATGGCCTCCTCCATCGAGTCGGTCTCCTACGAGCTTGGCAGCCTCGTCGGCGTCACCGTCATCGGAACCATCCTCACCGCCCTCTACACCCACACGATCCACCTCCCTGCGACCGCCCCCGCCCGGGCCGCGGGAAGCATCGATGCAGCCCGTGCCGCCGCAGGCCACCTCCCCGCCGGCCAGGCCCGCACTCTGCTGGACGCCGCCGCCAGCGCCTTCGACAACGGCTACACCCTCGCCCTGGCCGTCACCGCCATCGCCCTGGCCGCAGGCAGCGCCTTCGCCTACCGCTACCTCAGGCGGCAGCCCGCCGCCTCCGCAGAACAGGCCCAGCAGGCCACGGAGGGGATCGGCACGGCGGACGTCAAGACCCCGTAGTCCAGTTGTATCTTGTGCGGTAACGATATATCGTTACCGCACAAGATATGATCTCAGAATGGATCGGAACATGCGATACGCACACCCTGCGGAGTCACCGGAATTTCAAGGTCAGCCCGGACAAGGCTGGCGCCACCATCACGACTCCGAAGGCCGATACGACGGGCATAGCCACGGGGCGCACGATGGGGGGCACTGGACCGGCGGCGGCCGAGGTCGAGGTCGGGCTCAGCGCGGCGACGTCCGAGCTGCAGTGCTCCTGCTCCTCAACGAGCAACCCATGCACGGCTACCAACTGATGTCGGCCATCACCGAGCGGACGTCGGGTGCCTGGCGCCCGAGTCCGGGCACGATCTACCCGACCATCGCACAACTGGAAGACGAAGGCCTAGTGTCCGTCGTCGCCGATGCCGGCCGGAAACTGGTCACCTTGACCGAGGCTGGGCACGAGTTCCTGACGGCCAACCAGGCCTCATTCAGCGATCCGTTCAGCGCTGTGCAGGCCGGACCGAACAGCGATCTGCGCGGCGCGATGGAACAGCTGGACACGGCCGCGCGTGCGGTTGCGCAGGGCGGAACGACCGCGCAGGTCACCGCTGCCCGGGAGATCCTCGATCGAGCCCGCCGGGAGCTGTACCTCATGCTCGCCGACAGCGCCTCGACGCCGCCCGAGCCGCAAGCCGGGCCGGCTGGCGAGACCGGCGACAAATCATGACCGCCACCACCGACGCCACCCGCTCGCGCCGCCGCCCGGCGCCGCTGCGGGCCACGGTCAGCCAGAGGACCCAGCTCAGCCCGCACCTCGTGCGGGTAACAGTCACCGGCCCCGCCCTCGCCGGCTTTGCCTACCCGGGTCCGGCCAGCCATTTCAAGCTGCTGCTGCCGGCGCCCGGTACGCGCAAACTCATCCTGCCTACGCCAGACGACGACGGGCTGGTCAGTTTCGACCCGGCGGCCCCACTGATCATGCGTACCTACACCGCGCGCGCATTCCGACCCGAGGTGAACGAGGTCGACATCGACGTGTTCCTACATGGTGACGGGCCGGCATCGACGTGGGCGGCCACCGCGCGGCCGGGAGAGGAGATCGCGGTGACGTCACCGCGGCGCAGCGGATTCCACGTGCCCGAGTCGGCCCGCTGGGTTCTGCTGGCCGCCGACAGCTCGGCTATCCCGGCAGTGGCGACCATTCTGGAAGTCGAGAGATCACTCCCGATCCGGTGCGTCATCGAGGTCGACGACGCCAGTGACCGCGTCGAGTTGCCGGACCAGTCGTCGGCATCAGTGCACTGGCGGACGCGCGGAGCCGGCATCGCGCCGGGCTCGATCCTGCTGTCGGCGCTGGGCGACGGTCTCCCCGCGGGCCCTGGTTTCTGCTGGGTGGCCGGCGAGGCGAGCGCGATACGCCAGGCCAGGACGTACTTGGTCGCCGACGGCCGACTCGATCGCCACAGCGTCGTCACCCGCGGCTACTGGCGACAGGGCGCCGTCAACCATCCCGACTACGACGACGGCACCGGCGCGATCTGACGCCGATGTGCCGGATTGGACCCACCGACCTGCACCCCAACGCAGAACAGCGAAACCCCTGACCGGTGTGGCAACACCGGCCAGGGGCCGTACACCCGAGTCGAGACCGCATGCGATCTGTCCCGAGGCGCACTCACACGATAGGCGCTGCGGCCCCGACTCCCCATCATCACAAGGGAGTCCCATGTCCGTGAACTCGTCCTCCTCGCCGCCGCTGAGTGCCTTCACCGACCGCTACCTCAAGCGGCAGCCCGTCACCCCGGCACAACAAGCCCAGCACCCCGAAACGGTCAGTGATCGTTCGGCAATCACCGACCCCCCGAGGAGCTTCCGATGAGCGTGCACGTGTCCTCAAAGCCGGCCGACGAGGCATCCAGGCTGCCCGCGGCGGCATGGCTGGTCCTCGGCATCGTCCTGGTCGCGGACATCATGGACCTGCTTGACTCCACCATCACCACCATCGCCGCGCCGACCATCAGCTCCTCGCTGCACGGC
>DATCGA010000620.1:0-8346 GCA_036509215.1 Trebonia sp.
GCCGTGCAGGCGGGGGTAGTGCCGGACCGGCCGCTGCAGGATCCGCGCGTCCCTGGCACGGATCTTCATCAGCAGTTCCGGCGAGATGAGCGCCGCGTCGCCGTGCAACTGGACGCCGTCGAGCACGCGCCTGCCAACCAGCTTGTATGCGCAGTCCACGTCCCTGGCGCCCACGCCGAGCAGCAGCCTGGACGCCCGCGTCCAGAGCCAGGCATTGACCTTGCGCATGGTCGGGTCGGCGCGGCGCGGCCGGAATCCGATGACCGCGTCAGCGCGCTCGGCGCACGCCTCGGCGACGAACCGGGGCAGCTCGTCGCTCTTGAACTGGCCGTCTGAGTCGGTGAGGAAGATCCAGGGCACGTCGGTGCGGTCGAGCGCGGTGGCGATGCCGGTCCGCACTGCGGCGCCGTAGCCCCTGTTGACCTCGTGGTGCACCACGTGAACCCGGCCCGGGTACCTGGCGGCTAGCTCGTCGGCCACCTCGCCGGTCCGGTCGTCGCTGCCGTCGTTGACGATGACCACCAGGTGTTCGTCGCCCATCGTGTCCAGGGCGGCGAGCATGTCCTCAACGGTGCCCGTCAGGTTGGCCTCCTCGCGGAAGGCCGGCATCACGACGGCAACGCCGTCGGAGATCGTTCCCGTGGTCATCGCGCCACCGCCTGGTCAGTTTCTGTCGCGAGCACGGCCTGCGGCTCCGGCCCGGGCGCCTGCCGCACGCCCCGGAAGACGAGGAGGTTGCAGGTCAAGTAGACGACGCAGGTGCCGAGCACGACACCGAGCGCAGCGGCCGGCGTGGTGCCGATCGCCTGGTAGACGAGGGTGAAGACGGCGGTGTTGACGCCCAGCGACACCAGGGCCGTGGCGTTGTAGCCGAGCCACCTGGCCCCGGCATCGCGGCGTCCGGAAACGGGCCGGTCCCGCCAGGTGAGCTTGCTGCTGAGCAGGAAGTTAAGTTGCGCGGAAATGGCGAAACCGATCGCATTCGCGATCGGACGGTCAGCCCCAAGATGCGCCATCGCGGTAAGCAGGGCGAGCTGCGCGCCGAAGCAGGCTGCGCCGACTGCGGCGAATATCCCGATCCTTTTCTGGCCGTGCGAAAGCCCACGCACTTATTTCCTCCTTGGATGCCAGCAGGCCAGCCGCGCGATAGCGGGAATTCACGCTCAAGACAGTGTCCGCAGCATGAACAAACGGCGACAGCCGAAGAAATGGTCCCAGCTGCTAAGTCGAAAGCTGCTGGAAGTGATAGGCGTCGATGAAAGATCGCTCGACGCGCTCGCCCGGGCCGCACACCGGCCCCGGCATTCTTATCCGTCTACCATGCCTGCTTCATTCCAGATTCGCCCTCTCCCCATGCGCCCGTTTTGCGGGGCACACCCAATGACAACGGAAGCGTCTCACGATTCCGACATCGTTGGCTACCCTAAGCATTCCCGTTAACCAACCTTTAACCTAAACGCCGATCTTAGCCATATCCAATATTTCAAGATCATCTTTTTTGGGCAACACGCACACGGTGCATTCGAACAACAATCACGCGGTTCTTAATCTCCAACCCCGTTAATTTGTTGGACTTAATGCGGGAGTGTTGGAATGCATGAAGGAAGTGTCCGGTGGCTCGCGTACTTGGGGGAAATTGATCAGGGAGCCAGCGGATGGCTGCCGAAATACTCTCGTAGCGAGCGCGGCCGCCGGACAGGCTGGCCCACTGGACCAGGCCTATGCCTGGCGGGGCTGGTCGCCGCCACGCAGCTCGACCAGGCGGTCGCGCATGATCTGCTCCAGCTGGGCCTGGAAGCCGAGGATGAGGGCCAGCTGCTCGTCGGTGTACTGGGCCGCGGCCACCCGCCAGGCCTCGACCACGGGCGCGAACACCGGGGCGACGTCGCGCAGCCCGCGGGTCGGGTCGAGGTGCACCACGACCCGCCGCCGGTCGTGGGCGTCCCGCTCGCGGCGGACGAAGCCGGCCTCCTCCAGCCGGTCGAGCACCCCGGTGATCGACGCGGTGGTCAGCCCGGTCGCCCGGGCCAGCTCGCCCGCCGTCAGCTGGCCGCTCAGCGCCAGGATGTTCAGGCAGTTCAGATCGGTCACGTTGATGCCGATCCGCTCGGCCGAGGCCGAGCCGAGCAGCTGCATCACCGCGCCGGAGCGGCGCAGCGCGAGCAGGAACTCGCTCTCGAGGCGCCGCCGGTCGTGGTCAGGGGACTCAGTCATAATCCTTCGGTTCCTTATTAACTAGGAAGCCTAGACATTAGGTTTCCTAGAGGGTAGCGTGCCTAGCGTTCTCCGGTAATCAAGGTCTAGCACAGAGACAGAGGATCATCACGATGACCCAGACACAGCCAGACTCCATGCCTGCCGCGCCTGCCAAGCCGGCCATGTCGGCCGGCCAGGCGGTCGGCCAGGCCGTCGGCCAGGCCCAGTCGGTCCTGAGCGGGGTGCTCGTCGAGAAGGTGGCGCAGGCTGGCGCCACCCGCGAGAACTACCTCGCCCTGCAGCGGCTCGGCGTCCTCGGCGACGCCGCCGCGACCGACGACTACGTCCGTGACCTGGCCGACTGGCTCGACCTGGACCTGCCGTCGGCCGGCCAGCTGGCCGGCGGCCTGGCGGCCGCCGGGCTGGTCACGGCCGACGACGGGGCGGTCGAGATCACCGCCGACGGCGCGCAACTGCGCGCGCGGGTGGCAGGCCTGATCAGCGGGATCACCGCGCCGCTGTACGAGCAGCTCAGCCCGTCCGACGTCGAGACCACCGTCCGCACCCTGCGCGGCCTCAGCGCCGGCCTGCGGGCCGCCATGGCGAGCGGGCGGGCGCAGCCGGGGGAGGGCTCGTGACCACCCGGAACCTGCCCGGCAGGAGCGACGCCGCCAGGCACGGGACCGGCGACGCGGACCTGACGATCATGCTCGCCGCGCACGCGGCGTTCCGGCGCGACCTTCGGCAGCTGGCGCGGGCGGCCAGCTTCGCGGATCTGCCCGACCCGGGGCGACGGGCCTCGGTCCAGGCGGGCTGGGAGCTGTTCAAGCGGCAGCTGCACCTGCACCACACGGCCGAGGACGGACTCGTCTGGCCGGCCCTGCGTGAGCGGCTGCCGAACAGCGATCACGCGCAGTCGGTGCTCGACGCGATGGAGTCGGAGCACCAGCAGATCGACCCGCTGCTGGCCGCCGTCGACGACGCCTTCGCCCGCGCCGAGGCCGGGCACCGGGCCGACGCCGGCGCGGTCGGCGACGCCGCCGGCGCGCTCGCCGCGTCGCTGGCCGGCCACCTCGCGCACGAGGAGCGGGACGGCCTGCCGCTCATCGGCGAGGCGCTCACCAGCGCCGAGTGGCGCAGCGTCGGATTCAAGATCGTGCGCAAGAACGGGCTGTCGGCGGGCGGCGAGATGTTCGCCTGGCTGGCCGACGGCGCCGACCCGGACCAGGCCGCGGCCGCGATCGGCACGCTCCCGCCGCCCGCCCGGCTGGCCTACCGCGCCATCTGGAGGCCGCGCTACCGCCGAACGCAGCGCTGGTGAAAGCTAGGCCTGGAAGCGGTAGCCCATGCCGGGCTCGGTGAGCAGGTAGCGGGGGCGGGAGGGCTCGGGCTCGAGCTTGCGGCGGAGCTGGGCGATGTAGACCCGCAGGTAGTTGGACTCAGACCCGTACGAGGGGCCCCAGACGTCCTGAAGCAGCTGCTTCTGGGTGATCAGGCGGCCCCGGCTGCGGGCCAGGATCTCCAGCAGCTGCCACTCGGTCGGGGTCAGCCGGACGTCGGCGCCGTCCCTGATGACCCGCTTGGCGGCCAGGTCGACGGTGAAGTCGGGCGTGGTGACCACCGGCTCGTCCGGGGCCGGGGCTGACCGGCGGACCGCCGCCCGCAGCCGCGCAAGCAGCTCGTCCATGCCGAACGGCTTGGTCACGTAGTCGTCGGCGCCGGCGTCGAGGGCGGCCACCTTCTGCGGCTCCGCGCCCCAGACCGACAAGACGATGATCGGCGTCGTCGACCAGCCGCGGACCCCGTGGATGACCTCGGTCCCGTCCATGTCGGGCAGGCCGAGGTCGAGGATCACCGCGTCGGGCCGCTCGCGCGACACCGCCAGCAGGCCGGACGCGCCGTCGGAGGCGGTCGAGACCTCGTAGTTGCGCGCGGTCAGGTTGATCCGCAGCGCCCGCAGGATCGACGGCTCGTCGTCGATTACCAGCACCCGAGTCACTGATCGGCCCCCAGGGCGGCGGGCACATCGCTGGTCAGGGCGGGCATCGTCACCCGGACGGTGAGCCCGCCGCGGGGGGTGTCGATGGCGACGATCGAGCCGCCCATCGCCTCGGCGAACCCCTTGGCGACCGCGAGCCCGAGCCCGACGCCGGGCGACCGCTCGTCCAGCCGGGCGAACGGCTCGAAGATCCGCTCCTTGAGGTCGGCCGGGACCCCGCAGCCGTGGTCGATCACGTCCAGGATCACCCGGTCGCCGTCCTCGCGGGCGCGCAGCGACGGCCGCTGATCGGTCGGGGAGTGCCGCAGCGCGTTGGAGAAGAGGTTGGCGAAGACCCGCTCGAGCAGCCCGGGGTCGGCCCGGACCAGGGGCAGGTCGTCGGGGACGACGATCAGCATCTGCTCGGAGTCGTCCAGCCCGCGCAGGGCCACCGGCGCGACCTCGTCGATCGCGGTCGCGCGCAGGAACGGCGCCAGCGACCCGGCCTCCAGCCGGCTCATGTCGAGCAGGTTGCCGACCAGCGCGTCGAGCCGGTCGGCGTTCTGCTCGACATTGGCCAGCAGCTCCGCCTCGTCCTCGGGCGACCAGCTCACGTCGGTCTGCCGCAGGCTCGACACGCTGGCCTTGATCGAGGCGAGCGGGGTGCGCAGGTCGTGGCTGACCGCGCGGAGCAGGGCGGTCCGCATCCGGTCGCCCTCGGCCAGCGCCTCGGCCTGCGCGGCCTGGGTGCGCAGCCGGGCCCGGTCGAGGGCCGCCACCGCCTGCGCCGTGTACCCGGCCAGCAGCGAGGTGGTGGCGCTGACGGCCTGGCCGTTGACCTCGAGGGCGAGGTCGGGGCGGACCTCGAAGCGGAGGGTGCTCGCGCCCGGGTCGGGCGAGCCGCTGGACGCGACCATGATCCAGCGGCCGCTTACCCGCTCCAGGAGCTGGGCGTGGCCGCCGTGGCTGCTGGTCAGGTGGTCGAGGACGTCGCCCGGGGTGTCCGCGCCGCCGAGCACGGTCTGGGCCAGGCTGAGCAGCGACTGGGTCTCCCGCGCGCTGCGGGACGCGTCCGCCTCCCGCCGCGCGGCCAGGTGGACCACGCTGCTCACCGCGACCGCGACGGTGACGAACAGCACCAGCGCCAGCAGGTTCCTCGGTTCGGCGATCGTGAACGTGTGCAGCGGCTCGGTGAAGTACCAGTTCAGCAGCAGGCAGGCGGCGACGGCGGCGAACACCCCGGGCCAGAAGCCGCCGACGACGGTGGCCCCGACCACCAGCACCAGGTAGATCAGCAGGTCGTCGGAGAGGTCGAGCTGCGAGCCGAAGGACGTCAGCAGCGCGGTCAGCGCGGGCAGGCCCACGGCCGCGATCGCGCCGCCGGCCAGCTGCCGGCGGAGATCGATGCCGCTTTCGCTCCGTCTGTCCACAGTCTCTAGTTTTACCCGCGCGGACCACTGTCGCACTACCGCTCCCGCGGCGGCCGCCGCGACCGCGGTCACCGCCAGCGTGATCGCCGCGCGGGAAGCGACCGCGCCGGTCAGCCGAAGGTCGGCGTAGGGCGGGCGGGAGAACCCGACCACGGTCAGCCAGCCGATCACGGCCAGCGGCGCCGCCGCGGTCGGCTCGGACACCGGGGCCAGCGCCGCGACCACGATCGCGCAGCAGACCAGCACCCCGGTCGCGTCAAGGCGGCCGTGCAGCCCGGCCGCCACGGTGCCGATCAAGAGCAGGGCGGCGAACCCGGCCGGCAGCACGTACGGCGCGGGCAGGCCGCGCCGCCACGGCGCTCGCGCGCCCGGGTCCCTGCGCGGTCCGTAACCACGCGGTCCGCGGCTCGGCCACGTCCCTGCCACGGAATGCCTACTTCCAGTCATCGTGCTTGCTATTTGAACCCCTGCTTCGCCCTAACGCGGCCGATCTTGATGAATCCTTAA
Source organism: Trebonia sp. (assembly GCA_036509215.1). Lineage (GTDB taxonomy): Bacteria > Actinomycetota > Actinomycetes > Streptosporangiales > Streptosporangiaceae > Trebonia. Next base: position 6,112 of record DATCGA010000620.1, read on the forward strand.
CGCGCAGCTCAGGAGGATTAACGCAGCCCTTGCGATGATCTGGTACGCCAGCGCCTAACGTGAAACCCGCTATGAGAAGACACCCCTCGCGTCCCGGCCGCGGCACCGCCCGAAGGCCCCCTGGGGCACGAATTCGGCCCCTGATTGTCACTCAGCGTCAGGGGAAGGATGGCGGTCAGAAGGCCGCGAGGCGGCGGATGGGGGCGGTAGCTAGTGGCCGACGAGACAGCCAGCTTCGGCCTGGCCGGCACCCGGCTGCCGGAGACCTTCGGCTACGCGCTCAAACGGAGGCTTCTCGGCCCGCCGCTGGTCAACGAGCAGCTTTCAGAACAGCGGCTGTCCCGGCCGCTCGCCCTCGGGGTGCTCTCCTGCGACGGCATCTCTTCGGCCGCCTACGGCACCGAGGAAATGCTGATCGAGATGGTCCAGGTCGTCGGCCTGGCGGCGTTCACGCTGATCCTGCCGATGACGCTCGTCGTGCTGGCCGGCATCGCGCTGGTCGTGCTCTCCTACCGCGAGGTCGTCTCGGTTTACACCCGGGCCGGCGGCTCCTACGTCGTGGCCAGGGAGAACTTCGGGCCGCGGGTCGCCCAGGTCGCGGCGGTGGCGCTGCTCATCGACTACACGGTGACGGTCGCGGTGCAGACCGCGGCGGGCAGCGCCGCCATCGTCTCCGCCTTCCCGCAGCTGGCCACCATCCCGGTGATCGGGTCGAACATCCTGGTCTTCATCTCCGTGGTCGCCGTGCTGATCATGTGTTACATCAACCTGCGCGGCATCCGCGAGGCGGGCCGGGCGTTCGCGCTGCCGACCTACCTGTTCTCGGTTTCCGTCGCGGCGATGATCGTCGTCGGCCTGAGCCGCGAGCTGTTCGGCGGCGGGCTGCCGATGGTGGGCAAGTTCCCCGGCCCCATCTACGCGTTCGGGCACAACACCGAGGGCCTGATCAGCGTCGGGCTGATCTACATGCTGGCGAAGGCCTTTGCCAACGGCGGGTCGTCGCTGACCGGCATCGAGGCGGTCTCCAACGCGGTCGGCGCGCTCCGCCCGCCGGAGGGCCGCAACGCGCGGCAGATCCTCATCACCCAGGGCTCGATCGTCGCGTTCCTGATCGCGGGCATCTCCTGGCTGGCGCACATCACCCACGCCACCCCCTACTTGGCCGGCTACCCGACGGTGCTCGCGCAGGAGGCCAACGTCGTCTTCGGCAGCGACGGGCACTTCATGTACTTCGTGGTGCAGGCCGCGACCGCGCTGATCCTGTTCACCGGCGGCAACACGAGCTTCAGCGGGTTCCCCTATCTGGCCAGCTTCGTCGCCGCGGACTCCTTCCTGCCCCGCTGGCTGACCAAGCGCGGACACCGGCTCGCGCTGTCCAACGGCATCATCGTGCTCACGGTGGTCTCGCTGGGCCTGCTGGTCGCCACCCGGGCCGTGGTCAACGGGCTGATCCCGTTCTACGCGATCGGCGTGTTCACCGGGTTCACGATGGCCGGCTTCGGCATGGCCAAGTACCACAAGCGGGTGAAGGAGCGGGGCTGGCGACGCCGCCGGATCATCAACACCACCGCCGCCGTCTACACCGCGCTGGTCGTAGTCATCTTCGCGGTGGTGAAGTTCACCGAGGGCGCCTGGCTGATCGTCATCGTCTTCCCGGTGCTGGTCTACCTGCTGATCAGGCTCAACCGGGAGTACCGGCTCGAGGCCGAGATCCTGGAGAACATCGGGGACCGCCGGGCCGCGGGCATTCCGCCCAGGCAGCCGAACTACCGCCGGCGCGTCGTGCTGATCTTCGTCGACGACGTGGACCTGGCGACGTTCGCCGCCATCAGGTACGCGCGGGGGCTGCGGCCCACCACCATGCGGGCGGTGCACTTCGTCATCGACAGCGCCCAGGCGGAGGCCCTGCGGGAGCAGTGGGTCAGGTACGGCCAGGACATCCCGCTGGAGATGATCGACACCCCGGACCGCCGGCTCACCCGGGCTTCGCTCGAACTGGTCAGCCGCGAGGCGGAGGCCGCGGGGACCCAGGTCACGGTGGTGCTGCCGAGGCGCGGCTACGCCCCGCTGCTTGGGCGGCTGCTGCACGACCGGACGGCGGACAAGATCGCCTCGGTGATCAGCCAGGTGCCGGACTCGGCCGCCACCATCATCCCCTTCGACGTGGAGAGCCGGGTTCACCTGCTGCACGCGAGGAACGCCGCCCGGCTGGCAGCCGGCGCCCAGGACCAGCCG
>DATCGA010000621.1:0-2173 GCA_036509215.1 Trebonia sp.
GGCACCAGGCCACCAGACGCCAATCCGTCACACACCAAGGAAGCGTGATCATGCCCATCAGCCATCGCTATCAGACCACCGTGACCTGGACCGGCAACACCGGTTCCGGCACCAGCGGCTACCGCGACTACGAGCGGACGCATGAGATCAGCGGGTCCGGCAAGCCGACGATCCCCGGCAGCTCCGACCCCGCCTTCCGCGGCGACCCGGCCCGCTGGAATCCGGAGGAGCTGCTCGTCGCGTCCGTGTCGCAGTGCCACATGCTCTCGTTCCTGCACGTCTGCGCGGCCGCAGGCGTGGTGGTGACTGACTACCGCGATCAGGCCGAAGGCACCATGGTCGAAACCCCCGACGGCGGCGGCCACTTCGAACAGATCACGCTGCGCCCGGACGTCCGGTTCGCGTCACCCGAGCACGCGGAGCGCGCCGCGGAGCTGCACGAGCGCGCCAATCAGCTCTGCTTCATCGCCAACTCGGTCAACTTTCCGGTGCGCTGCGAACTGCCCGGCTGAACCGGCCGGGTCGGCGGCTGCCTCAGCCGAGAACCAGGTCGGCGAGCTCGCCCCGGGAGGCCACGCCGAGCTTCGGGTACGCCTTGTACAGGTGGTGCCCGACGGTTCGCGCGCTGAGGAACAGCTGCGCGGCGATGTCCTTGTTAGACAGCCCCTGCGCGGCCAGCCGGACGATCTGCAGCTCCTGCGGGGTGAGGCTGCCCGACGGGCCGTGGTCGTCGGCCCGGCCGGTGATCCCGGTCGCGGTCAGCTCGGCCCTGGCGCGCTCCGCCCACGGGGCGGCGCCGATCCGCTCGAGGGTCTCGAGCGCGATGCGGAGCTGGGCACGGGCGTCGGCCTTGCGCTTCTCCCGGCGCAGCCACTCGCCGTACAGCAGCCGGGTCCGCGCCTCGTCGAACGGCCGGCTGTCCCCCTCGTGCAGGGCGAGTGCCGCCAGGAACAGGTCTTCGTCACCGTCGAGGAGGGCCCGGCAGCGCCGCACGAGGGCCGTCGTCCAGGACTGGCCGGTGTTGCGCGACCACGTCTCGAACAGCGCCAGCGGCTCGGCCGCCGCCTCGGGCCGTCCCAGCCGTACCGCCGCCTCCACCAGGTCGGGGGTGGACCTGGTGGCCGGGATGTGGAAGAACCGCCGCCCTTCCGCCAGCGTCTCCAGCCGGGCCAGGGCCGACTCGGCGCGCCCGAGGCCGAGGTCGAGCAGGCCCAGGGTGGAGGCGGTCCAGGGCACGCTCCAGGCGGGCCGGCTGGTCCGGCTGAGCGCCTCGTCGGCGAGCTGACGGCACAGCTGCTCGTCGCCGCGCGCGGCCGCGAGCAGCGCGAGGGGCTCGGCCAGCGCGTCCACCCAGCGCTGCTGCCCGGTGTCGCGGGCCAGCCGCAGCCCCTCGGCGACGGTCCGCACCGCCTCCTCGTGGCGCCCGCCGTACGCCTGGGCGGACCCGGCGTAAAACAGCACTGACGGCAGCCAGCCGATCTGCCCCGCCGCCCGCAGCTCCCGGCTCAGCTCGTCGCCGATCTGCTGCGCGGCCCGGTCCTGGCCGAGCAGCAGCGCCAGCCCGCAGACCAGCACCAGGCCGGGCGCGTTCCCGGCCGCGGCCGACCTGGCCTCGGCCAGCGCGCTGTCAGGATCGGACCCGTCGACGGGCCGGCCGAGGATCGGCGCCACCGCGCGCAGCAGCAGCTGCTCCAGCGCCGTCGGCCGCAGCCGCAGTCCCTCGAGCCGGGTCACGCCCTCGGCCAGCTCGTCCTGGCCGACGTACCAGCCGCTGTGCACCGCCTCGATGAGCAGCGCATTCGCCTGCTCCTGGTCGGCCGGTGCGATCAGCTCGCTGGCCTCGAGCAGCCGCCGGTGCGCGGCCGCCGGATCACCACGCAGGAACGCCACCGTCGCCTGGACCTGGAGCGCCCGGGCGCTCCAGGTCCAGGCGCGCTCCGGCGCCGGGACGGCCATGGTCAGGACGAGGCCCTCGGCGGCGAGGGCGGCGGCCTGGTCGAGGTCACCGGATCCGGCGGCGGTCTCGGCGGCGAGAGTCAGCCGCCTGGCCTTGGCGACCGGGTCGGCGCTGAGCTCGGCCGCCCGCTGATACCAGGCCAGGGCCCCGGTGTCGCCGCCGCGCTGGCGGAATCCCGCGGCCGCGCCTTCGAGGGCGACGGCGATCTCCTCGTCC